>JBHPIW010000021.1:0-38678 GCA_042568495.1 Fidelibacterota bacterium | reverse complement strand
ATCATCAGGATCTGACAAACCTGATTAATGGCTCGAAGTTTCCTTGATCAGCTTTTGCTAAAGCGTTGAGATATTGGCTTCTGACAGTATCATTCGGAGCGAGTCCTGGCCCGCCCCCCCACGTAAAGCGGCTGTATCCTAAAGAAGTAACTATCAAGTCAGCCATCATTCTTGAGTGCCGCCCATTACCATTAGGAAAGGGGTGAATCGTTACGAGCCGATGATGGAAACGACTTGCTATCTCATCAGATGCGAATGATTGATATTGAATCCAGTAGTTACAATCATCACATAGTTTTTTTACCTCAACGGGTATGTCCGGCCACTCTATTCCAATGTTTTTGGCACTTCTCCGGTACTGGCCGGCCCATCTCCATACACTATCGAACATTTTCTTATGTAGAGTGCAAATAAACTCACTGCTTACCAGGTTTTTATGATCACGTGAAAAAGCCCATGCCTCTGCTTTCTGAATATTCGCTTGCTCCCATTCATTCAAATCAGCGCGACTGGTGATTGTGACCGGTATTAGATCATCCGTTTCTTCGGGTGATAGTGGGGTTGCTCCTGAAGGATCCGCAATTTGCATTTCACTCGTCCCATAGTGTGCGGGGCCAATTATTCATTAGATCGTCAGTGACCCTTTTTATTTCTTTCTCTAATGTTTTCTTTGATGGTAATTGATCTTCAAGCTGCATTGTGTGTGAAACATAGCCCACTTGCGTCCTGGCAATCTTCAATGTCTGCTTGTGAACCATTTCTCTTAACGTCGTTCTTGGTGCAAAGCCGTAGACTAACGTGCAGTCAAGGGCTTCAGCCGCTCTTCTTAGTGTATTAAGTGTTACTTTTCCATTAGCCTCATTAGTCTCTAGTGCAGATACTCCCGGTATCGACATTCCCAGACGTGTGGCCAATTGTCTGCCATTCATTCCAAGCGCAACCCTTATTGCTCGAACCCAGCCCTTGGGAGGACACCGAATATCTGACAGTTTTTTAAACTTCGATAGTTTGTTATCCATTTGGTCCAGCATAATCAACCGGTAATGTGCATCCATGTTCTTGTACCTCTTATAAGACTCGAATCCCGTCTCATATATTAAGCAATAAACTAATTATATTGCCACTTATTTATTGTTATGACTTAATTATTGTCTCATTATTGTTAAGCAATAACTTAGTTTTTATGGGACCGGATGCGGACTGGATTCATATCGACAGACGTGACCGTATTTAGGATCCATTGGGTAAATAGGCAACAATTGGGGCAGTCTGCATGGCATCGGGCGCACCAGGACCCACTACGCTGAGGAATAAGCAGTTCCTGGGGCTTTTGGAGGAGTTGGGGGAGGAGAATTAGTTTCAAGTTTCTAGTTTCTAGTTGAGAGGAGAAGGGAGAGGGAGATTGTGTTCTGGAGGGTATAATATGTCGATTGCATCAATATATAAGCAGAACTCATGAAACTCACATACGACGCGGCCCTGGAATTCCAGTGAGATTGTGGCAGAGGGGGAGTAGGAGCTAGTTCACCCCTGTCAGCTGCTCGATATCCACCCGCGGCTGGCGCAGGGCTGATTTCCGGATGCGGTGCACGATCCGGTAGGCCTTGTCGGTTGAAATCTCCTTGAAGCAGCTGAAGTCGAAAGTCTTGAACAGCTCCAGCACGGCGAATTCCTGCTGGTGGGGATCCTTGCCCAGGTCCTCCAGCCGCCAGAACAGGGCGTCCAGGCCCTGGTCCATGATCTTCCGGTGATGACTCCGCCGGGGAATGGCATGCTGGGACTGCTTCCGCGCAACGGCAATCTTGCGCTCCAGCTCGCTCTGTCCCATTCCCAGCCAGGTATGGAGAGTCTTGTTGCGGTGCATCCGCTCCAGGTCGTCCAGGATCGCCATCCATGATTCCCTGAAATGCTGGGCATCCATGTCGGAGATCTTGGGCCGCGCCCCGGGATCGGCGCACAGGTACGGCACGATCCACGCCGCGATCTTCTCCATTTCCTCGCGGTCATCCTGCAGCCCCGCCCTCTCGATCCACCGGCCGATGGCGGCATAGATCTCATCCAGCTTGTCGATCCATCGTATGTAGAACTTGGGGTGGGCGTTCACCCTGAGGATCTCTTCAATATGCTTCGGAACCGGTGCCATGGGTCACCCCCCTTCCTGCATCGGTGTCTCAAAGTTCGCGATGCACCTCCACCTGCCAAGGGAGCACATCTGTGCTAAGATAAAGGCGCCGAGCCCGGTTATCAAGGACTACCGGACTTCTCCATCGCGGTTGCCGGTTGCTCATGGTCCCAATACCTCCATGCACCACCGGACCAGCGGTGCCAGGATTCCCTCTCCCGGCCCAGCCGCCAAAGCCAGTCCTATCGCCAGACCCATCACCAGGGTACGAAAGGGGTGCTCACGCATCAAGGCTACCAGTCCCCACCGCGCTTCGTTCCGTACATGATGGCGGGCGTGCTCCAGCTGCCAGGCCAGCACTTCCGCCCGGAAGGCATGGAAACGGGCCTCCAGCCGCGCCACCCGGGCCTCCGGGCTGCTGATTCGTGCGGGCATGGTTACTCCTTGCGCAGATGCCGCAGGGCCGCCGCGTCCGCCACCTTCCCGGCCAGATGCACCCGCTCCCTGAAGTAGTTCAGCAGGTCCTGCACCGCCTGCTGAAAGGTGTCGTTCAGATCGCGGTCCAGCTCGGTGGGCTCCATGACCTCCAGCAGCTGCTCCAGCAGCACCTGCTGCAGACCCGCCTGGGCCTGGAGGATTGACAAGAGTTTTTCCACGTCGGGGGTGGCCGTACCGAGCAGCTCCTCCGACTCCTCCGCCAGAGTGCGGATGGCCCGCAGCTTTTCCATCAACCGGTCCTGGGATGTCTTGTTCGCCGGCATAGCTACACCCCCCTTCAGCGCTGCGAACCGGCTTTGGCTGCCGCTTTCGCTTCCGCATTCATGGCGGCAATGGCCTTGCGGATCGCCACCGGCACCAAGGGCAGTACCACCGTCAGGATGAAGGTCAAGGTCAGTTTTACCAGGGGCGCCAGTTCCAGCACTCCCTGGGCGTGGGCCTGCAGCAGCAGCCCGCTTACCAGGGCAATCCCCGACAGGATATAGGTCCGGGTACCCGGTTTGAAGATCAGGTTCATCTCGCAACCTCCTTTCGCTTTGCGTTGCGTTTACGATTCAAACCGCGAGGAGGTTACGGAAAGAAAGGGGAGTTGTCGTTCGCCTGGTGCGCCTGGTGCGCGAGGTGCGCGAAAAAGTGGGGAAATGTCAGATTGATGGGACTAGCGGAAGTACCAGGTAGCACCGATGACCGAATAGTTAAGTCTACTCTCCGTCCGCCTGTTTTTATCGTTGTCTTCTGATTCTACTTCGCCAATTCGATAGTAATTATCTTCATGACCGGAATACTCCGTTAGATACGCCTGATTCTCAATGAACAAAGCCAATCGGGGACCAAGTCGCCAACATATTCCTACAATACCCTTGGCTCCAAACCGCCAAGTCCAGTTATCATAGATCGAAACTGTGCTATCATTTATTGTATGCTCAGAATAGTAATGATAGACACCCATTAACGGCCCACCGCCTAAATAGAAAGAGCCTTGATGAGCGGAGTGTTTTAAGAGCAGATAGTGAACCTCTACTCCTAAATCGTATCTGGTGATATGTGAAATTGACTGAGGATACGAGAAACCGAGGGATGCGTTGAAGCCAATTCGAAGTGCGGCATTAGGACCAGTATGCCGTAGGACCGAAAGCCCATCATTGCGGGCAAGCTGCAGGGCCCATTTGCGGGGAGTGCTTTCGGCGGTGCTGTCTGTATCGGCTACCTGGGCAGTGAGGGGTGACAGGGTGAATGAGATAAGAGCGTCGCAAGAATGAGTTTTCGCATGGGGGGTTCCTTTCCTGGACAAGGCAATGAATATTTATTTGAAGTAGAGGGATACACCAAACAGAGGGATGGCACTGCGTGGTACGGCTTGCCGTACCTTCTCGGCATAGGTCTCCGTCAGGACGGTTTCAGGTCCGTAGTCAACCCATCGTTCCACCTTGTAGTGCTGGCGGGCGAAACGGAGCTTGTATTCGGCGAAAAGGTTTACCTTGGGAGTGAGTACCGCTGAGAAACCGATTACTGCTTCCACACCCCAGGCCCACATGGTGCGATCCTCATCATGATCGGATTTCGGCTTTGTTTCATGTTCCCGGCCAACTGAAAACAGGGGACCGCCTCCCAGGTAAAATCTGCTGGCACCGAGGCAGGGGGTATGCAATAGAAAGTGAGCCTGGAGGGTCAATTCTTTCACCGGGGTTGGGATATCCGAAATCTGGATACCGGATACGTCATACCATCGCTTATCCGTTTTGGACAGAAGCGACAGGTCGAGTCCAATTCTGAGGGCGGTCCAGTTGGATAAACCCCGCTGGAGGGAGATACTGCCGGCATTGCCGTTCCAGACCGTGCCGGTGATCAGATCGGGCATTTTGAGCTGGAGGGCCCATTTGTGGGAGATATCCGTGCCGCCATCCTCGGATATCAGCTGGGCACCGAGAGGGGACAGGATGAGGCAGAACAGTATGTATTGTACGACACTGCGCATGGAAGGACTCCTTCTTCCAGCGATCGGGATACTAGCTTGAATGTACGTAATAGGCGGGCAATTTATAATATTATTTTTGACGTTGCTTTATACGGTTTTTGATCATTATAATGTATTTCAATATTTATTGAGTTCCAATTATACCAGAATCAACTCAGGCTATTCAGAAGATTTCCAATACTGTTATTGGGTATTGACATAACAAATAAGGTTTGCTTATGTACCTCATGTATGTTGATGAAAGCGGAGATTGTGGCCGTGAAGGTTCTCCAACGAGTCATTTCATACTCTCAGGATTGGTGATACACGAATTGCGCTGGAAGCGCTCTCTGGATGACTTGATACAATTTCGCAGGTTACTCAGAAGTAGGCTGGGTTTGAAACTCAGAGAGGAAATTCATGCCTCCGAGTTGATTCACCGTTCCGGCGTATTACGGAGATTGTCACGACCTCAACGCTTTCAAATATTGCGCATGTTTGCCACTCAGCTCTCCACCATGACCGACTTCAGCCTTATCTCTATCGCTGTTGATAAGACCGACAAACCTAATAGTAATAAGAAGGAGCATATTTTCGAGATAGCATGGCGGACGCTGATTCAGCGTTTTGAAAACACGATAGTGAATCGAAACTTTCCCGGACCTGTGAACCCCGATGAACGGGGAATGCTCTTCCCGGATCAAACGGATGAGAAAAGGTTGAACCAATTAACAAGGTCCATGCGCAGATATAATCCGATTCCGCACAAAGCACAGTACGGGCCAGGGTATCGAAATCTACCCTTAGAGAGTATTATTGAAGATCCAAGTTTCCGGGATTCAGCGCACTCGTATTTCATACAAGCCGCTGATTTATGTGCATACCTATTATATCAGTACCTGAATCCCTGTTTGTATATGCGTAAAGTAGGTGCGCGGAATTATTATATCAATCGCTTGGCTCCCATACACTGTGCTTCGGTGTCAGCGACAAATCCACACGGGATAGTCTATATATAGAAAATGGGGTGCTTACGCACCCCGGGGGAATCCTACTAACCAGACTGGCCGGGTTTCAGATTCCACTGAATAATATACCCTTAATTTATAAAAGTCAAGTATTATTAATAACCTAGGAGAAGCGGACTATCTCCCAATTAAGATGCGTTTCCTCCATGCAAACCGTCGGACACCAACTGGGAGCATATTTGAGGCAGCCGAGTTTGTTAGTTGCCGGTCGCCGGATCGAACTGCTCCAGAACTTCCGCATCCACCCAGTAGGGAGTGTAGCCCAGGTCACCGGTTTTCTGGGTCGTAAAGAAGAAATAGTTGCCATCCGGAGTGACCACGGGGAAGGCGTCCTCGAAGTCGTCATTGATGCCGGCACCCAGGTTGTCCGGCTCCGACCAGGTACCGTCGGTCAGCTTGAAACTGATGTACATATCGTGGAAGCCGTACCCGCCCGGGCGGTTGGAGACGAAAACGAGATAGCGCTCATCCGGCTCTACGTAGGGACTGAATTCGTTGTAGCCGGTATTGATACGGTCACTCAACCGCACCGGCTGTACATAACTCCCGTCCACCAGGCGCGAGACATACAGGTCCGGCTGTCCATGGATCCACCCTTCGAAATAGATGTCGCCATCACGGTTGAGGCAGAACTGCCAGCCGGGACTCGTGGAATCGGGGAAGGCGATATCCACCGCCGTGGGGACAGCCCATTCGCCCGTGGGACCGGACCGGGTAGTGGTAAAGATATGGCCGCCGGGCCGCTGGGAGATGAAGTAGATCCGGTTGGGATCATCCACGGCGAACATGGGATGGTTCTCCGCTGTCTCGCTGGCGAAAGAGGGATCTTCGTGGGGTATCCAGTCACCATCCACCACCCGGGTATACCTGAGCCACAAACCGCCACTGGGCGCCATCTGCGCGAAGTACATTTCCTCCCCGTCCGCTGAAAAGGCGGGGGAACCGTGCCAGAACCAATCAGTGGTGGCCCGATATCCCAAGGGTGGAAACCGGACCGGCTCCATCCCCGGGGGCTCCTGCCCCAGGTAAGGATTGCTCAGATCGACAGGCTCGGATTCCGGTTCACAACCGAGAGTGAACAGGATGCTCAGGGATAGCAGTACAGGGCTAGCTAATCGAAGGAAGGAGTTGGACATGTTTACACCTGTGGATTTTATAATCATATTACGGTAAATCCGGCCCGGTGAAATTGGACTTGGACGCGGTCTGCGAAGGTCATTTCACCCTGTTATCCTGATGAATATGCAAAGGGAATACCAGTTGGCTTAAACCTGCGGGATACCCGGGCAGGATGGCTCAGCTCGCCCGCCCTTCACGAGGAGTAAAGCCCTTGATCGTCGAATTATCAGCCGGATGGTCCGGGGACACCCGGGATGTCAGAAAGTTGAGAACTGTTTCAGAAAGCTGATAGGGGGCAGACAGTCCAACCACGCTTCATCTGAAGCTGCATTGCGGACCCCCGCTCCCAGCTGAGTATTCTCAATCCCCGATTTTCACTCCCATGGATTTCAGCACCTGTACCGCGTTGTCGTTCCCGGGATTCAACTCCAGGGACTTGCGGTAGTTCGCTTCCGCGCCTTCCCGGTCTCCCGCGGCGAGGAGCGCTTCGCCCAGGCTATCATAGGCATTAAAGGATTCGGGGTAAGCTTCAACGTTCAGCTTGAACAGCGCGATGGCCTCCTCCAGCTTCTCTTGGAACAGGTAGCTGTAGCCCGCCCCATTCAGGGCTGCTTCCTCAAAAAATGTCACTTCCGGATTCTGCTTGTGCCGGGCATGGAAATAGTCCACGGCCTCGGCCACACCCTGAGTGCGCAGGATGAAGGTGAACTCTCCGCCCGCCATGAAATCCCGCACGGCAGCCAGGAAGGGTTCGGGCTGATCCAGGGGGATCAGGTGGGCAGCATCCCGGATGATTATCCGCTGCGCCCCCAGGATACCCGTTTCCAAGGCACCGGCGTGGGCGTGCACATCCGCGATGTCATGCTCACCTACCACTATCAGTGTGGGTACGGCGATTTCAGAGAGCCGTCCCAAGGCCGGCTGCACCGGCTGCCGGGCCAGTAGGTTATTCACCGCGGCGAAGTTATGGGGATTGGCATCCAGCAGCTTCTGCGCCAGCTCCCGGGCCGTGTCGTGCCCCGGAGTGATGGTGTAGGGATCATCCTGAACGTAGTAGTTCCGCCAGATCGCCCGGTCCGAGGTGATTTCCTGCGTAACCCGACCCCCGCGGTCGATGAAATGATTGGTGAAATCCATCCCGCTGACCACCGGCCCCACCAGGATCAGGGACGACACCTTGCCGGGATAGGCCAGGGTGTAGTCCACTGCCAGTCGAGCACCTGCTGACATGCCCATTAGCATGGCCTGCTCAACGCCCAGAGTCCGGAATACCGCGTCCAAGTCTTCCACCAGGGAAAACGGCTCCTCGGGCGCCGGCGACTTCCCGTAGCCCCGCCGGTCGTAGCGGATCACCCGGTGATCCCTCGCCAGATCGTCAAACTGCAGGTTCCAGGTCTCGCGGTGCAGCAGGCCATCATGGACCATGAGGATGGTCTCACCCGCTCCCGCGACCTCGTAGTACAGCTGACCGCCGTCTACCTCGATGAATCCTTCGGGTTGAGCTGCTTTTCCCGACATGCGCGGCGAAAAACCGGCGCAGGCCAGGGTCACCAACACCAGGTTGGTATACAGTATGAGACGGATGGTTGACATGGTTGTTCTCCCTTGAAATGGATTACCAATATTCTATCCTCGATGATTCCTTTGGCTAATTGAGCTCCTTCGATATCAGCTAAGCTTCGCCCGACGGAACAACCCGCCAAAGATGGAATCGGCAGGTGGTCGGTGATAGCGATAAAAGGCTCAGTCGGCGTCAATCCGGCAGGAGGGCAGCTGCATACCGGGTGCGTCTTCCGGCCGGACCTGGAAGCCGTGTTTCTCATAGAATCCCGCCTGGTCCCGGGCGCAGAACAGCTGAATATCCCGGAGGTCTGCCTCGCGACAGCGGGCCACCAGTTCCCTGAGCAGGGTGGAGCCGATTCCCTGCCCCTGATACTCAGGTAGGACGACCAGGTCCACGATCAGGGCATGCAGGACCCCATCGGACACGACCCGGCCGAAACCCGCCAGACGGTCCCCATCATAGGCCGACACACTGGTCCAGCTATGCTGCAGTGCGGTATTGAGCTGATCCGCATCAAGGCCGTATTCCTCATTCCAGCCCGTGGTTTCGAACAACGCAAAGAAAGCGTCCCTATCAGGAAGGTCATTGGACATTATTATACTCATAGCACCTCCGGAGTAAGCTGAACCCATCCGGGTCGTAAGTCTCAGAGTAGCAATGTACACCCGATCCGTCACCGCAGCAAAGGAGCGTGACCATGACCCTGCATAAGACGAACGGCAGTCAGAAAAAGGTCTTGTTATCGCAATATTGCGATATTAAGTTTATCATCGTAATTATGCGATAATGGAGATCAAATGAAATATTCTCTACTCGATTGCCCGCGATTGGATTGTGCAAGCCCTGGCATCCGGATCGGCACGGAAAGCAGGAAGTAGCACACTCTTTTTTTACCATGAATAATCGTATAAATACGATACAAGGAGGTACAATCCATGCTCGCTCATCTACAAGAGTTTACGGTCTTCATCTGGAATGGATTCCTGCACATCTGGCCATACCTGCTGGTAACCATCCCCCTGGCCGTGGCCGTTCGCATGTCCGGCATCGCCTCCATGATCAGCAGGGTCATGGGATCCCGTCCGATCATTTCCATCTTTCTAGCTACCGTAGTGGGAGCCTTCAGCCCCTTCTGTTCCTGCGGTGTCATTCCGGTCATCTGGTCCCTGCTGGTCGGTGGTGTGCCTTTGGCGCCGGTCATGTCCTTCTGGCTGGCCTCCCCCTCCATGGACCCGGAAATATTCTTCCTGAGTGTATCAACGCTGGGATGGCAGCTGGCCCTGTGGCGGCTGGGTGCCACGTTCGTCCTCAGCCTGGGCGGGGGATTGATCACACACCTGCTGCTAAAGATCGGGTGGCTGGGATCGGACCTGCTGCGTAGGGAGCCCCTGGCAAATCCCGTTCGTTTTGGAACACTCCTGCGGACCACCTGGCAGCGCTGGAAACTGGCTTTCAACCAGCGGCTGGTAGTGGACCCTTTCAGCAGCGGCACCATTGCCGTTGAAAGCGCCGATTATGGCAGCGCTGATCTGACAGTCGATCTGCCTGATGCTGCCGATGAGGACCACCTGCCGGAGCGAGAGTCCTGCGGCTCACCTTCCTTTTTCTCCCGGCTTCTACAGGAGACCGGCTCGGCTCTCCTTATGGTGGGTAAATTCATGGCCCTGGCATTGATCCTCGAGGCCGTGATCGTATTGTACGTACCCGAAGCATGGATCGCGGGCTCCCTGGGAACTGACAAGCCCCTGTCCGTGGCCTTCGCGGCCGTCCTGGGCGTGCCGGTATATACCACCAACCTGGCAGCTCTAGGCATGGTCGGCGGACTTCTAGAGCAGGGCATGCAGCCCGCTGCCGCTCTGGCTTTTCTCATCGCCGGCCCCACCACCACCATTCCGGCCATGGCCGCTGTGTGGCGCCTGGTCACCGGACGGATATTCGCCCTCTATATCCTGACTACATTGTTCGGGGCCGTGATCCTGGGTTATATCTCCCAACTCTACTTGTAGCAAGCAGATGAATCCGTTTAACCGAACAGTGGAATTCGATGATTGAATCGACCATACACGAAAGGAGCTCCCCATGAACCGGATACTCAAGAAGCTGCAGCGGTTGATTGGCAAAGTCACAGACACAACTGCCTGTCCCGCATGTGGTCCAGAATCTGCCACCGAGCAGGATTGCTGCGGTGACGAGAGCAAGCGGTCGAAGTTCCCCCCGACTGATGAAACTCAGGGCACCCTGCGTTCGACACAAGTGCCATGGCTGGCTATCCGATGACGGAACACCACCTTTGGGATCAACTTCGACAGATGGCGCTAGAGACTGATCATGGCCGGGTTGGCCGGGAATCGCATCCGCATCGCATGTGTACAACAGACACAACAGCGTTCCCTTGTGATTCGGCTCCCGGCCTCCACCCGGCCCCCTAGTGAAAGGAGCAAGCATGCTCACACCACAACAGCAGAAGACCTTTACGGCCTTTTATGATTCGGCACGCCACAATGAGGTGCTCGATCCCAAGACAACGCTCATGATCCATCTGGCCACCGCCATGTCGGTAGCCTGTTATCCCTGAATGGAAGACTACCTTGGCGTAGCCAGGGAAGAAGGCCTGAGCGAGAAGGAAATCGGCGCGGTCCAGGCTATCGTCATGGCCGTATCCGCGGGCCGGGTCGGGGCGCAAATGCGGGAGGTCCGAAAAAGGAGTAAAAAACCGGGCAAATCCGATTCATAGTAAATCAGAAATATTTCCCTCTGCTGTGGCTACAAATTTCTGATCCCCGCGACGGAAGATAGGGTTTAAAGTTCAGCTTGCGCCATTGCCTAAATAAATGTAACCTTGGTTTGTAGTCATGGATTCTTCATTTGTTCGCATTGTAGTTGGCAATTAATCCTTCCGCTCCACTCCCGATAACAAAAGAAGTCTAGGTAACCATGAACCAAGGTCACCTCATCCGCCGAGAGATTCTGGAAATTTGGTCCGGTACATTTCTCCGGAAATGGTGTCCGGATCCATTCATATCGGTTACCCGCAGGGATGAGCCCCGGCTCATTAAAAGCGGGAAACCATCTGCAGTAAAGGAGTAGATCCAGATGAAAATCTACGTCGGCAACCTGCCATTCAGCTCCACCGAGGAAGAGGTCAGGAAACTGTTCGAAGAACACGGTGAAATTGCATCCTTAAATCTGGTGAATGACCGTTACACCGGTAGATTCCGGGGCTTCGGCTTCGTCGAGATGGATGATGAACCGGCCCAGGCCGCCATTAAAGCCCTGGATGGCCAGGACATGGATGGCCGTCCTCTGCGGGTGAACGAGGCTCGCAGCCGGGAGGCGCGCGGAGACAATTAGCAGTAAGACAGAGTGCGAGCAGCTGATCCAGCTCTCGATCTCGAAGTAATCATACGAAAAGCCCCGGATAACCGGGGCTTTTTCATACCTGGATAAGCAGGAGATCACCGGAAGCGTTCCTGCTCGCCGGGGCGGCACTGCTCGGCTCAGTCTCCCCAGACCGCCCTAGTGAGCTGCCGCGCTACGTCATGAAATATCTCCATATTCAGGATATAACGCCGCTTATCCTGCTGCGCGTACTGTTCCGCAGTTTCCCGTGAAATAAAGTTGTGAATATGCTGACAGAACGCTTCCCCCACATTCTTCTGCAACGTTTCCAGCTCCGTTCGCACGAAGGTCCCCCAGGCCTCCGGCGGATCAATGGAAGTGAGCTTGTCAGGGGTGATCTCAACCCGCACCAGCTGCCGGGAAATGGGATCTACCGTTTCGATGCGCGCCGGATGATCCACCAGGAGGGGAACCATCTGCGCAACCAAGGCACAGCAGCTGTACAACACCACCCCCTTGATCTCGATCCGGTGTGTTGTCGGCGCGGTGGTAATTCCAAATAGCTCCGTCACCCATCCCTTGGTATTCCGCTCCGCCCAGCCCAGCCGCAGCGCAGTCTCGACGACTGCCGCCTCAGCCCCCGTGACCTTGGCGATCTGTTCCACCACCACTGGACCACCCGACGCCAAAAGGGGAAAGACCGCCCGTAAAATTGACTTGTCCGGCTGCTCCCAACGGGCTGCCAGATGTCCAATGGTTTCCGTAATCGCTTCGGACTGATTGAAGGCATTCATCTTATACCCATTCCAAGTTTGTATAATTCCAGTTCCTTGAGTTTACGATCACCATCCGCACATTTCATCACTTAGCGGATAGCAATCCATGGCACCTGGTGCATCCGGAACGGACCATCCTCCTTTTGCCCGGACTCGTGCATCCCAGCGTTGGCAGTCTCTGATTCCCGGTCCGGCTCAGGCCCTGGATTATTCACGGGCGCAATGCGGTCACTGATGCTGGCTGACCCAGGGTCCACCGGCACCTTTTCCAACTGACCATTCCGCCGCTGATTCCGTATAATTCTATGCCATAGAGTTGTCAGCATTTTGAATCTCCTTTCTCAGCAGTGCCCGGAGGTTCCTCGGCAACTGCTCAAAATAGTCCATAAGATAGTTTTTACGCAGTTTCGCCAATGTGTGCTCGGCCAGCTCCGCCTGCGATTTCCCACCCAGGATATCCAGGGTTTCCTCCGCGCTGAAGGTTCCCCCATCCGCTACCCGGTTGATGTATTGCTTGTTCTCAGGACAGCTCCATTGACACCGCAGGCAACCCACGAGGCAGTGATGCCAGTCCGGATCGATCCAGTCCGGAAAACCCATCTTGCGCTCATTGTGAAAGGTCAGGCAGAGTTCCGCACGCAGCAGGAACCGATCCTCCGAGATCGCCCCCGTGGGACAGCTCTTCATACAGGCCGTGCAGCGGGTGCAAATTTCCATGGCCTGCGCGGCCTGCCAGACATCATCGGTGGCGGGCAGGTCACTGGCAAATAGAATCAACCGGTAATAGCTGCCCATTCCCGAAACGTAGGTAATGTTGTTCCGGCCATACTGCGCCAGTCCGCTCCGTACGGCCAGCAGCTTCTTCGGCAGGTTGGTGTCAAAGAGCTGGTAGGCGTTGAGTTCAAGGATATCCCTGAGCACCTTGCGTACCTTGTTATCAACACCGTGATGGTAGGTTGGGGGCATGACGGTAGTTAGTTCCCGGCCGGCAAACCGGCCGGTTAAGCTGAAGGTCACCCTCTGCTCCGGCTGGGGTATCGCTATCAGGATAACAGATCCTTGGGGCAGTCTTTCCGGCAGCTGGAAATCAAAGCCATTCAACCACTCCCGGCTTAATTCCTCATCGAGATGCCCCGTATCCTGATGGTCTGCATAGGTTCGCCGCAGTTCTTCCACACGCCTCACAGGGACGATCCTGCCCTGATAACCCATACGCTCCAGCCGGGCCATTAATTCGGTTCCCACGTTCTTTTTCCCTACTTCTGTCTTGACTTGGCTCATATAACCACCTATATTTTAATCACTGGTGTGAATTTACTATGAATGTTATAACCATCCAAGTGATATATGGTGGTTATATTTAGAGGAAAAAGCAATGAATCAGAAATACCACGGAGCGCACTGGGGTTCCTCAGGCTACCAGAACCTGAAAACCGGCTGGTTATGCCTGGACTTCGCCAATACGGCTGACTGGCACGCCAGCGAAGCCCCTGAAGAACAGCTGGTCAGCTATGACGAGCTCCTCGCCTGGGCGCTGGACAAGGCCATCCTGGATCAAACCGCAGTGGAAAAGCTGCGCACACTGGCCCACCGCTCGCCTGCCGAGGCTCAGCAAGCCCATGTGGAAGCCATCGAACTGCGTGAGGTACTCTACCGCCTTTTCGCCACCATTGCCGCCGGTCAGGATCCCGCAGCAGTGGACCACGACACCTTGAACGGTTTTCTATCCCAAGCCCTGATCCATTTACAGCTTCAGGCCTCCGATCAGGGCTATCAATGGGGGTGGCGGGACGAGCCGGTTCTGGAAAGCATTCCCTGGCCCATCGTCTGGTCCGCCTCCCGTCTGCTCACCTCGAAGATCCTCAACCGCGTGGGCCAGTGCGCCGATGACCGGGGTTGCGGCTGGCTGTTCATCGACATGAGCAAGAACCACTCCCGCCGCTGGTGCGACATGCGGGACTGCGGTAACCGGGACAAGGTCCGCCGCTACTACGCCCGCCAGCGGGACGCCCAGGCCTAGACCTGCTATGAACTTGTAGTGCCCACGTAAGAATTCAAAACAGGGGAGAGTTTCCATCATGTTGATCGAGCACCGGGGCCAGCGCCCTCAAATCGCCGAGTCGGCAACCATTGCACCCACTGCCACCATCTGCGGCGATGTCACCATTGGTGAGAATTGTCGCATCCTCTTTGGAGCTGTGCTGACCGCGGAAGGTGGTCCCGTTGTTATCGGTGATCATTGTATCATTATGGAGCAGGCCGTCCTGCGGGGAACTCACAAGTACCCCTGCCGCCTGGAGCAGCATATCCTGGTAGGTCCCCAAGCCTACCTCACCGGCTGCCATGTGGAGAGCAACGTCTTCCTGGCTACCGGTACCACCATCTTCAACGGCGCCCGCATCGGAACCCGGGCCGAGGTGCGGATTAATGGCGTAGTACATTTAAAGACCATCCTTCCACCCGACGCAGTGGTCCCTATCGGCTGGGTCGCCGTGGGTGATCCCGCCGAGATTCTGCCGCCCCACGAACATGAGCGCATCTGGGCCCTCCAGGAACCCCTCGATTTCCCTGGTACCGTCTTCCACCTCCCCCGTGCTCCAGTTGGCGGAACTATTATGCCCGACCTCACCCGCCGTTATACCCGGGCGCTCCAGCAGCACCGGGACGATCGGATCCTGAGTGAGGATTCATCTGCGGCCATCGAATAGTCTACGGGGAAGACGCAGCGTTTATTCGCCATACCCTGGCCCTGTCCATCCACCGACAGGCACCTGAATGACAACCATCTCACCTCCCTGTTAGTCAAAACTCCCCAACCGGGTGCGGAGAGTGTAAATTTCGCACCTTCCAGCAATATGACAGGGAGCTATGATGAACACGACTCTGCCTGACACTGAGATCTCTACATCGCCGAAGACCGAGGCGACCCCCGAAAAATCCGTACGGTCCTGGAAGCGCATCTTCGTCAACCGCTTCGGACACTTTCGCGCCCTCTGGCGCATGGCCATCTATATCGCCGCCTTTTTCGTCCTCGGCATCGCCATCAACTGGCTGGTGTCCCTGATTGTCGGAAAGGACAGCGAACAGGAGATTTTCTCCTGGGTGTTCGGCCTGAAGCTGATTGCACGGAGCCTGCCCTTCCTGCTGGCGGCTCTCCTGGTGCTCAATCTGGTGGATCGGCGGCCTTTTGCACTGCTGGGCTTCCACTTCCGCCGCGGCTGGCTCCGGGAAATGCTGCTGGGTATGGCCATTGGATTCGTACTGATCACCCTCATGGTAGGGATCCTGCTGGTATTCGGTGTGGTCACCCTTGAGGTTCGCTCCCTGTTCTGGTCTAATCTGGCACTGCTGCCCGTGTTCCTGCTCCTGTTTGTCCTGGCTGCCTGGTGGGAGGAACTCTTCGCCCGCGGCTATCTCATGCAGTCCCTGGCAGAAGGTTCCCGCCCCTGGATCGCCGCCATCATTATGAGTCTCCCCTTCACCCTGGGGCACCTGGACAATCCCAATCCCAGTGCCATGGCCATGGTCAACATATTTCTCCTGAGCCTCATGGTCTCCGTGGCCTACTTCAAGACCCGCTCCCTCTGGCTGCCCCTGGGGCTGCATTTCACCTGGAACTGGACCCAGGGTTCTCTGTGGGGCTTCAACGTCAGCGGCATTGAGATCGGCCGCTCCGTGTTCATCGCCAACCCGCAGGGTTCCGATCTGTGGACGGGTGGAGCCTTCGGGGCCGAGGGCAGCCTGGCACTGGCGATTATCGCCGCCTTGTCTGTGATTTGGATGTGGCGCACCCGCTGGATCAGGACTTCCGAGGCTAATGTCAAGCTCTGGAAATCCTATCCCCGCGGCTTCAACCTGCCGCCACAGGATTCTCCGGACGAGTCCTGACCCGGTTTTGTAGTACAACGGCAGCAGGATTGACGGAATGGATGGCCCCTTTATCCGGCGCTGTACCCATTCGTCGATTATCACTTGGGATACCCCCGCTTCGCTGCTGAATTTCTCCCCTGGCCGACTGCCCGGTGAGGCCCATTTGTCCGCCCACGTCTGACATGAAAGGAAATCTCCATGCTGCCCGTTAATCGACCTGTACCCTACCTGCTGATCCTGATGACCGTTCTACTCCTGATCCCGAGCTGTTCGCGCCAGACCCGCTACCTAGCGGTTAGCGGTCCCTATCTGGGACAGACCCCGCCCGGGGATGAACCCCAGCTATTCGCTCCCGGCATCGTCTCTTCCGGGCTGCTTGTGCGCGACTTGACCATGACCCCTGACGGTCAGGAGATCTACTTCGGCGTCGTGACCGGCTACTTCAACCATGCCACCATCGCCTTTACCAAGATGGAGAACGGCCGTTGGACCAGACCGGAGGTGGCCCCCTTCGCCACTGAAACCAGGTACATGAACATGGAACCCCACATTACTCCTGATGGGCAGCACCTCTACTTTCTTTCCACACGCCCCCGGGAAGGGACGGAATACCAGCCCGGTTGGGTCAATCAGGATATCTGGGCGGTGGAGCGAACGGACGACGGATGGGGCGAACCCTACAACCTGGGACTTCCTATTGACACCGATAAGCCGGAATTCTTCCCCTCCGTGACGCATGACGGGACCATGTACTTCACCCGGGGCGGCCGGGAGAGCTATATCTACCGCTCCCGCCTGGTAGACGGCAGCTACACCACACCGGAGCAATTACCGGCACAGGTAAACTCAACCCAGAATCAGTATAACGCATACATCGCCCCCGATGAGAGTTATCTGATTTTCGGCACCCCAGCTCGTCAGGATGGATTGGGCCGCGATGATTACTTCATCTGCTTCCGCAGCGCCGACGACACCTGGACCGAGCCCATCAATTTGGGCGAGCAGATCAATTCTCCACGCGGCTACGAGTACTCGCCGTATGTTTCCCCCGATGGAAAGTATTTCTTCTTCAGTGGCCAGCGCACACGGACACCGGAAGAATACTATGGTGAAGACGTCACCTATGAGGAGATAATGACAGCCTACAACGAGCCGGAGAACGGCAACATCGATATATACTGGGTAGACGCTGGCTTCATTGAAAGACTGCGCCCCACAAAATAGACGCTCTGCATGGTGGGATATCTGACAACCTTTCTTATATAATGGCGGTCATAAGATTGTGCTGAATACGGCCGGACATATCGTGTCAACGGGCGTAGTGTATCAATTTCATTCCCAAACAACGTGGAGGGACCCATGCTTCGCAACCTTTCCCTGTTGATATTTGCCTTGATTTTCATCACCTGTGCCGGAATGCAGACCGGAAATCAAACCGGTACCGGCACAGCGGTGCAAACCTACGAGAAGACCTGGAACGCGCAGCTGACCCAGGCCCAGGAGCTTTTCAAGCAGCTGGAGTCGTATGAGGGATCCCGGACTGCCGAATCCGTCCTGGTGCCCTACGACGAATTGCAGATAATCACTTTCGGTGGTTTAACCACCGCCAATCTCCAATCCAATGTTCATCCCGACCCCGCCATGCGTACTTCGGCGGAAGCCGCCATGCAGGGGTTCTCCAACCTTCTGACCGACATTGGCCTGTCGCGACCCATCTACGAGGCAGTGGCCGGGGTGGACGTATCCGGGGAGCCCGCCGACACCCGCCGCTTCGTGGAACTCATTCTCCAGGGGTACCGCCGCTCAGGTGTCGACAAGGATGCCGCCACCCGTGCCAAGATTCGTCAGCTCAACGAGGACCTGGTGGGTGTCGGCCAGGAATTCGGCCGCAACATCCGCGATGATGTACGCTCCATTACACTGACCAGTATTGAAGAACTGGACGGTCTCCCCGAGGATTATATCGATTCCCATCAACCCGGCGAGGATGGCACCATCACCATCAATACCGACTATCCCGAGTACTATCCCTTTATGACCTATGCCCATTCCGATGCCCGGCGCAAGGAGCTTTACCGCGCCCGTCTCCAACGGGCAACCCCCCAGAACCTGGAAGTCCTCGATCAGCTCATCGCCAAACGTCACGAGCTGGCCAACCTCCTGGGCTATGCTACCTGGGCGGACTATATCACCGAGGACAAAATGGTCAAGACCGCCGGCGCGGTTCAAGCTTTCGTCGATCAACTAACGGAGGCGGGCCGGCCGGCCCTGGAGCGTGATTACGCCGTCCTCCTGGAACGGCTACAGCAGATCGATCCCTCCGCCACTTCCATCGGCATCTGGCAGCGCTACTATCTCCCCGGACTGATCCAGCGCGAAAAATACGATTACGACTCCCAGGAAACCCGTCAGTACCTGGCTTACGACAAGGTTCGCGACGGCCTGCTGAGTCTCACCGGGCAGCTTTTCGGTGTGACCTATAAACGGCTGGATGATCCCGTCTGGCATCCCGATGTTGAAGTGTACGAGCTGTGGTCCGGGAGTGATCTACTGGGCAAGTTCTACCTAGACATGCACCCCCGTGAGGGCAAGTACAAGCACGCCGCCCAGTTTACCGTGCTGCCGGGTGTCGCCGGCAAGCAGCTGCCCGAGGCAGCCCTGGTCTGCAATTTCCCCGGCGGTCTATCAGATCCCTCAGGCCTCATGGGACACAACCAAGTGCAGACATTCTTCCATGAATTTGGTCACCTGCTCCACGAGATATTTTCCAGTCAGCACCGCTGGAGCGGTCTCGCGGGCATTGCTGAATACGATTTCGTGGAAGTTCCCTCCACCATATTCGAAGAATGGGCCTGGGATCTCACCACTCTCCAGACCTTTGCCACCAATGCCCAGGACGAAGTCATTCCCGAGGCGCTGGTGGAGAAAATGCGTGCTTCGCGCATGTTTGCCCAAGCGATATCGACCCAACGCCAAGTCGCACTGACGGCCATCTCACTCGACCTGTACAATCGCGACCCCCAGGGACTGAACACCACCGAGCTCATCGCAGAGATCCAGGACAAGTACAATCCCTATACGTACATGGATGGCACCTGTATCCAGTGCAGCTTCGGCCACCTCGACGACTATTCCGCCGTGTACTACACCTATATGTGGTCCACCGTTATCGCTGTGGACATGTTCAGCGAGTTCGAAAAGGCGGGCCTGTTGAATCCCGAGGTGTCCCAGCGCTTCAGGAAGGCTGTTCTGGAGCCCGGCTCTTCCAAGGGCGGCACCGAGATGGTGCGTGATTTCCTGGGTAGGGATTACAGCTTTGAGGCCTTCGAGAAATGGCTCGCCGGTAACTGATCCCCACCCTTATGCCTTGATGAAGAAAGCTCCCTGCCGTCACATGGCAGGGAGCTTTCTTTTTATGCATTTCTCGTAGTGGAGAATGATCCTGGAAGATGTCACTCCGCGCCATACAGCACATTCAGTATCTCCACACACATCTGCGCCAGCGTTGAACTGCGCACATTATTCAGAATCACGACAAGGTACCCGTCTTCCGGAATTCGCATGAGAATATTTCGCCCGCCACCCTCGCTGGCATACAGGTCCTTTTCTACGCCTCCGAAGGGATAGCGCGCATAAGACCAGCCGTAACAGGCGTGAGGTTGGTCCGCCGGGGCATAGGGAGTCAACATCACTTGAGACAGAGCCGGAGTAAGCAGCTCGTGTGTCCTCAAGGCTTGATCCCAGCGGTACAGATCACCTGCGGTGGAATACAACGATGATGCCCCATTGCAGGAGTGATTCAGGAATCGCAGCCGGCGCTCATCCAGGGTGTTAAGATAGCTGGTGGTCAGGTTGGGAATGGCATGGCCAGGATAGATAAAACCGGTGTTGGACATCCCCAGGGGCTCAAGAATGCGTTCTTCCAAAACTTCAACGTAGGGCTGACCCGTGACGGCTTCGATAATGGCTCCCAGAATAGAATAACCGGTCAACGCGCTGTACGATTGACTGCTTCCGGGCTCGAACTCCAGGTCCTGCGCCGCATACGTGTTAAGAAACTCTACTGCCGGCAGATCAATCAGCAGCGGGAGCTTGCTGTACTGGATATCCGGGATCCCGTGCGTATGGATCAGCAGGTGATGGATTGTAACCTGCTCTCCGACATCGGGGCGATATCCGGGAAGGTAAGTTGCGATTGGGGACTGCAGATCGATTTGCCCCTCCTCCAGCAGCTGCATGATAAGCATGGCGGTGAAAGATTTAGTGATCGAATAGAGGTGGAAGCGGGCGTCGATGGTATTGGGCACATTCCATTCCGCATGTGCCAGACCAGCGGCACGCCGGTAAATTACCTGTCGCTTATCAGCCACCAGTACCACGCCATTCACCTGGCCCTCATCGATATAACGCTGCACGATCTCGTCAATCCGGGCGGCCTTATCCTCACCTCGTCCTTCACAACCAATAATGCCCGCAATACTCGCACCCAGGATTAATCCTGCAAAGAGCTGAATTCGGCTGGAATGCTTCACGCCATGGTCCCCTTTGCTGATGTGGGTTCGTCAATCACAGAAAATACAATCGCTCACTTCTCCGCCTCGATTTTCGTGACCATCCGCTTAGCGCTGGGAAAGTCGGGATTCAGTTCCAAGGCCCGGCGGTAGAGGGTCAAGGCCAGCTCCTGCTCTCCCTGCACATAGAGCGCCTCTCCCAGGCTGTCGTATACATTCGCCGAACCCGGGAACAGGTTGACATTGAGCTGGAAAATCTTGACCGCTGTGGCACCATCATCCTGTCGAAGGTATTCGTATCCCAGATCATTGAGGCGGTCTTCCAGACCCTGCCAGTACTCGATAATCTCCGTCCGGTTTTCAAGGATACTGGCAATAGCCTCGTCGATACGGCCTAGCTGGATCCACTCCGTTGGCAGGCGCTGGTCCTCAGAAATACGCTCAATCACTTTCTCGACACCTTTCCAGCGAACGATCAGCTGATCATGGAGTGCTGCCTGCGTACCCGAGAAGACCAGCTCTACCCCGGGTATATCCGTCGTATACCGGCTCTCCGAAGCGGGGTATAGCCGGGAGTGAACTCTTGTCAGGCTGTTTTCAAGATGATCATCGATACGGAAAACCAGTGCACCTTGATCACGATAGATAGAAAGATCCTGGATCGGGCTGTAGCGATAGCGCCCTATCATGCGATCGATCTGGTGAGCGGCCGGGATCTGAGCCGGCGGTGTTTCCGGCACATAGGCCAGCACCGCTTCCATAGCTGGATCACGGCCGGTTATAAAGTCATTGTAATAATAATGGACGGGTAGATCCGGTGCGATCCACCTGCTCCGGTCTTCCGCCACACTGGACTGGGTGTAGCCTGAGGATACCAGGCAGGCTATCCCGGAGTTGGGCAGCGTGACAACCGAAGGCCCTGCGTAGAAATTCGGTCCCTGGCCGGTGGGCTCACCAATGAACACGGCCGGGGTGTTGTTCCGCAGCAGGGAAGCGAATACGACCCCGCCGGAAAAAGTCTTGCGGCCAATCAGTACAAACAGTCCTCCCCGCCGATTGATCTTTTCATGCTGTGATATGAAATCGAGAAGGGGATGGGCGATCTGAAGGTCGCCGCCGTCGTTGTTGCGTAAATCAATTACAAAGCGGTCGAAATCCTGCTCGCCAACAACCTGCCGCATTTCGCTGACGAACTCATCTATGGGCCGATTATCCTGGATGATGGTCCGGTTGAACTGGAAATAGATGGTCTCTATCTCAGGCCGCCATTCAAACCAGTAGTTGCGCTTGCGATCATTGGAGATGGCGGGCGACCACTGGTCCTCCACCGTGCGGAACATGGTCCAGTAGAAGTAGGGCAGATAATGGACCGGCTGCAGTTCCTTCTTCAACAGCGATCCATCCGGCCGCCGGAAGGTGAATTCTGCCCGGTCCGGTTCATCGGTCATACCGGCACCATAGAGCCACTCGGCCACATTTAATGCGCTGCGCACCCGGTAACCGTACTCGTTTTCGGACGATATATACGCTCGCATGGCCGAATAGATATCGGCAGTGGGTCGGCCATTAATCGCGACCAGGCGGGTACCGATCAGGTCCCCCAGCCCCCGGCCGGCATCCGTGATGGTTATCCCGTCATCAAAAACGTAGCTATTGATGGGGTACAGGTGCATATCGAGGACGAGGGAAAAGATATTGGGATACGTGTGGGCGTCCCGGGGGAGAGCCAGGATGCGCATCACTTCCGCCTCCATCTGTATCCGATCCAGGGTGGGGATGCGCTCTTTCAACGCCGCCACCTCGCGGGTGAACATTGCCTCGGGAACCATGAAGAACAGATTGGGGTGGATCTGCTCCATCTGTTCAGCCAGATAGTCCAGGTCCTCAGCCCATTCCTCACTAGTGAGCTCGCTGGGTGGAGCAGTGAATAACAGCAATCGGTAATCGATGGCACAGACGATGACAATGACCAGCAGTACAGTACCGACCAGGGAAACGAAGACGCCTGTCACGCGGCACCAGATTGCCGGCCGGGAAAGGAGCCTGATGGCAAGAACTATCAGGGTGAACAGCAGGCTGCCCACCATGGTGTAGAGAGTGGATTCAAAGAGCCAGCCGAAAGGAATATCGGAAAGGACTATCAGTAAACCGCTGCTGCAGACGAATAAGACAGAGCCGATCCAAATGAGGATCGTGCTTCGGTACCACTTCTTCATAATTGCTCCTGCAGAATTAGATTCCACACAGTGTATAATGATAGCGAGTGAGAAGCCACGCCCCAGGGCCAGCTATATCCGGCATCTACGGTGGATCCCTCGCGCTTATTGCTCGCTTATCAGGGGATACGCGGAACGCCTTGCCAATATATCGTTCTCGGTCCAGGCCAGGGTGGCCAGAGTCCCGATGACTGCCTTGCTGGCACGGTGGAAATATTCCAGGTTGAACTGATACAAGCGGTCATCCACAGTGTGGTAATGGATATTCCAGTCTTCACCGTAGTATTCCTCTACCCCGATGGCGCTGTAGCCGCGCCAGTAAAAGGGCAGATTATCAGACCCGCTGGCGGGATCGACGAGCTTCACATCCAGCCCGATATTGTAATAAGTATTCACCAGAAGAAAGGTGTCGGAGAGGTCATAAGAATCGGCTACTTCCCCCGTATTCACCAGCAGTACCCGGTCATCGTTACTGTCCCAGCCTATCATGTCGATGTTGATAATACCCCGTATTGGTTGTTCGAGCTGGATAGCGACCTGGGCGAAGTGGGCACTCCCCCGCAGCCCCTGCTCCTCTTCATCCCACAGGGCATAGATCACCGGCCAGTTGGTGGAGACTGCCGAGAGCAGCCGGGCCGCTTCCAAAACCAATGCCACCCCACTGGCATCATCGTCTGCGCCGGGAGCTATGCTGCTGTCAGGATAGCTGTCGTAATGGGCACAGATGATGAAGGCTCCCACGGTGGCGGCACTGCCCTGCGTACCTTCCTGAACCGCGTACACATTCTCTCCCGTCTCGCTGAAGGCCTGGCGGGTCACCGGCAAACCATACCCACTGAGCCTATGTTCCAGGTAGTCCGCCGCCAGCGCGTTTCCCGGATAGTCCTTATGCCGTGAAACCAGGGTGACCACCGTGTCCTGAAGGGCTACCGACACTTCACCGGAGAGCTCCCGCACGAACTGCTGCAGCGTGTCCAGGTTCACCGCCGCAACCATGTTGCCCACCAATTCCCGCAGCATATCGGTAGGACCCGGCAGGACGTTCACGATGACTATAAGGGTATCTGCTCCACCGTGAAAATCACTTGCAGAGACAGTAAACCGGGCGGAATCGGCGGCACTGGCAGGGGTTCCGCTCACGGTGTCGCCAGCAGCGATGAGCCAGGCAGGCAGTCCCAGGAACGAAAAGTTGACGGGATCACCATCGGGATCGTCTGCCTCTGCAATGTAGGTGAATAGCTCCTCCGCCTGTGCTTCGACTAGTGCAGGGGATATGATCCGTGGCGGCCGGTTACCCGGATCAACCGGATCCTGGCAGGTACTAAAGATCCACAATGGTAGAATAAGGGCTACTGTCCGGGTGACTATCCTTGCTGTCCGGCGGGAACTGGTAACTGGGTTCATATAGTGCTTCTGGTGATGTGTTTGGCAATAATGATATCAGGTGCAATCAGGTATGATCAGGCGGGGCTATTCCTCCTCTTCCGGCGGTGCCTGTGCGTCCTTCCGGCCCAGCAGGTAGGCGCGTTCCAGCAGACGACCCCAGAGAAAATACAGCAGCCAGATAAAGACTACCCCAATGATGGCATAGAATACGGCATTCAGAACTCCCAGCTTTTCGTGCGTTCCCAATACCGTGCCTACGGCCAGAACGATGGAAAAGATGGCCGCCAGGGCGATCCCGGCGATTCTCAACTTCTGCATGGCTGCCTCCTGTATTGGATCATGGACTCCGGCATAGAATAACTACCGGAAAGTAGCACCCCCAGGTTTATGAACCAAGCCTGGAGTGACTTTGAGCGGTACAAGGCTTGACACGGTATATATTTCATCGGACGTGTACCTTCCTTAAGTTTAAATACAAGGCAATGGTGGAGCACAATATGAAAGAAAAAGTAATTGCGATACTCACCGAAGAACGGGAGAAGTACTCCGGGGAAGGTGCCGGAAAACTGGATCACGCCAGTTGGGAAGAATATTTCTTCGAACGCCTTGCTCCTTACTTGCGCATCGAATTCCCCAGAGAGCGTGTCAAGACCTTGCTCTCAACCTTGCAGGCACCCGATGACTTCGACCAGGCCTTAAAGCAGATCCTCACTCAGCTGAAACAGATGTGGGAAGGTGAACGCCGCGTCGGCCAGGAAAGACGATTGGAGCCTATCCAGCGCATCGAATTGGAAAGTGGTCAATTCATCTGGCACGACGTGGACCATACCAAATGCGGCTTCGAACGCCGCGCCGGCAAGGATCGCCGGAACTAAAGCTGACGGCCTGACCAATCCCCGCCTTGACGGCGCTCACACCTGCAGGACCGCCGTTGTGCCCTATTGGAAATAGTAATTCAGTGTCGCCCGGGCGATGGTCGCGCCCAGCAGCACTCGCGTTTTACGTGACCAGTCGCTGTCTTCATCCTTCTCGCTCCAGTGGGCACCTGTGAAGAAGAGCTCACCTCCGACCGAGAATTGGTTTGAGACATGATATTCCGTCCCGTATCCTAACGACACACCAAGCACATCCAACGCATCCCGAATCTCTTCCTTCTCCTCGCCGGTCATCTTTTCCCCATCATATTCACTACTGACCATGGGGATCACGTAGAACAGTTCCGCGAACATATAATGCTCCAGGCTGCCAACGGGGGCTTGATAGCGGCGAAATCCCACCCTTGGCAGGAGCAGGGCAAGAGAGGATTTACTGGAGTAGTCCTCATACTCATCCTCCCGCTGATACTTGATGGATCCCCCTGCGTAGCTCAATCCCACTGTAGGTATGATTGCTCCAGGTGTCCTCATCTCATCCAGAGATTTTAGCAGGAACTGAAAACCCGTGAATGAACTTCCCAGCCGGTAGCTCACATTATACGGCTTCGCGGTCAAGGTTCCTGCGATAAGGAAAATTACTACCGCAGCAAACAACTTGAATGTTCGCATGACAGACTCCTTTTCTTGCATGTGGATCATTCCTGAGGTACCGGATCCTACCGGTCTGATTACCTCACATTGCCATGCTACGAGAATCGGCGGGGATAGTTGTCACCGAATTGTCCGGTAATCGTCAAAACCAGGTGTGGAATTGCTATTACAAGACCAGGTTGGGATCAGAAGTACTTCAAGGTGCCCTTACCGCTCAGAGCTGTCCGGGCTACATCACCGGTTTCCGGACCACCTATCGCAATGTACATCGCGCAGTGGGAATGGGATGGCGGGGGGCGGGTCGAATGGATTACGAGGAGCCTTCATGGTGGTCGCCCGGTGCACCTGATCGCCGCCAGGCATTTTCACGGATCAGGGCAAATACCATGAGTGCTATCCCCACAACCCACAGGGCGACCAACTTCGTGACGATACCCACCACGAAGAATACGAATCCCGCACAGGCGAAGATGAAGAATATCCATTTGGGCAGCTGCATTACAGACTCTCCTTGTTTGCCGGCATATTTTTATATTAGACTCCTTAAACACCCTGAAAGATGTCTCGCGAAGGCACCCCGGCGCGGGATCCTCGCGGACTGGCTTCAACTACGGAGGTGCTTGACAGTGGAGATATATTCAGGAACGTCATCCGTACGGAAAACGGGGATCTCACTCGCACTACTTGGGTTGGGTTGGTTCGGTCTCGTGGTATCGTGTGCCCCCGGCCGGATCGTATTCACTCCCCAATCTGCGCAAGGCTTACTCCAGGGCTTGCCAGATGCCACCTATCCCATGGAGATTACCCGTACTGGACAAGCTCCACTGCGCAATGGGTACTATGAGGAAGAGGTGGCTCCCGGCTCGGCCAATCGAACACGGATTTCTCTAGGGGATTTTCAAACTCCAAGCGATTTGAATGGCGATGAACTGCCAGACGCAGCCGTCATCCTCATCGCCGATCCCGGTGGAAGCGGCACATTCTACTACCTGTCGGCGGTCATCAATCGGGACGGGATACCGCTGCCCATGGCCACCACCCTCCTGGGCGACCGCATCTCCATTGCTTCCCTCGCCATCGATAACGGTGAGATCACCGTCACCTTGCTCACCCGTCGTCCGGATGAACCTATGGCTGCCCAGCCTACCCTGGAAATCGTCCGCAGGTACGCGCTCCGGGAGCAACAGCTCATCAGCCTCCCCTGATGTCATAACTGAAAGCATGTCTCAGCCATGGATATAAACGGAGGATTATTGTGCCGCTTGCTCCAGTTGGCCTTGGCGTATAACACCCGCCGATAGCACGTCCAGCAACTCTCCCCGGGAGTGCAGTTCAGCGACAATATCCGCTCCCCCGATCAGCTCCCCATTGACGAACAGCTGGGGGATGGTGGGCCAGTTGGAGTGCTCCGACAGCCGGACCCTGATTTCCGGATCGACCAGCACATTCACCGCTTTGTAGTCCACCCCATAATAGTTCAGGACCTCCACTGCCACGTGGGAGAAACGACACAGCGGACGGTCTGCGGTGCCCTTCATGTACAGGATAATTGGATTTGATTCAATGTCGTTTGGGATCTGTTCGGCTAGCTCCATCAGGTTATCCTCATGTCATCCGGTTATCCGTCAACCGGCGATTATGGTACTGTTCCGGTGTCAGGGTTTCGATCTGCAGGGCATGGATTTCCCGTTTCAAATACTCATTGCAGGCCTGGTACACCATGCGGTGCTGTTCCACCAGCGATTTACCGGCGAAATCCGGCGAACCCACTACCGTTTTAAAGTGGGAACCGGTGCCCTTCAGGTCTTCTACGTGTACCTGCGCGCCGTGAAGATGCTCTTCCAACAGCGTCTTAAGCTCTACCTCTGTCATTAATTCTCCTTCATGCGGGACGGAAGGTTAAAGGCGTTTTGCGCCTGCCGGCAGCACCTCATCCGGGAAATGCCTCCCAAGCGACAGAAAGGTAAAAAGCCCATCCACTCCCCTCAGATCCTCTCGTCTTTCGGACAACCGGAACTTTTTGCAGCTTCGGTAGTCCTATCCTTAACATAACGCAACAACCATTACCAGCAATAATCAGATAAAGGAATACGATGGATCTGAAAGATAAACTGAATCTATTATGGAAATATCTCTTCCTGGCCGCGGTGATCGTCTTTGGAATTCTACTAGTCTGCCGTCGGCCGGGATATTGCCGTGACGACGATCATTTCAAATCCCTCGGGTACGTGCACCAGATGGGTATGCCTCACCAAGGCATGATGGATCCTGGGAAAATAAGGGTGGAAAAAAAAGTAATTGACGGTGACACGACCGTTGTGGTCTGGGTGGACGGAAAGAAAATTGACCATCCCAAAGCATTTCTAAAAATGCACGGCGAAGATTCCGACCGCAAGGATCACTGCATGGGATGCGGCGGTATGCATGGACCGGGCATGGACCACGCAAACTGTGCCAGGATGCATGATAACAATGATGACGACGATGACCCTGATGATGACGATTAGGAATTCTGTATCGGCTGCACTGACTTGACATAAGCTGTACCGGTTAAAACATGAGACGGGACCGGGGTGTCATCACCCTCGATCCCGTCTCTTTTCATTCCAATACTACCCACCGCCTATGGAAGTTCTGCTCAGAGCGATGCATCCAGGTACTATCCTTCATTTGCATGTTATCCGGGTGTAGCTTACCTGCGAATATTCCACGGTAATGCCCGGAAGGATTGAATGACACTACTGCGGCCGCAGGTCGTCATCTTCGACTTTGACTATACCCTGGCAGATTCCTCCCAAGGGATTGTCGAATGTGTCAATTACGCCCTGTCGCGGCTCGGCCGGGAGCAAATTTCCCCCGCCAGGATCCGTAAAACCATTGGGCTGTCGCTGCCTGATACCTGTCTTGCTCTCACCGGCCGGTCCGACCTTGGTCAGGAATTCACCCGGCTCTTTATCTTGCGGGCGGATGAGGTTATGGCCGATTCGACGGTTATCATGGACTCTGCCTCGGATACTATTCAGGTCCTCAGGCAGCGCGGCTTCCGCCTGGGCATTGTTTCCACCAAGTTCAGACGCCGTATCGAAACCATACTCGGCCGGGAAGACCTGCTGGAACCTTTCGATGTGATTGTCGGCGGCGAGGATGTGGCTGAATTCAAGCCTAATCCCGAGGGGATCAACCTGGCAATGGAGAGGCTGGGGTGCAGCCCTTCTAACTCCATCTATGTCGGGGACAGCCTGGTAGATCTTGAGACCGCGAAGCGGGCCGGGCTTCCATTTATCGCTTTACTTACGGGACCAACCACCCGGTGGGAATTCCCTGAGGATGACGTCTATCTGATGTTGGAGCGGATCAGCGACCTGCCGGCCAGTCTTCCAGACTCTTTGTGATGATCTCCGTTAACTCAGCGGGTTGATAGGCCGCGTGCTCAAAGTTGTCCTCCAACCCTGGCTGCGGATCTATTCCATAGAAAGCGCCGATGCTGATAATTGAGATATCCAAATTACGCTCGGCCAATATTTCCTGTCCCAACTTTGCGCACAGGGCGTCCGTTCCGTGATCACCGATATAGAATACCAATCCCGGCTCCAGACCGGTAAGAATCCTGATACAGTGTATCAGCCCTTCGGGTGACGGCTTCTGCAGCCTGAATTCCACGTCTTCGTACCCGATGATCGCCCCGAAATAATTCTTGATATTGTTCGCTTCGAGAATATTGGTGATAATCTCACTGCCATTCTGGGATACGATTCCCTGTGGAAGTACTCTCCATCTTTCCAACACTTCGACGATGCCTGCAAATGAAGGAGCCGGTGTTTCATCCAACAACTGGTATGCTCCCCATAGCTGCCCCGCTCGTTGGATATCCGACTCCGGCAGCCCAAACTCCTTAGAGTACAGATCACGCCAGTTGGCGGTTCGCAGCAAAGCCTCCTTGTAACTCTCCAGCGACTCCAACGCCGCATGCTCCTCAGTGGGTCGACCCGTGATATCCTTCAGAATCGATCGGGTCACATGCATGTTCCTCAGCCGTGTGTCAGCCAGAGTGCCGTCAAAGTCCCAGATAATGGCATGCGAGCCTGCATCTGCGTATCGGGATGGTTTCGAGTTCATGGGCAGTCTGCCGGTCTCCAGCCTTTAGCTTCCAAGACTCATCCGGGCAGCATCCATGCTTCGAATGAAAGCCGTCAGCTTAGCCTCATCGAGAACGTCATCGGTGCGCAGTCCGCTGCATACATCAACACCATACGGCTGGACCTGCCGGATAGCAGCGCCAACATTATCCGCGTGTAGACCCCCCGCTAGAAATACCGGGATCGAGACGCTCTCACGGATGCTGCGGCTGATGGACCAGTCGTGCGTTCGCCCCGTACCCCCCAGCTCCTTGATGCGCTTGTTGGGATTACCTGAATCCAGCAGCAGTGCATGAGCAACTTGCGACATCGCTTTCGCCTGCTCAATGGCGTCTTCGTCCACCACGTGAATAACCGGTACCATGGAGACATCGGGAAGGGCTTGCTTGAGGTATTCAATATCGTTGACCGGAAGTGGATTGCATAGCTGCAGCGTGTTCACCCGGCAACGCTCCTGCTGTGCAATGATCTCATCCACATCCTCACTGCTGGTGAGCAGGAACGTTCCGATGCCGGGCGGCACCGCTACCGCAATTTCCCCAATGAGTTCCTCCGGGATCACGCCCGGCCCGCTGGGCATGGAGGAGACCAATCCGATGGCCACCGCACCATAATCGATGGCCAGCTGCGCTTCCTCCACGCTGGCAATACAGCATACCTTCAGCCTCGGCTTGGGATAGGTGTGCTTCGTTGATTTTTGTACTTCCATGGATACGGATAAAATAATCACCCGGAATATACCAACGGTACGAGTAGGATGCTCCCAGGAGTCAAATTATTATTGAAAAATCGCCATTTATTTCCCTCCAGAGACTATAAGCTATTTTGCATGGCATTAGTTTTTGGTACATTCAGACCGTACGTGAGATTTATCTTGATCTCCTTCATCAATCCACTCATCCTTCATCAATCCACTCAACAAAGTATACATAATACTCAGGAGGAAGCCATGTTGCGACGATGGTCTATCCATTTCATCGCCCTGCTTGCATTTACCTCCCTGCTGCTAGGCCAGGGCGTTACAACTGCGGGTATGAGCGGTTTTGTGTACGACGAAAATAATGAACCACTTCCCGGTGCCAACGTTGTGGTTGTACACGAACCCAGCGGAACGCAGTACGGGACGATGACCAGACAAGGGGGCGCTTTTAACATCCCCAACATGAAAGTAGGTGGGCCCTATACGGCCACCGCCTCGTTCATCGGATATCAATCCCAGGATGAGGGCGACATACAACTGGTCCTTGGTGCTACGTACCGTGTTATCTTCACACTAGTAGTCGAAGCCATCGCCATGGAGCAGATTGACGTCGTCGCCGAGGCCGACGAAGTACTCAACAGCGACCGTACGGGCGCCGCTACCTTTATCAGCCCCGACCAGATCGCCCGCATGCCATCCATCAAGCGCAGCACCCGGGATGTGACGCGCATGGATCCGCGCAGCGACGGCAATTTCAGCTTCGGTGGCCGGAACTGGCTGTACAACAACATCTCCCTGGACGGATCGTATTTCAACAATCCCTTCGGACTGGATGATCCCGCCCCGGGCGGTCAGACCAACGCCGAACCAGTCCCCTTTGATGCCGTGGAGCAGGTACAGGTTTCGGTAGCGCCATTCGACGTCCGGGAGGGCGGCTTTACCGGTGCCGGTATCAACACCGTGACAAAGAGTGGAACCAATCAATTCCATGCTTCGGCATACAGCTTCATGCGAAGCGAAGCTCTCATGGGCAACATGGTGAGCGGGGAGGAAGTGATCGCCGATCCCAGCCTGACCTTCAACCAGTCCGGTTTCACGGTCAGCGGTCCCATCATCCAGAATAAGCTGTTCTTCTTCGTCAACGGCGAAATCGAGCGCCGGGAAGATCCCGGAGCCAATTTCGTGGCGGACGATGACGGAAACGTGGAATTTGGTGAATCACGAGTCACGCCTACCACCATGGATTTGATTAGTGATCGCATGCTGGAGGTCTACGATTATGATACGGGTCCCTACCAGGACTTTCTCCATGAAACCGCCAACAACAAGATCCTGGCGAAGCTCGATTGGAACATCAACAATAGTCATAACCTGACCTTCAGGTATAATATGCTAGATGCCAGCCGGGACCTGCCGCCCCACGGCTTTGTTCTGAGCTTCAATAACACCGGACGAGGTCCTAACTCCAGCAGTCTGCCATTCAAGAACGCAGGCTACACCATCAACAACAAGCTCAGCTCCTATGCCCTGGAGGTCAACAGCGCTTTCAGTAGTACTATCGCGAACCGGTTATTCTTCAGCTACAACCGTTTTCGCGATTGGCGAAATCCCTTCAGCGAGGCTTTCCCCACGATTGAAATAGGCGAAGCCGGTGTGACCTACACCACAGTGGGACATGAGCCATTCTCGATCCACAACATCCTCGATCAGGATGTGATCCAGATTACGGATAATGTGAGCTACTTCACCGGCAAGCATGCCCTTACGGCGGGCTTCAACTATGAGCACTTCTCATTCTTCAATTCCTTCAACATATTCCGTCACGGCTTGTTCCAGCTGCCCTATTTCCTCGACTTTGAGGGCGACGGTATACCCAACGGCAGTACGTTCGGTACCTTAGCGGAATTCTTTGCCGAGACCGATCCCGACAGCGCCATCGATTTCACCGGGATGATCGGCAGCGGTCCGTACAAGGGCGAGGATATTAAAGTCGGGCAGATCTCCGTATATGCCCAGGATGAGTTCATGCTCTCCGATCGAGTGAATCTCATCGCCGGCTTACGGGTGGATATTCCTCAGTATATCACCGAGCCGGTGGATAATCCATTCTCCACAGGATTGACACTCCTCGATGAGAATGACGACCCGGAAACGGTAGACCAAGCCAAGTTGCCGGATCCCACCCTTCTGTTTTCGCCCCGTGTGGGCTTTAACTGGGACGTGCAGGGTGACCGATCCCTGCAGGTACGCGGTGGTACCGGTATCTTCACCGGTCGCCTGCCCTTCGTCTGGGTGGGAAATATCATCTCCAATCCAGGGAATAATCCTAACCTTTATAGCCCTGGAGGAGCAATAAATCCTGATCATGAGACCGATGATGGTGCCGGGCGCGAAGGAGACCTGGAGGATACCCAATCGATCCTGCAGCAGTCCTTCGATCTTAATGCCATGGTTTCCGACTTCAAATGGCCCCAGGTATGGACCACCAACCTGGCCGTGGATGCTCTGCTGCCCATGGACATTCTCGGGACCTTTGAAATGGTGTACGGCAAGGATCTCAACGCGATCTATATGCGGAATGCCGACCTGGTGACACCCGCAAGCACACTCGAGGACGGCAGACCTTATTACGGCGGAGTCGGGGCAAATGAGCTCAACGATTTCTACCCGGGCTCAGGAGAAGGTGTGTACGTGATCGATAACGCCAACGAAGGCTACAACCTGACCCTGACGGCCCAGCTGCGCAAGTTCTTCGGCAACGGCCTACAGGCCAGCCTGGCCTATACCTTCCTGGATGCCAAGAACAATCTCCGGTCAACGGAGATCGGCAGCGTGCTGTGGCAGAGTCAACCGGTGCAGGGCGATCCCAATAAGCCGAACCTCAGTTACTCCGAGTTCGGCAGCCGCCACCGGATCATCGCTTCGGCGAATTACCGCCACGTCTGGTCACCAATGATGGCTACCAGCCTGGGTATGTTCTTCGAGATGGCCCAGGGCAACCGCTATACTTATAACGGTGGTAACCGCTACTCCGTCATCTATTCGGGTGACGTGAATGGCGACGGTTACGGCGGGAATGACCTGATCTACATCCCAGTAGATGCGAATGACATCAACCTCGCGGGTGCAGGTGACTGGACCGCGTTAAACGCCTTCATCGAGCAGGACGATTACCTGAGCGAACATCGGGGAGAGATCGCCGAGCGGGGTGCCCTTGTGAATCCCTGGTTCCACAACATCGACCTGCGTGTGTTGCAGGACTTCTCAATCAATATGGGCGGTCAACCCCACACATTCCAGCTGAGTTTCGATATCCTCAATGTGACCAACCTGCTCAGTTCTGATATGGGCGTACGCCAAGTCGCCAATCCGGCGGCGTTGGCACCGCTCACACTGACCGATTGGACCGCTGGCGGCGAACCGATCTTCGACTTCACCGGACCGACGGATACCTTCATGGATGATCCCGGCGAATTTTCACGCTGGAGAATCCAGATCGGTTTGCGCTACTCATTCTAGCAGCTAGCAGCTGTTCAAACAAAAAGGCCGGTGCTTGCATCGGCCTTTTTTGTGCCCCAAAGATTCGGGAGAAGGAATAGCACCCCGACCGAACCGGTGTATTTCAAGGACAACCGGATAGTGATGAATCAGATCTTATTGGGGGAAGAACAAGCGGTACACTGTCACTGTTTCCGCGATACAAAGATGGTGCTGTTCCGGATGTAGTGGGGATGATCCGTCAGCTCAGCGCTGTCATGCAGCTCGGTTGGCAGACCCATGCTGCTCAGCTGGTCAAGCAGGTCCGGGCCGAAGTCGGTATAGACCAGGCCATCTCGTATCCCGTCGCCGTGATACACTTGCGGGAGAACGAAAATATCCTCGTCGCCGGCCAGCTGCACCCGGCGTTGGGTCATGCCATCGGGAAAGAACGGGATGGTGAAAATGTGATAACCGGAAGGTTTCAGGATACGATGAACCTCGGCCCAGGCGGCGTCGGGTTCGCGAATGTGCTCGAACACATCCTGGGTGATGACGACATCGAAGGAATGATCGGCAAAGGACAACTGCTCCAGGTTCTCGCAGCGGACACCCTGCCTGGAATACTCACCGGGACGAACATCGGGCAGATACTCGGAGGCCACATAGCCGGGTGATTCCTTCAAAATCCGATGTATGCCGCCTTGGGCCTGTGCCTCGTATATCGCCAGGCCGGGATGTGCCCGGAGCAGCGCGACCAGGGAATAGGGTTCCGGTAGGCCGAACTGCCGGCACAGCACGATGGCCAGGTGACGGTTCCGGGCCCAGGCGCCGCAGTGGCTGCAGGTGTAGGTTTCCCTTGGATTACTTCCGGCAAAATACAGGACGGTGGTCCGGCCGCATACGGCACAATATCCCGGCACTGATTTCCTGCGGATGATCCCGGCCAGCTTCGCGATTGCCCATCGCGGGTGCCTGATAGCCTTTATGACCTGCCTAATAGCCAAAACCCGGTTCAGCCTACGTAACTGTGAGTCGTTGCTGTACGGCTAGCCCTTCTTCTTCCGGAATTTCTTCACCACCGCTTTCACGGCGTCCTGATGGACAATGTACGTCAGCATCTTCAACTGGATATAATCCTCCCGGAAGAAATAATAGCCCTTGTACTCGCCGTGGTGTCCGGAAGCGCCTGAGTCCTTTATCAGAAACCAATCATAGTCTCCCGCCCGGGTGTATCCCACCAGATGAATATCGTGATCATCGGTGGTGCTCTCGTTGCTGAAGCGGAACTCCCGTGCGTCCTGATCGATATATTCACGCGGCATATCGAAGGTGGGAATGATGGCCGCGTCCTCGAAGCCATTGTACCCCGGCTCCGACACGTCGCCGTTCAGGCGCACGGAATACCCGTTTTGAATGGCATACTTGATGACCCCGTAGAATTCCTCCAGCGGCAGGTTGTAGTAATCCTGGCTGTGCCACCAGTTGAGCTCCACCTCGTACTCCCCGTACTCATGGAACGGCTGGGCTAGTGTGGACATGATACACACGTAGTCGTCCAGGTTCACCTTCAGCACATTCTTGAGGAATTGTGGCGGCGTCATTTCCTTCCCCTCGTAGACTACCTGTTCCGGGGGTCGCCCCATGTACTTGTCCATGATCAGCCGCAGCGATGGCAGCGCCAGATCTTCATCCCAGATACCGTTTTCCTTGAGGTATTCCAGATAACTCTGCATCTCTTCCACCATCTCGCTGTGGTCGTAGCGCCGGTCCGGGTCCAGCTCCCCGGGATAGGCTTCCGCCGGTACAACACCGTACTTGTTCCAGGCCATCATCAAGGCATTGCCCTCCGAGCCTTCCCCGAAGTATGACTCCCCCCGTTCACGGATGTAGCGCCGCGCCTCCTCCAGATACTCATGGTACACCGTGAACATCTCCGACAGCTTGATCTGCTTGTTCCTGAGCCGGTACACCTCTGACTCGAAATACGAGGTGGTGCTGAATGCCCAACAGGTTCCCGTCAGGTATTGGCGTATCGGATCGAAGTGAAATACGCTCTGAAAGGCCTCGGGGCTTGCAGGCTTCTCCACGCGGGAGAAATCGAAACGTATCCGCTGTTCCTCCTCCTTGTCCCTGTCCTTCAACTCCTCCTGGTCATCCCGGATTCGATCCGTCTCCGCCTCCCGTGCTTCTTCTGCGGCCTCGTTCTTCTCAATCATTTCCTTCGCTTCAGGATCCCGGTAGCGGGATTCGTACTTCACCTTATCCTTCTGCGGTTCCTGCGCCAACAGCGGGACCAGGGTCCAGATAAGTACTGGTGTGAGCAGTAATGTTCTAATCGCTCTTCTCATGATACCTCCAGCTGTGGATCGGTTGGGCACAATCTACCGTACGCCAGGGAATTTACAGCTCTGCCACCTCGCTTTAATCGTGATTCGGTTGGCTCCCCGGTCACCAGCATGATATTCTGAGTAACGGAGCTAGCCGGGACCAGGCCAGAAATATTTCAGCGCGATATCCAGGTGCGCCTGCCAGCTGCTCCAGTAGTGGCCTTCGTGCCAGGGATAGAAATGTCCTTCGTAGCCCTTGGCCCACATGATATCGGCCAGCTCCCGCACGGATTGATAGAGTCCGTCCTCGTAGGTCCCTGCATCCAGATACACCTGGGCTCCGGGAGCCTTTTTCTCACGGTACAGGTCGGCCGTGGCCATGTCGAATATCGCCGGTGAATAGGCAGCGCACTTGCCGAACACATCCGATTCAGCCAGCAGGAAAGTGAGGGCCGCTGCACCCCCCAATGACAGACCGGCAATGGCCCTGTCAGTCCGGCTGGTGGAGGTGCGGTAATTGGCGTCAATGAACGGGACCAGATCATCCGCGAAATGGGCACTGAAAGACTGATCCTCCAGATAGACATCCTGCTGGTACTCCTCAAGGCGATTCCGTGAATCCACGAATACGGCCATGATCGGCCGGATCTGCCCATGATGGATCAGATAGTCCAGCGTATTCGCCGCATAGCCGGCAGCCAGCCAGCCGCTGCCATCATGAAAGTACATTACCGGATAACGCTGCTGACTTTCCCCATAGTCCGGAGGGAGGTAAACCTGCAGGGTGCGAGGCTCATCAAAGGGCGGCTCGTCAAAGGGCAGTTCCTCTATTATACCGTGCGGGATGTCATACACCAGGATTTCCTCCGGTGGTACATAGCACCCCCCCACAATCAGTGAATGGGACAGATAGGTGTCCGGATTCAGGGGATCCAGCAGCAGCCGCCCGTTAACGAAAATCCGGTAGATAATCCGCGCCGTGGATTCGATGGGAATGGACTTGTGGAAAAACCCGGTATTGCCGATGCCGGAATAATAGTCCCGTTCGGTTGCCGGCCAGTCGTTGCACTCGGAGTACAAGGCCACGCTTTCGGTACCCGGCTCATAGTAGACCAGGTGGGCTACCGTATCATTCTCCACTACCGGAAAACTGTCGTTCGCTGTGTGGCTCAGCATAAAGGAATCGATCAGGGCGATTTGCTGTGTGGAATCGACCGCTCTGTCCACCATGTCGAGAAAATCGAAGAATTGGAACTGGCTGCTGTCAATGGATGTGGCCAACCGCTCGCCAAGATGTATCACGAACGTCCCCCTGCCGGTCTCTTCATCGGAGAAGAGATCACACGCTAAACTTGCCAAGAGCAGCCAAGCACAGCAGGCACCTCCCAAGTAATTGAATTGGCGGCTATTATTGCGGCTGGGGGTGTTGTCAGTATAGTTGATGGTCAGTCATCCGGAATATCAGAATATCATCGATTCATGTAAAGTTATTGTCCGAAATAGCGCTGATTCCAGTTTTTGGTCTTCACGCGGGAGAACCAGCAGCCGGCGCCCTCGGTTTAGCTCTTGTTTGGTTAGCATGTTCGTCATAGTTTGTCTTTCAGGACCAGTTTCATTAAGAAGCATGCTATCCGGAGAGTTCTAAACCAGGAGGCACCGGGGTGAACAGGGTACAGATTCTTATTAAAGGTCTACTGATATTCGCGGCAATCCTTGATGCCCAGGGTACGGGCTCCATCATGGGGCGCATCACCGACCTGGACACCCAGCAGCCCCTGATCGGTGCCAATATCATGATCGAAGGGACTATTCAGGGAGCCGCCACCGACATGGATGGTTTTTACCGCATCGACCGCGCTGCCATTGGCAGCTATACCGTACGCGTGACCATGATGGGCTACAAGACCTTGGCCCGGGCAAACGTGCATGTGGTTTCTCAACGGGAAACCGTCGTTAACATGGCGCTGGAAATGACCGCACTGGCGACCGAGGCCATCACAGTATCCGCCGGTTTCTTTGAACGGGCCAAGGATGCCGTGGTTAGCTCCCGTACCGTGGATATCGAGGAAATCCGCTCCGATCCAGTGGGGGCCTACGACGTGTTCCGCATGATGGAATCCCTTCCC
>JBHPIW010000020.1:0-42441 GCA_042568495.1 Fidelibacterota bacterium | reverse complement strand
CGGGGATCATCAACATTCGATTTCCGGGCATGCCCGGTCAAACCTTGATGATTGCTCTCGATATGGAGGATATTGCAATCAGCTATGGTTCCTCCTGCGCCTCAGGAACCGCCAAAGCTTCCCACGTATTGCTGTCTATGGGCCTGAATAAAAAGGAAGCCAGTGAATCCGTGCGCTTTTCTTTCGGTGGTCGCACAACCAAGAAGGAAATCCGTACCGTAGCTCGTGCAGTGATTAAAATTTTGGGTCAGCAGGATTTGAATACCGATACTCCTGTTCCTCTTGAAAGCGACGTCAATCTCAATGCCTGATCGGGTAGTCGTGGCCATGTCTGGTGGTGTTGACAGCTCTGTAGCTCTGCTCAAGGTTCTGGAAGCAGGGTATGATGCCATTGGAGTTACCATGAAGCTCTGGGAGTATCGGGATAGCGGTGGCAACCTTCTCGGAGAAAGCACCTGCTGCCCAGTTGAGGCTATCAACAATGCCCGCGATATTTGTGTAAGCTACGGTGTGCCACATTATACCCTGGACTTCCAGGAAGTATTCCAAGAGACAGTCGTTGATAACTTCGTGGAGGAATATTTCCGGGGGCGCACCCCGAATCCGTGCGTTAGATGCAATAGCTACGTGAAGTGGGATGCCCTTCTCAGGCAGGCCGCCCAATTGGGGGCACAGATCATAGCAACCGGTCACTACGCCCGTATTGCTAATGGTCCCGACGGTAAACCACGCTTACAACGTGGTATGGACCAGCACAAGGATCAATCGTATATGCTATGGGGCATCAATAGGGATACCCTGTCGCAGACGTTTTTCCCTCTTGGAGATATGACCAAGGCACAAGTCCGCCAGATAGCCCGCGATAATGAGCTGATTACCGCTGAAGCATCAGAGAGCCAGGAAATCTGTTTTATCGCTGATGATAATTATGCCCGCTTCCTGCAATCCCAAGGTAACGGACGCCTTCCAGATCTAGAAAATGGCGAGATCGTTGATGAGTCCGGGAAAGTAATTGGCACACACCGTGGCTATCCCTTCTATACTATTGGGCAACGCCGCGGCCTGGGGATCGCCCATACTGAGCCGCTATACGTCAAGGAACTGAATCCCGCTGCCAATCAGATAAAGGTTGCCCCTCAAGCATCACTTTACAGTACGTTGTGTTTTATTGAGAATTTGAACTGGCTGGTGGATGAACCATCAGCGCCGGTGCAGGTGCACGCCCAGATACGGTATAATTCCACTGGTGCACTGGGCCAATTGACGCCGGAAGGAGACTACTTCCGGCTTGAGTTCCAAGAACCACAGCTTGCCATCACACCGGGACAATCGGCGGTTTTTTACGATCATGAAGTTGTCATGGGTGGTGGCATTATTGGACATGGAGGAAATACTTGAAGCAGGATTGTCGGCTGGCCGCAGTTATATTAGCAGCAGGTCGAGGAAAACGCATGGACTCAGACTGGCCCAAAGTTTTACACGAGGTGGGAGGCCGACCTATGATCCAATGGGTTGTAGATACAGCCTTGAGGGCCGGAGTTGATCCAATTGTCGTTGTTGTTGGTCAGGCTCGAGATCAAATCATGGAATCCTTAAGCTATGCGTCGGTGAAATATGTCGTCCAGAAAGAACCCTTGGGAACAGGGCATGCCGTAGAGCAGTCGCGATCTGTTCTGGAGAACTTCGCCGGTGACATCCTGATCTTGTCGGGGGATGTACCCGGGATAAAAGGCGGGACTATTCAGCGCTTATGCCAACGACATAAACAGACCAATGCCAAAGCAACGATGCTTACCGCGGATGTGGCAAATCCTGCCGGATACGGACGAGTAATTCGGAATAAAGATGGACATCTGCTTCGCGTTGTGGAAGAGAAGGACGCTTCCCCCGAAGAGCGCTCGATTCACGAGATCAACGGAGGCATCTATGTCTTTGAGGCCAGCGCCCTCTTCCAAGCCCTGCCCATGGTGAAAAATAACAACAAACAAAAAGAGTATTACCTGCCGGATGTTTTGTATATTCTCAGGGAACAAAATGAAATCGTCGCCATTGAAAAAGCTGATGATTATAGAGAAATTCTAGGGGTCAATACCAAACAAGAATTGAGAAAAGTCCATGCAGAGGTCTTTCAATAAGTCGGCAACATTGGTTCTTCCTATATTCATGATCCTGGCCTCAACCGCCTTGGGGCAGTTGAAATCTGAACTACCGCGCCTTGCAGCACCATCGGAGCTAAAATCCGTTGCCAACGTCTCTTGGTTGGACCCACAACGCTTTAGCATGAATCACAGCTTTTCGGTCTCCTTTATGTCTGGAACCGGCATGGCTTCAGGGGCCAGCATGAGTGTTTACAGCAACCAAATGAGCTATCTCATTTCAAAAAATATGCTTCTGAACAGTAATATCTATTTCGTCCAGCCCGGGATGAATGCCTCTCCTTTTGATACAAATCCCCTGCAAGTATATTATCAGGCGGGGATCGATTGGCAACCACGTGAAAACATGTTCATTCATTTCGGCTTTTCCAATCTGCCATCGATGGCACGATATTATCGTTGGAACCGCAGTTCGTACACCCCGTACAATAATCCTTGGTCAACCGATCAATCCACTGTCAATCCGTAGGAGTCGGCCATCCCTAGACGTCGACGTCGTCTGACTACCCGACCACGACAGACTTCTGCCCGTCCTCAACGGCCCTGGAGCAAGCGTAAACGGGGCTTCCAGCAATGGCTTTTCAACATTACTCTAGTCGTCATGGGTTTCCTGGTGATTGGATTCATCATATCCGCCCTTACAACCCGTTCGGGCATCGAGTTGTCGCTTGCGGGTGAGGGTGATGAAGAACTTACGCGCCTCTTAACCGCGCCAACCGCAACCATGGCCCGAAATCTGGATGAGCTGGAAGACCGGATCGAGGTTGAAGTACTCAATGGGTGTGGAATACCCGGCGTGGCAGAACAATTTACCGACTATCTTCGCGATCGTGGCTACGATGTGGTTCGCTTTACCAATGCTCAGAGGTACGACTATCCCAGGACGCTGGTCGTCAACCGTGGAACAGAGTTTACCCAAGCTCGTCTCGTCGCTCAAACCATGGGTGTAGAATCCAACGCCGTTGAAAACATGCCAGATCCTTCCCTTCAACTGGATGTAACCATAGTGCTGGGACAGGACTACTCCGTGTTATCCTCCTACCGGGAGATAATGTCATCAAATCGTTAGACACAGTCACTCCTCTCTTGCCCATCGCCTTATCCAGGATATATGCCAACTAACTCCAGTCCCGGCGATTATCGGATTTTAAGTTCCCAGGACCTTGCAGCCCATTCAGCCAGTCTGGCGCTGGACAAGAAAGCCAAAGATGTTGTCATCATGGACCTGCGTGGCTTGACATCGGTCACCGACTTCTTCGTGCTATGTACCGGTGAATCAGATGTCCAGATAAAAGCAATTGTTGATTATCTTGATGAATCCCTACGCACGGAGGACACCAAGCCCTTCCATATCGAAGGGTACAATCAGTCAAACTGGGTTTTAGTGGATTATGTGGATGTAGTGGTGCATATATTCCTGGCTGAAACACGCGACTACTATGGTCTCGAAAAACTCTGGGCAGACGCGAAAGTGAAACAAGTCGCTGACTCGGACTCATGATCGAAATACTGCGTCAGAGTATTATTTCCGCTCTGGCTGAGCTTGATGTTCAAACCGATGATGTCCAGCTCGACCGGCCTAAGCAAGCACAGCATGGTCACTTAGCCACCAATGCTCCGCTGGTATTCGCACGGCAGCTAAAAAAATCTCCCCTTGAAATTGCTGACGCGCTAAAAGAGCGCATTCAACTCGATCCAAGTGTAGTTGCCGGAATTGAGTCGGTCCCTCCCGGTTTTCTGAACTTCACCCTGGCCGACGATTTCCTTCGCAAGAATCTTGTCGCAATCCTCCGAGCAGGAGAGAACTACGGGAGATCGGAGTCAGGCCGCAACAAACGAGCCCTGGTGGAATTCGTCAGCGCAAACCCGACGGGACCCTTAACAGTCGGTCATGGCAGGGGTGCCATCCTGGGGGATATCGTCAGCAACATCCTTTCCTGGAACAGCTACGATGTGGAGCGGGAATACTATTACAACGATGCCGGACGGCAAATGCGCCTATTGGGTGAATCCGTAAGGGCTCGCTATCTTGAGGCGTTGGGTAGTAAACCTGCCTTTCCAGAGGATGGCTATGAGGGTGAGTATATCCGCGATATCGCTGATAATCTGAAAGTCGAGCAAGGTGATGCGCTCAAGGATCAAACCGATCCGAGACCATTTACCGAAGCAGCCGAAAAGGCGATCTTTGATGATATCAACCGGACCTTGGAAAGTCTGGGAATTACTTTCGACCAATACTTCAACGAACGCAGCCTCTACGAGTCCGGTAGCCTTGAGAAGACAATAGCTGCCTTGGACGAAAAGGGCCTGGTATTCAAGAAAGACGGTGCCACCTGGTTCAAAGCCACCGCCCTGGGCCGCGATGAAGACCGGGTACTTATCAAGAGTACCGGTGAGCCCACGTATCGTCTACCGGATATTGCCTATCACAAGGATAAGGTTGAGCGCGGGCACGACCTGATCGTGGACATATTCGGCGCGGATCACCAGGACACCTATCCCGATGTGCTGGCGGGTGTACAGGGATTGGGATACAACACCGATCATATCAAGGTGTTGATCCACCAGTTCGTCACGCTGACCCGTGGTGGTCAACAGGTAAAAATGTCCACCCGCAAAGCTACCTTTGTGACGCTGGACGAGCTGATTAGCGACGTCGGCCGTGACGTGGTGAGATATTTTTTCATCATGCGCGGTATGGGAACCCATCTCCAGTTCGACCTCGACCTGGCCAAGGATACTTCCGATGAGAATCCGGTCTACTATCTCCAGTATGCTCACGCGCGTATGGTGAACATCCGGAAGCGAGCCGAGGCCTTCAGTTATGCCATTGAGCCCGATTCGGCGCCGCTGGAGCTGTTGGGATTGCCCGAAGAACGCACTGTAATGTTGCTGCTATGGTGGTTTCAAGAGGCTGTTCGACAGGCGTACCAGACCCTCGAACCCCAAACAGTAGCTACCTATCTCCAGGAACTGGCTACGGCATATCATCGCCTCTACACTGTGGCCCGGGTGGTTACGGAAGATGCCCCCTTGAGCACGGCCCGGCTTGTACTTACCGAAGCTTGCCGCCAAACCATGGCCAACGGGCTGGCTATACTGGGCATATCGGCACCGGAGAGGATGTAAGCCGGATGAACATCTCCTTCTTTTTCTTCGCGTTCTCCTCGCTGTTTACACTGGTCAACCCTGTGGGTATCAGTCCCGCCTTCGTCAGCTTGACCCGGCGGTTCCCCCCGGAAGATATCCCGAAGATCGCACTCCGTGGGGCTTTGGCAGCTGCGATAATTCTTTTCGTCTTCGCCCTCCTGGGAGACCTGATCTTCAGCTTCTACCATATCACGATTCATGCCTTCCGTATCGCCGGTGGGATCATCTTCCTCCGCCTGGGTCTCAACATGTTGGAGTCGGTTGTGCCCCGGATGAAATCCACTCCCCGCGAGGAGGAGGAAGCCCTCACCCGCACCGATGTCGCCCTCAGCCCCTTGGCCATACCCCTTATTGCCGGGCCGGGAGCCATCACGTCCACTATGATCCTGTCGGGACAGGCTGAAACGCTGCTGGATCAGCTCACGCTGTTCGCCGCAATCGTTATTACGCTGGGATTGACGTACGTCATTCTTCGCGGCGCCAATACCTTCATGAAAAAGCTCGGTACCACCGGCACCCGCATCATCCAGCGCATCATGGGACTGCTGCTGATGGTGATTGCCGTGCAGTTCATCGTTGACGGTGTCACACCGATCGCCAAGAATATCCTGACCGCGGTAAAATAAGAGCCCACGCCACGAATCGGCACGCGAACTTGTTCGAAGTTCTGTGGCAGTGGGTTGAATTCTCTCCAGTTAGCTGTCATCCAGGGTTAAAAGAAGAGGCCCCTCGAAAGGGACCTCTTATCATTCTCCTGCGCCTTAAAGGATGTTGGTGATGATGGGTCAGTCCGGCACTTCGCTCAGGTCAATCCCCAAGGCCTTGGCCACTCCTTCACCATAGGCCTTGTCGGCTTTCAGGCAGTTTCCGATATGCCGAACCTTCACTTCCTTGGGTGCATCACCCATAGCACGGGCAGTATTGTCGAAGAGCGTTTGCCGCTGTTCCGCGCTCATCATATTGAACAGTGCCTTGGGTTGTGAGAAATAGTCGTCATCGTCCTCACGTGCATTCCAGTGATCAGCGGCCCCATCCAGAGCAAGCGGCGGTTCACGATGCTCTGCTTGTTCTTGCCATTCACCGTAGCTGTTTGGCTCATATCCAAGTGTAGCACCGTAATTGTCATCCACACGCATGAGACCATCCCGATGATAACCGTGGACCGGGCACCGAGCCTTATTCACGGGGATTAGATGATGGTTCACACCCAAGCGGTAGCGCTGGGCATCTCCATAGGAGAAGAGGCGTCCCTGTAGCATTTTGTCAGGTGAAAAACCGATTCCAGGTACGATATTGGCGGGATTGAAGGCTGATTGTTCAACTTCAGCATAATAATTCTCTGGATTCTTGTTTAGCTCAAGAACGCCCACATCCATAAGTGGATAGTCCTTGTGGGGCCAAACCTTGGTAAGATCGAACGGATTGAAAGTACAAGCCTTGGCTTCTTTTTCGGTCATCACCTGGAGCTTCATGTGCCACTTCGGGAAATCGCCGTTTTCGATACTGTCGAACAAGTCACGCTGGTGACTTTCACGGTCCTTGGCAATAATGGCTTCCGCCTCGGCATCGGTCAGGTACTTGATCCCCTGCTGAGTCTTCAGGTGGAACTTGACCCAAATCCGTTCGTTTTTGTCGTTAATCAGACTGAAAGTGTGGCTTCCATAGCCATTCATATGGCGATAAGAGTAAGGAATACCGCGGTCACTCATGGTAATAGTGACCTGGTGGAGGGCTTCCGGCAGATTTGTCCAGAAATCCCAGTTATTCTTCGCGCTGCGCAGATTGGTCTTGGGATCACGCTTTACAGCATGATTCAGATCCGGGAACTTATATGGATCCCGAAGAAAGAACACTGGAGTGTTATTTCCAACCAAGTCCCAGTTCCCCTCTTCGGTATAGAACTTAATGGCAAAGCCACGGATATCGCGTTCGGCGTCTGCGGCACCGCGCTCGCCAGCGACGGTGGAAAACCTTACAAACAGCTCGGTCTCCTTACCTACCTCTGAAAACACCTTCGCCTTGGTATACTTGGTGATATCGTGAGTGACCGTGAACTTGCCATAGGCACCAGAGCCTTTGGCATGCATCCGGCGTTCCGGGATGACCTCGCGGTCGAAATGGGCGAGCTTCTCAAGGTACCAGACATCTTCGAGCAACATAGGTCCTCGAGTTCCTGCTGTTTTAACATTCTGGTTCTCAGGTATGGGTCGCCCAACATTGCTGGTTAGTTTCTCAGGCATGATACATCCTCCCCTTGTTGTTGACTTTCTAAATTTTCATCGGTGATTCATTGGTGACAGACACCTTGGATTTCTACCATGATTTTTTAGATCATCACCGGTCTGTGCAACTTCTATGATACTTTCAAGGCGTTGCTTTAACTCACCCTGGCTAATATGCATTAATATATCTTATTTAAGAATGTACGCTTAATAAGGAATTATCCCGTAAGGATTCCAGATTATCAGGTAGATATCTCTCAGTCTTGATCACCCATTTTTTTGAGCGCAGAAATCTGGATTTGAAAATAAGGCAGGTGGCACGAATCAACCACTCGCGTATAATAAAATATATAAGATATAATTAGTATATTGTGCCGTCGTGGAGGCGGGGAGAGTCGAACTCCCGTCCGAAGAGGGGATCCAGGCGGCATCTACGCGCGTAGTCCGCTGGCATTTCTCACTGCTTCTTTGTCAACGGACAATCGCCGAAGCAGCCAGCCCGATTTTTCTCATTCCAACCCCTCAGGCAATGGCCGGAACCAGTCCGCTAAATGACGCTGACACCCGAGAGCGCGAACATCTCCCGGGGCAACGGGTTTACGCTATTTACGCGTAAGCCATGCCGTAGTTATCGGCACTTGTGATTGTGCTCGGATGATTTACGAGGTGACCGAACGTCCTCGGCACGCAACCGTATGCACCCTCCAATCCGTCGAAACCGTTTCGCCCCCAATGTCAATTAGCACGGCAACATCACCAACAGGGGTGACTTTTGCCCGCGGATAATATAATTTGACTAGCGGCTAAACCCAAGATTTACTGCGCTTCCGCATAGCCTATATCGAACCAAGCCAAAGGAACTTAATATGATCCGCATTACTCATGAAACGCTGCCCCAGTTCCAGGAGTTCCTCTCGCAGCAAGCCGTTGATGCCTGGCTGCTGTACGATTTTCACGATCTGAACCCCTTTTCCCGTCAGTTTGCCGGGCTGGAAGCGGGTAATATCACCCGGCGCTGGTTCTACCTCCTGCCGGCCCAGGGAACACCCCGGATCATCGCCCACCGCATCGAAGAGAACTACTTCCAGCATCTAGCCGGTGATCTCACCCTCTACAGCGGTTGGCAGGAACTGGAAACCATGCTGGCTGATTTGCTGAAGAACAACCGCAGGATCGCCATGGAATATTCACCGGGTGCCGCTCTGCCATACGTGAGCAAGATCGACGCAGGAACCATGGAACTGATTCACGGCCTGGGTGTAGAGGTGGTCTCCTCAGGCGATATCATCCAGTACTTCCACTCCCGCTGGACCCAACAGGGCTACGAGCTGCACAAGGCCACAGTACCAGTAATGCACCGCATCCGGGAACAGGCCTTCCGGGCCATCGCCCAGGCTATCAAGGATGGTCAGCCGGTTAACGAATACATTATCCAGCAGCAGATGGTGCGGGAGTTTGAGCAGGCGGAACTGGTGACCGATTCACCCCCCATCGTGGCCGTGAATGCCCACGCCGCCATGCCCCACTATATCCCCACCGAGGATTCCCACGATCCAATCCGCAAGGGTGACCTGGTACTCATCGACATGTGGGCCAAGCAGGACCACCCCGAAGCCACCTATGTGGACATCACCTGGACCGGTTTCGTGGGCGAGGAGGTGCCGGAAAAGATCGCCGCGGTCTTCGACATCGTGAAGCGCGGCCGCGATACTGCCGTGGAGTTCATGCACAGCCGGTTGGCTGCCGGCCAATCCGTCGCCGGTATGGAGGTGGACAATGCCTGCCGTGCGGTTATTGACGAGGCGGGCTACGGCCAGTACTTCACTCACCGCACCGGCCACAGCATTGACGTAGAGGTACACGGGGCCGGAGTGAATATCGACGCCCTGGAGGTGCGCGACGACCGTCAGCTGATCCCCAACGTCGGCTTCAGTATCGAACCCGGCATCTACCTGCCCGGTGAATTCGGCATCCGCACCGAGATCGACTGCTTCATCAACGAATCCGGTGTGGAAGTGACCACTGTACCCTCCCAGGAAGAGGTGCTGCCGCTCCTGAAGTTGTTCTAGCGGGGTACCGTTCTCCTACTTCACCCCGTATACCGGCCGGGGCGCCAGATATTGGGGATAGCGTTCCAGCAGCGCCGACCGTGCGGTAAAGCACAGGTGGCACTCGTCGATATACCCATCTTCGACCTTAATCCCCTGCTCCCGAGCCAGCTGCGCGGGTCCACCCCTTAGCAGCGGTCCGCAGATGGGATGGGCAGCCGCGTCGTATTCCGCCAATAACTCTGACAACGGCGTCTCCCACATGTTGCCGATGCTTAATCCCTGGCAGTAGTGTACATTTCCAAAGGGATCAACGTGCACCCGTCCGGGATGCTCCAGGTCTTCGTAGGGACACCGGGTAAGGGTATCCCATTTCCTCATTGGTAGCCCGTCGGCCAATTTTTCTATCGCCCGGCCCCGGAACACCACTCCACCGCCGACAATGGATGCACCCATTTCCCGGTCATCCTCAGCTGCATGTTCCACCACCGGTTCCTCGATGCAGATGGTACTTACCGGCAGACCAAGCTTTTCAGCAGCTTTCAGAGCCACTTTGGCGGGATTCTCCTCCGCGCTGGAGTGAAACACGTCGTCACTGATGGATAGATCGGCCAGTCCCAGCTCCTTGAGCGGCTTCAGCCACAGCTCCGCATCCTCTATAGAGGTGGCCCAGTAGGCGTTAGTGACGACACCCGCCTCCAGGCCCTGCTCCCGGGCGATCCTCAGTCCTTCCAGCAGCAAGGGGTAATAGAGAAACGACTCGCCCCCCTCGAAATAGACCGTGTCGATGGTACCGATTTTGGCAATCTCCTCGAACACCAGCCGCAACTGTTGCAGGGTGAACGTGCCCTCCGCCTCGGGACCGCAATACAGGAAGCAGTGGTCGCACTCGTACAGGCAGGTATAGGTCAGCAGGAAATGGATCTGGGTAAGCATGCCGGTTCTCCCTTAGCTGCTCAGGTGTTGATCTTCAATCCAACTTACGAGTTGGTTCATTATGAGCCAACTGCATGTTTGCGCCTGAGGCACCGGTTTGTTGAATATGAACATACAGGTATTATTCAGGTCAACGGTATTTCTTTGATTATCACATAATAGTCGATATATTGATCTATTAGGTCATACAGGTAAGTATTAGATATTTACTATTTATTTCTGAAGTAGGTTTTTTTTGGAATAATCTGATGAACCGAGCCACCCTCTTCCTCACCCTCTGCATTCTACCTGCAACCGTTCTCCACTCCCAGGCCCTTACTCTCTGGTTGCAGGAATACGATCAACTCGAGAGCGTTCAGGCTGTGGAACCCACCGCAGACGGTGGTTTTATTCTAACCGGCGGCACCGACTATGATTGGGAGGGGAAGCAGAGCCTTTATATCATGAAAACCAATAGCGCGGGTCAGCAGCTGTGGCTGAAGTCCTACCGTGGATATCGAGCGTACCAGGGCAGCAGGGGCGAAGATATCAAACAGACCGCCGACGGAGGTTTCTTCATTGCCGGTACTATCTCATGGAGTGCAATATGGCTGCTGCGTACAGATGCTGCGGGAGACACACTCTGGACCACAACCGTCGGACCTGACGAGGAATCGCAAAGAGGTGCCAATGCCATCTGGCCTACCGACGATGGGGGGGTGATCGTTGCCGGATATCATGTTACCGAAGAAATGTACCCCCTGGATATCATCCGGTTCGATGCTGACGGCAATACGCTCTGGACGCGTTCCTATCCTGAGATCGACTACGCCGAATCCATTTCTATTAGCCAAACCAGCGATGGTGGTTTCATACTATTAACCTTAAAGACTGACGTGGTACGTATTGATCCGGCCGGTGAAATTTCCTGGCAGATTCAGCTTCCGGATGATTGGAATAATCTAGAAGGCGCCATATGCGAAACCGTCGATGGAGGTTTCATTACAGTCGGAAGCAATGTGAGTTTGAACCGGCTAAATGCAAACAGTACTTCCCTGTGGTACCGAGAGTATACGGGATTTGGCGAAGGGTATCCATTTGCGGTGCATGAAACAAACGACGGCGGCTTCCTGGTTGCAGTCAATGGTACGGATACATGGCTATTTCAGACCGATGCGGATGGGAACGAGCAATGGCGGCATGCTTTCGGGGAAGAGTTGCCCTATCTCAACGAGGGTGATGATTTCAAGTCAGTAAATGAATATGAATACATACTCTGCGGCGCTACAATGATATACCCAACCACGGTATGGCTCGCCAAGGTGACCTTCTCCTCCCCCTTTCAGCTGGATTCCTTAGCCTTAATCGACGTTTATCAAAGTTGCGGTGGCATAAACTGGTTGAATAGTACCAACTGGCTAACTTCACAGCCACTGACAACATGGTACGGTGTCACGGTAGAGGTTGATCGCGTGACGCGAATTGTACTGGAGAACAACAATGTGGCCGGCGATCTGCCCAGCAGCATATTCTCGCTGTCCAGTCTGGTGGAACTGGACCTTTCAGGAAATGCACTGGAGGATCTTCCCGACCTCAGTTCTCTCCCAGCCCTTGCCCGCCTAGACGTGAGTATGAACATGCTCACCTTCGAGGATCTCGAGCCCAATGTCGGCATTCAGCCGGACTTTATTTATACCCCGCAGGCCAACAATCGGGTGGGGAGTGCGGTTGACACCACTGTGTGGGAAGGATATGAGATCACTCTTTTCGCCGCAGTTCCCGGTACAGCCAACCAGTATCAATGGCTGCATAACGAAAGCGAGATACCCGGTGCTACCAGCAATCCCTGGACCATCAATTCTATCACCCCGGCTGATTCCGGGAACTACGAACTGCGCGTGACCAATACGCTGGTACCCTTGCTCACCCTCTACTCTGAGCCCATTCATGTAGCCCTTAAGGAATATTCGCCCAACCTGTTCGTAAGTGTGGCGGGAGACAACAGCAATACGGGCTTGACCATTGAAGATCCCGTGAAGACCATCTCCCACGCTCTGACGATGGTCGATGCCGACAGTCTTCATCCCCAGTCTATTCACCTGATAGAAGGCACGTACAGCCCTTCGACCAGCAGCGAGCAGTTTCCCCTGCAGATACCCAGTTATGTAACTCTCAGTGGTGTCTCCGCGCAGACCACTATCCTGGATGCCGAAAGCCAGAGCCAGATTATCTCCCTGTATAAATGCGATGGGACTAGTATCCGGAATTTGACTATGATGCAGGGTAATGCTGCGACCGGAGGATTACGTTGCGTTGAATCAGCTGTTCAAATCGAAAATACAGTCATTGTGTATTGTAAAGGGCAAACCGGAGGTGGCATCTTTGCTGATCGGAGTGACCTGATATTAGACCATGTCACCCTCGTCAATAATTATGCCTCAGGCGGTGGACACGGACTGTTTTTAAACCATTCAAACGTCGGCGTGATAAATAGTATCGTTTGGAACCCCATGAATCCCCTGACGGAAAATATTAAATTATTTCGGGGCTCCAGTATAACCATCAAATACTCTGACATACGTGGTGGAATGGCTGGCATAATTCTACTGGAATGCGAATATCAGACTTGCAGCATTGATTGGCTGGAAGGCAATATCGATGAAGATCCCCTGTTCTGTAAAAGCACCCATACCGATTTCTCCCTTTCCGGCAGCTCGCCTTGCGTGGAAACGGGTCAGGACTATTCCAACATGGGCGCCTCTGATATAGGCTGCAGTACCCCACTGGACGCAGCTGGGGACGAACAAATCGTACCTAATAGCTACTCTCTATCACAAAATCACCCCAATCCCTTCAATCCCACCACCAGCATTAGCTACGAGCTGCCGGAAGGTGCGATGGTGCAGCTGGTGGTGTACGATCTGCAAGGGCGGGAAGTGACGCGGCTGGTGGAAGACTACCGGGAGCCTGGTATTTGTGAGGCTACCTGGGATGGGCGTGATGCGGATGGTCGGGCATTGCCGTCCGGCATCTACATCGCCCAGTTGGCGGTGCAGGGATATAGTAAATTCATCAAGATGGTGCTGTTGAAGTAGGAATGGTGCAAAATCCGGTAAATACCTCGCAGGAGTCAGGTAGCCTGCAGAGCGGGAGAGTACAGATACAGGTATTGATGTTCCTGCGATGAATACCGTTCCATTCATTACCATCGCCTTTATCTTCCTTTGTGACTCGCTTGTTTTGTGTCAGTATGATCACCAATTGCGAATCACCCCGTACGGTCCGTTCAGTAATCAACACTTTGGTAGTAGTGTCGATATTCATCAGAACACCTATGTTATTGGTGCTGCAATGGAGTATATGGAAGGTCAGGGTGCCGTGTATGTGTATGGCCAGTATGGTACCACGCTACATTTAGAATCGGTATTATCACCTGACACAGCACATTCCATAGATCAGTTTGGCGCCAGTGTGGCTATTGAGGATAGTTTTCTGGTGGTGGGTGCCCCGTACTCCTCCAATGAACAGAATTTGGATGGAATGGTATTCGTTTACCTACACACGGGCGAGGAATGGGTACAGCACAGTATGTTATATCCAGGTTATCCTATTCCCGGAGGAAAATTCGGCCTGGCTATGGCCATAGCCCTGCCCTATCTGATTGTAGGAGATGCCGAGGGCACAGTAGTGATCTATAAACTAGACAATGGGTATTGGGCCGAAGATACGGTGCTTTATGGACCCGGTTTCGTGGATGTTGATATTGATGGTGAATACGCCGTTCTTGGTGCTTCCGGAGATAACGCACTAGGGTATGGCTCCGGGGCAGCATATGTATACCGGCGGGAAGGTGCCAGTTGGGTGGAAGAAATACGGCTTGTCGCCAGCGATGGAGAGGCACACGATGCCTTTGGCAGTTCCGTTGCCATAGATGGTGAATACATCCTGATTGGAGCAGGTTACGCGGATGGTCAGTATTCTTCCTCGGGAGCTGCCTATGTTTATCAGAGGCACGATGATCAGTGGTTACAAAAAGCTAAACTGAGTGCCGATGATGGAGGCTTTAATGATTGTTTCGGCTGCAGTATGGCTATGGATGGCCAACGTGCACTGGTTGGAGCCGGTAAGGCCGATGCTACTGCGATTGCATCTGGGGCAGCTTATTACTATCAATTCGATGGTTCACAATGGGTACAGTCACAAAAATTTGCACCCTTAAACTTAGGTCGTAGCGCTAAATTCGGGAGAGCTGTTGCCATTTACGCTGATAAATGTCTTATAGGAGCATCCGAGGCCGATGAGGCATACCTGTTCACCAACACACCGGTAACCTTGGCGGGTGAAAACGATCCACCGAAGGTACCCGGATCTTTTTTTCTGACCCAGAATCACCCCAATCCTTTCAACCCTTCCACCACCATTAGCTACGACCTGCCGGAAGCTGCCATGGTGCGCCTAGTCGTGCACGACCTGCAGGGGCGGGAGATCACCCGGCTAGCCGATAGCTACCTGCCAGCCGGTTCCTACGAGTCCATCTGGGATGGACGAAGTGCGGATGGGCGCCTATTGCCCTCGGGTATTTACATCGCCCGGCTGGAGACGGCGGGGTACAGCAAGTCGATTAAGATGGTGTTGCTGAAATGAAGGCAAGCATGTTACGCATGTCAGGTGGAGCATTCTGGCCAGGCTTAATAGTGCTGCTGATATTCATTGCCTGTGAAATGTCAACCAAAACCACGGGTGATATTGAGATAACTCATATCGGTCCGGGTGAAAATCTCCTTTCAAGCGAACGGTTCAGAGCTGCCAATCATTCCAGCGATACTTACTGGTACTACGGTTATGACCCCACACTCCCGATATATTCTCGACAGCTCGAGAGTGACACAGGATGGGTTGAGGATCCAGTGGGTTGGTGCGGGACCGGCCTGGAGCTGTACGAATTTGAGTCAGAAGAAGCGTTTGAATTTGAGGCGCTTCGGCCTCCCAATGATCAATCAGTTTGGCAGGTGGGTATCTGGTTTTACCTTCGGAAGGGCAGCCAGGATCACGAAATTTATTGGAGTAATAGTGTTATACAATAATAGATGCAAGAATGGACGGTTCTTCGGAGTCAGTTGCATCGTCCTGAGTTTCTTAGATCTGGATCGATGGTGCCATTGATAATAATCCAATGAGAAGAACCCTCCACTTCTGCCTGTTACTGTTGGGCCTCACCTGCTGCCTGCAGGCCTCTGTTATTCATATACCCGGTGAATACTCTACCATCCAGGCAGGTATCAATGCAGCTGCGGCTGGTGATATGGTACTGGTCCAGCCGGGACGCTACGTGGAATGTATCGATTTCAAGGGCAAGAATATCGTGGTGGGTTCGATGATGTATATTACCTGTGACACCAGCTATATCCGCCAAACCATCATCGACGGCAACAGCAGCGGCAATGTCGTGACGTTCAGACGTGGTGAGGATACCACCGCTGTGCTGAACGGTTTTACCATAACTGGGGGAAGCCCCGGAGAGGGTCCCGGCGGAGGTGTCAGTTGCGAGAACGCCTCCCCCAAATTGGAGTACCTTGCGATTACCAACAGTAGCTCCGTCGTCGGTGGGGGAATCGGTTTCCGGTACAGCCAGGCGGTGGCCCACCACATCGTGATTCAAAATTGCGGGTACCAAATCAATCCCGGCCAAAAGGTTAGAGGTGGTGGTCTCTCCTGCCAAGCTTCAGATGTAACCATCCGGAACATCGCAATCTATAATAACGACATCTCTGCCGATCCCGAATCGGAAGGAGGGGGCATTTATGTTAACGGGTCCCATGGCGCAATCTTTCAGGATTTCGAGGTCGACGGAAACCGATCCGTGAACGGAGCCGGCATCTATTGCAATGCTTCCGACGCAACCTTTATAAACGGACTTGTCCAGGATAATCTTGGCCAGAATTTGGAAAACACTTGGTGGGATTGGGGACATGGTGGAGGTATCGCGGTTAACGGGTATACCCCCACTTTTACTAATGTCCGCGTTCAGGGTAACCTGAGTTACTGGGGCGGGGGAGTCAGTGCATCAGGCTCCCCTAAGTTCTTATCCTGCAGCATTCAAGGAAACAAATCCCTTTCTGGTGGGGGGGGATTCTATTTTTACGGGGGTGGGAATCCCAGAATTGACGCCTGTCGTGTATCCAGGAATGAATCAGCCAGTTGGGGTGGGGGAGTTCAGCTGGAGGAAGTCGCCCTGGATTTAAGCACAACTACAATCTCCCGAAATCGGGCCTCAAAGTACAGCGGCATTGTGGTTTGGCAACCGGGTAGTATCATCACCCATGAAGATGCCCCTCCCAGTGTATACCTCAATTCGTCGAGGGAGGAAGCGCTTGGCCAGGATATAAAAGCGTTTGACGACGGTGACTGGTCAGGTGATGATATCAATCCCATTACGATCCATGTAGATACCTTCACAGTCAGTGATTACACGAATCGGCAGGTATCACCAATTGAGACAATAACGCTCGAAATCAACCACGGACTAGCAGATCCGAAATACCATGATCTTTACGTACATCCGAATGGCAGTGATAGCAACTCCGGCGAGACTTCGGTAGAGCCATTGCGGACGATCACATTGGCCATGCTGCAAGTGGCAGCCGATTCTTCGAATCCACGGACCATCCATTTGGCGGAAGGGACTTACAGCCTCTCAACAAATGGGGAAACATTTCCCATTTATCCGAAAAGCAATACGCATCTGAAAGGAATTGAGCAAGACCGCGTCATTCTGGATGCAGAATATAATTCACCTTTGATCATTATCCGTAGCGACGTCACCCGCGCAACTCTGGAAAATCTCACCTTGACACATGGTGCTGCAGGGAATAGATCTTCCGGAATACTATCGATCGGACTAGCGGAATGGGAGAATCCTGATAACCGGCCTCACCCGCAATTGAATCTGAAGAACATCCACTTCCAGGATAATGTTGGATTTTATCGTGATGACCGGACAAACTGGGCCGCTAATCTCTACGCGTATAATACCCATATACTAATGAACAATGTCCAATTTGGTGCCTGCGTTGGGATACCTTTCCATACCGAGGGTACTGGCAGCCTCTTTCTTGCTAATTCCATTATATCCCTGGAGTCAATGGATGATCTACCCTGGGAGATTTCTCGTGGTTTACGCTACAACATTCGTTTATCCCATAATGCAATAATTTCCAATTGCGTTTTCTATGATCGTCAGCATAATAATGATATTTTTATCATACCTGTTGCGGCGAATGTTGCCGTGCTGAACAGCGCCCTGCTGGATCTGGACTTCACGCCACCCCTGGAACAATATATAGATATCGATTACTCCTTTGTTTCAGGCAACGTGAAGGGAATTGGAAATCAGACCGGCGACCCGCTTTTTACCGATCCGGAAAACCTGGATTTCACGCTGGATCCTCTCTCTCTGGCTATCGATGCGGGTGATCCCTCCCCACTATATCATGAAAGTAACGATACTCGAAATGACATTGGGCTTTACGGCGGCAGCGGGCTGGTCGCTTTTCCACGGGTAGATTTCGGATTAAAACCGGTAGCTGATACCTCTATCTTCGAATGGGGGATTGCCAACTTCCGGCCTGACAGCGTGGTGGTTGACTCCCTGATCCTTGAGAATACATACGACTTCAGCATAGATTGGCCCGGTCCCATAACGATCCCTTCATTTTCATTCTATTCCTTTGACATTCGTTTCCACCCGATGGAAATCGGAGATTATGAAGCCAATCTGATGCTCTACAGTGATGATCTATATGGGGCAAACTCAGCTGTGATACCAGTTCTGGCGTCAGCTGATACTACGGTTGAAATCCGCCAGAATTCGATATTGGTCACGCCAGAGCAATTCGCCCTCCACCCTGCCTACCCCAACCCCTTCAATCCCGTCACCACCATCCGCTACGAGCTGCCGGAAGCTGCCATGGTGCGTCTGGTGGTCTATGACCTTCAGGGGCGGGAGATCACCCGGCTAGCCGATAACTACCTGCCAGCCGGTTCATATGAATCTGTCTGGGATGGGCGTGATGGGGATGGGCGTGTGGTGCCTTCGGGCATCTACATTGCGCGGCTGGTGACGGCGGAGTACAGCAAGGCGATTAAGATGGTGCTGTTGAAGTAATCGTGGGAGGCCAAAAGGCAGAATAATGTCCCTTTCCAAGCACGTCAAATTAGCCTTACTGGTGCTCATATTGCTACCACTTGCCCCCGTCAAATCAACGGGAATATCCTGGATAAAAACATATCCTGGCTTTGAGGCCCCTTCTTCGTTCTCCAGTCATGATATTCTTCTGGTGACTGAACATTTCTTTGTTGTCCTCGCTGATGAGTCCGCCAGCAATCATCCCTGTCTACTATTTATCGACACAGCTGGCAATTTGGAGTCGAATCTGAATCTGGTGCTCCAAAGTGAGGCGTCCTTTAGTGCGAAGAGCATTCAAAAAACAGGCGATGGATTTATCATCACTGGCGACCACTGGTCTCTGGAATCAGATTATCAACTTGTTTTGCTCAGGTTGGGCTCCTACGGCGAACGAATCTGGAAAAAGGAATATGATATTCAATGGGCGGATCAAGGGTTTAACGCAATACAGACGTCTGATGGAGGATTCATTGCTGTTGGCCGTACACAGGTGACAGAATCCGACAATGATACAAAACTGCTGGTTATTAAAACTGATTCATCAGGCAACTCTCTCTGGAACAGAACATACGGCAACTTCAGCACGAGCAAGAGTTATAGAGCCTTTGCCAGTGCCGTACAGCAGACCCTTGATGACGGTTTCATTATTGCTGGCTGCAAATTCGAGGGCTATGTAGGTGAGTACACCTGGCTCCTCAAATTAAATGCATCGGGTGTGCTACAATGGTCTAAGGTATATGGAACGGTTTCGGCCAGAAGCCTCTCCGTGTTTGAGGCTCCCAATGGGCTTATCACATCGGTAGGTCGTACAGACCTGGATGATCTCCATATTTTTCAAACAAACGCTCTCGGCACATTGACGCAAGAATGGCTGGTACATTACCCCGATGTATTTCTTGATATTGCCTCCGCGGATATACAGCCGGATGGACAGTGTATCGCTGTTGCCCGAGAGAATAGCAGAGATCCGAAACCAATTTTATTGGCCAAATCCAGTGCAGAAAGCACTCTCCAGGTTGAGGAAATCAGTAATGATCTTGGACCTCTGGAGGTTCTGACAGTTCGTATCGTTGAAGAAGGAGAGTATCTCGTGTTGGCAGAATCGGGCCAAAACCTGGTTTTGATTCGATTATCTGAATCGATTTCGGGTGAACTATGTGGAAATATGCCATTGCCTGAGAACATCTTCCTCTCCCAGAATCACCCCAATCCCTTCAATCCTACCACCACCATCCGCTACGAATTGTCGGCAGGTACCAAGGTGCAGCTGGTGGTGTATGACCTGCAAGGGCGGGAAGTAGCCCGGCTGGCGGAAGGCTACCGGCAGCCCGGTACCTATGAAGCGACTTGGGATGGGCGCGGTGGAGGCGGCCGCCAGTTGCCCTCAGGCATCTACATTGCGCGGTTAACTACGCTGCAGTACACCAAAGCCATCAAGATGGTGTTGCTGAAATAGATTCCCAAAACCTTCAGCCCCTGGTTCCGGCTACAACCCAAACCAACTGAAAGCCGCTCAATTCCCTTCGTGGTAATCAGCATAGAAGAGGTCGTACATGGTTTCGAAATGCGGGTCACCGGTGATCTGGAACAGGTACTCCAGCTGGGGCAGGTGATCGCGGATATGATACACCTTGGACTGGAGTTTATGGTACAGGCAGTAATAGCTGGCACCACCCTCAACGCGGTATTCCGGCAGGTAGTGGTAAAGGGTGGTTAATGCCGCCTGCAGCAGCTCTTTCGCCGCATTATCGCCGGTCAAGATGTAATAATCATACAATCCGGACAATCCATACACGAATCCGTTCAGCACGCGGGTACCTCCCTTGAACGGGTATTCTTCGATCCAGTAGTAGCCGTCGTTGTCCATTCTTACCGTCCACGGCAGGCTTTTTCCCTTAAATCGCGTGAAGCTGCGGAAGGTTTGGTGCGCAAGCTCCAAGTATTCTGCCTTCTCCGTTGCCTCATACAGACGCACAAAAACCGACAGGGCATCTCCCTGTGCCATGCCTGAGCACCAGGGAGCGATCATGACGTCGGTTTCGATCTCGTGCAGGAAGAAATCGTGCGAGTGATAGAAATAACGGGCTTGCTCCGTCACCATGGAGTACTCCAGCATTTTCGCGGCATATAATTCTGACCGGTGCAGGTACTCCTCCTCCCCCGTCAGGTAATAGCTATCCATGTACCATAACTGCCGGTGAGCCAGCTGCATGGGATGGTAATAGGTGCTGTCGTGATATTGGAAGATGATGATCCCCTGGGAATCGGCGGGGAAATAGATCTCCAGGGTGATACGCGGTTGTCCGCTCCATATTCGCTCCTCCCGAGGGATCTCTATGATGGAAAAGTCCATCCGCTCCAAATCCGGTGGTGAATCATCTGCCGGATGCTCATCGCAGGCCAGAAATGCAAGCAGCCACAGGAGCGGAATCTTCCGAATGGTAGTCGGCAAGTACAATCCATCACCAATTCTGATATGATTTGACAATAGAATTTATAACTATCTTATGTCATGCCTGATCATAATTTATGTATAACAGATTTAACGGGCGAAGAACAATCACTTCTGCCCAGAAATAAAAAGCCCCGGTCTCCCGGGGCTTTTCCAATAGTTAAATAAGCTGGATTTAGTCTCTGGGTGGATGGGCCATATCGCTGAACCACTGCCACAGGTCGTCCAGTTCCCGGGCGTGGTCCTTGATCACCTGGTCCATGTAGCGGGCATTCTTGACGGCAATGCCCCCTTGCTCCGCCAGGGCGTTCACGAACTCTACGTCCTCCGCGGTGAACTCTCGCACCTGGTCGTCGTACAGCCGCAGCACACCGATGATCTCGTCCTTGAAGATCATGGGGATAGAGAGCAGCGCCTTGATGCCTTCCTTCCGGCACGCCTCAGGATACTGGAGCTGGTCGTCCTGCTCGATGTCCGGGATCACCACCGGTGCTTTCGCTGTCAGGGCCCGGGGAATGCTCTTGTCGGCGTACACCGGCCCCTTGTCCAGGAACTCCTGGCTTACACCCAGGTGCGAAACGATCTCCAGGCGGTTCTCCTGCTTGTTCCACAGGCTGATGATGCCCGCCTTCAGCTCCAGGGCATCGGTGGCGTTGGCCAGGATGCGGTTCAGGACCTTGTCCAAGTCCAACGTGGAGCTGATCGCCTTCGTCACGTTGACAAAAGCCCGGAAGTAGTCGCGGTCGTGCTTTTTCATATGCCTCTCTCCCTTGGGATTGCCGTTCTTGCCAAAGGGCTGCCGATGGTCCTCAGGCCTCGGCACGTGGCGCTGGTTTTTTCTTCAACGGACGGACGCTGTTGCTGCTGCACTTGGGACAGGCCCGCTCTACCGGCACCTTCTTGTCGTACGGTGCCGTGAATTCATGCCCGCAGCGCAGGCACTTGAAAGGCGTTTCTTCCATGGTATGCTCTTTCCTTTAGACTGCCGCTGCCGCCGCGGGGGCATCTTCAGTGGTCTTAGCCTTTTCCTGCTTGGCTTTTTGCTTGGCTTCCGCCTTCAACCGGGCTTCGCGGAGCACCTTCTTCGTATGCTCCACTTCTTCCTCGGTGACTGCCTTCCGCATCTCTTCGATCTCTTTCATGGTCCGGGCCCACTTCCGCCCTTCGGCAGCGCTGATCCATTCCAGCTGCAACCGCTCCGGCCGGATACCCATCTTTTCCATGTCATCCCACAACTTCTCTACCCGCTTCTGCGTCCAGCGGTTGGCATCGATATAGTGGCAGTCCACGAAGTGACAACCGGAGAGCAGCACCAGGGGCGCGCCCATCTCAAAGGCATGCAGCACAAAATCGGCATCCACCCGTCCGCTGCACATGGTACGGATAATCCGCTGGCTGCTGGGATACTTCATGCGGGATAGTCCTGCCAGGTCGGCGCCCGCGTACGAACACCAGTTGCAGGCGAACGCGACGATCTTCTCCATGGGATCTTCCTCCAGGATGGAGTCGATCATGGCGGTGATCTGGGCATCCTCAAAGTGTTTCATGAGGATCGCGTCGAAGTTGCATTCCGCGGCGCAGGTGCCGCAGCCCTTGCAGGCCGCCTCGATAATCTCCACCGGCGTCTTGGTCTTGGCATCCCCGCCGGTGATCGCGTTGAAGGGGCAGACCTTCACACAGATACCGCAGCCAGTGCACTTGCCATCATAAAGCTCGGAGGTGATGGCTTCCACGCTGATCTGACCGGCGTTCAGCAGGATTTCCGTGCGGGCCGCTGCCGCGCTGGCCTGGGTCACGCTGTCCTTCACATCCTTGGGCGATTCCACGCACCCGGCGAAATAGACACCGCCTGTTGGTGCATCCACCGGTTTCAGCTTCGGATGCGATTCCATGAAGAAGCCGTCCTCCGTCCGCGACAGGGATAACAGCTGCCGAATCGCTTCGCTGTCCCGCCGCGGGATCACGCCAGTCGAGAGCACCACCAGGTCGAACTCATGGTCCTCAATGACACCCGAGGAAGTATTTTCCGCCGTCAGCGTCAGGTTCCGGGTCTTGGGATCCTCGTAGATCTCGCCCGGCAGACCACGGATGTACTGTACTCCCGCCTGCTTACTGCGCTGGAACAGGTCTTCGAAGCCCTTGCCGAAGGCCCGGATATCGATGTAGAACACCTTGATCTCCGTATCGGGGTAGTGGTCCTTCAGCAGCAGGCTGTCCTTGATCGTGTTCATGCAGCAGATGTTACTGCAGTAAGGATTGCCCTTGCCGTTACTGGTCCTGGAACCCACGCACTGGATAAAACCGATCCGCTTGGGGGCCTCCCGGTCCGTGGGCCGCATGAAATGCCCTTCGGTGGGACCGCCCGCCGATATCAGCCGCTCGAACTCCATGCTGGTAATGACATTCTCGTAGCGGGTATAGCCGTACTCATCCATCTCCGTGGGATCGTATACGTCCATCCCGGTAGCAACGATGATTGCGCCCACCTCGATCTCGATGAGCTCATCCTCCATGTCGAAATCGATGCATTTCTTCTCGCACACGTCGGCACATTTGCCGCACGCGATGGGATTATGTCCCAGGCATACGTCATTGTCCAGGATATAAACCGACGGCACCGCCTGGGGGAAAGGCATGTAGATCGCCTTGTGGGAGGAGAATCCCTGCTGGAAAGCATCGGGTGCAACCACGGGACACACTTTCTCGCACTCGCCGCAGGCGTTGCATTCAGATTCATCTACGTACCGCGCTTTCTTACGCACGGTCACGCTGAAATTGCCGATATAGCCGGAAACGTCTTCTACTTCACTAAAGGTCAAAAGGTTGATGCGGGGATGTCGACCGACATCCATCATTTTGGGTCCGAGTATTCATATGGAACAGTCCATGGTGGGATAGGTCTTGTCTAACGCAGCCATGATCCCACCGACGGACGCCTCCTTTTCTACTAAGGTTACTTCGTATCCCGCATCAGCCAGGTCGAGTGCAGATTGAATACCTGCCACTCCACCGCCAATCACCATCACGTCGCGCCGGACGGGCAGCTCCGTCTCGATGCGGGGGCGCAGCATCCTGGCCCGGGCGACAGCGGTTTTGGTCACATCCTTCGCCTTCACGGTGGCACCATCCCAGTCGCCCATGTGCGCCCAGCTGCAGTGTTCACGAATATTGGCCATCTCCATGAGATAGGGATTTAATCCCGCATCGGCCACACACTGGCGGAAGGTCGGTTCATGCATGCGGGGCGTACACGAAGATACCACCACCCGGTTCAGATTGTGCTCCTTGATGTGGCGCTTGATCTCCTGCTGCCCCGGTTCGGAACAGGTATACTTGTTCAGCACGGCACACACCACGTCGGGCAAGGTAGCCGCATATTCGGTAACCGCCGCGCAGTCCAACGATCCGGCGATGTTGGACCCACACTCGCAGACGAAAACACCTATACGCAATGCTTGGTCATCTGCCATTGACTACTCCTGTCTATGGACATCTCGGTTTCAGTTCTCAGCCATCCTTTCCAAGGTAATGGCGGAAATATCACGAATTTTCAGGCCGTATTTCTCACTCACGCGGCCATCTTTCTGGGTACACGTGAGATGGATCTGGCACTTTGGGCAGGCTACGGCCATCACCTCGGCCCCACTCTCCTGTGCCTGTTTCAGACGCTCGGTCTGGATAGCTTTGGAAGTCATGTCGCAATTCATCCAGGCGCTTACACCGCAGCAAAGGGAACGCTTGCCCGACTGCCGCATCTCGCTGATGCCCTCTTCCCCAGAGGGGCCGTCCCCGAGCACATTCCGCGGCTCGTCGTAGATCCCCAAATGACGACCGAGTCGGCAAGGATCCTGATAAGTAACTGCACTTGACGGGGCTTGCAGCTGTAATTCTCCGGCATCTATTTTCTCTGCCAGAAACTGGCTCATATGCTTCAGCTCGGCCTTGACTTTCAATCCCTGCTCGGGATAAAGGTTCTTGAAAGCGCTCATGCACTCGGCACACGAGAATAAAATGGTTTTCGCCCCGCTCTTCTCCACTGCTTCCAAATTATGCTTCGCCAGCCGGGTGAAATTCTCCACGTCTCCATTCCAGATCAGATCGTGACCACAGCAGCGCTCGTCCGACAGCAGCGCCGGCGTGACTCCCAACCGGTTCAGGATGCGCAGACTGCTTTCGGCCGCTTCCAGCGTAGTAACGCCCAGGTCATCGAAAAAGACATCGAAGTAGGGCGCGCAACCAACAAAATAGAGCACATCGCCTTCCTCGGCGACCTCCACGTCATCAGGTACCCATTCCAGGCGATTCTGATTCAAATCCTCGCTGGTCATGATCCGGGATAGCGACTGCAAAGCCCCCGCATGCGAACAGCTGCCGTCGAATCCCTGCTGCCTAGCTGCGGTCCTGAGATACTGAATCAGATCGATATAATGGATCCCCGACTGGCATATCTCGTCACATTTGCGGCAGGTAAGACAGCTCCATAGGTCATACGATTCGAACACGCCATCGAAATTCTTGCGAATGGTGCGGTTCAGAAGCACTCGCGGCGAGTAGCTCCGGCTGTACAAGGATACGGGGCAGACGCTGGTACACTTGCCGCAGTCCAGGCAGGCCAGCGCGTTGGTCCGTTTGATCTGAGTTTCCAGTTCGGTTACTTCAATCATGCCTATCCATTCAAAAATCTATCGAATCGGTTTAACTGACCGGCACCTTCCGGCTGGTCTTCTTCTTCCCCATTTCCCCAATAAATTGATTCACTACGGCCACAAACCCTGCCGCATCGGCCTTGGGAATCTGACGGTACTGTACCCGCTGAGAATCCACGCCAATCATGTGCAGCAACTTTTCAACCGTAGTATAGGTCTTTTGCGCCTGGGTGGCCCCAAAATCGAAGTGGCAGTCAGCGGAACCGCACCCCGTGATCAGCACACCGTCGGCTCCCGACTCCAGTGCCTGAAAAATGAATCCCGGATTTAGACGTCCAGTACACATGGAGTGGATGACCTCAACATGAGTCGAATTCTTCCCGACCGCCGTGAACATCTTCTCATCCACATGCGAGCCATTCCAGTGGCAGGCAAAGACGATTACATTTTTCTTCTCCGGATCCAACGCCTGCATGTGTTCCGCGACCCATTCCCCGGTATAATAACCAGGTGTCATAGCACCGGTATCACATACACCCACGCATGTCTGGCAGCCACGGCAGATATCAGGATCAACGCTGGCGATGAATATATCTTCCCCCTTAGGTATTAGAGAAATCGCGTCGTTCTCACAAGCCTCGACGCAGTCGGCGCAGCCCCGGCACAGGTCCTGTCGTACCCAGGGGATTAGCGGCACCACCTGCAGCGGCACCTGTTTTTTGCCGGCCTTGATTGTGACCGGCCGGATTTCGTTCGCAGGAATCTGAGTCTGGAGTTCCTTGGGAATCCTGAAAAGGATATCCCCGGTTCCATCAGGCAGTGTGAGGAGATTGCTAACTTTATCACAGTCCGTGACACAGACCACGCATTCACTACACGGCCCGCAACGCAGGCATCGCTGGGCTTCTGCCAGTGCCTGGGCTTCATCGAATCCCAGATCCACTTCCTCGAAGGAGCCCTTGCGGGCCTTGAGATCCATGGCAGGCATCTGCGCCCGTTTCTTATGCTCCCGCTGCTTCTGATCGACCTTAATCTCCGATTCGTGCATTTCGCCATGCGGTTCATCCTGTATCAGGGATTCCCCAGCCAGCCAGCGAACGATAGAACAGGCAGCGATATGGCCCGCGGCGATGGCGTTGATCACCGTACTGGGTCCCGTAACGGCATCGCCCCCGGCGAATACCCCGGGACGGGAAGTGGCCATAGTTTCTTCGTCGGCCATAAATGTTTTCCAACGCGTAAGCTCCACACCCTGATCTTCTCCGAAGAAAGACAGGTCCGGCGATTGGCTTATGGCCGTGATGATGGTATCCGCCTCCACCACGAATTCCGAACCTTCGATGGGAATGGGGCGCCGGCGGCCACTCTCATCTGGCGGCCCCAGTTTCATCTTCTGGCACTCCATGCCGGTTACCTTCCCGTTCTCACCCAGGATTCGTACCGGCGCGGCCAGGTAATGGAGTTCCACCCCCTCCCGCTCTGCTTCCGTAATCTCAGCATCGTGTGCCGGCATTTCCTTGCGGCTCCGCCGGTAGACAATGTGAGCCTTCTCCGAACCCAAGCGCAATGCTGTCCTCACCGAATCCACCGCCGAACTACCCCCACCAATGACAATGACCTTGTCACCCGGCTTCTTCGCTTTACCCAGGTTGACTTCGTTCAGAAAGGTGACACAATCGATAATTCCCTCGAATTCATCCTCACCGGGCACGCCCAGTTTCCGGCCTTGGTGCGCACCAATCGCCAGAAATACCGCGTCAAACCCATCCTCAAAAAGGCGGTCAATGGCTTTGTCGCCCTTCACCGGAGACTTGGTCTTGATCTTGACACCCAGCTGCTTAATGGCATCGATCTCGGTCTTGACTATATCACGGGGTAATCGGTAGGAGGGAATGCCAGCTATCAGCATTCCACCAGGAACCGGCAGGGCTTCAAAGACGGTCACACCATAACCTTGGCGGATCAGATCATTGGCAGCCGTTAGTCCGGCCGGTCCGGAACCCACAATAGCAATCTTCTCTTTGCGCGTCTGTTTGACTGGCTTGGGCTTGGCCTGGGGATGCGCCAGTTCCCAGTCCGCCACAAATCGTTTCAGCCAGCAGATGGCGACCGGTGAATCAATCTCTCCCAGATTGCAGACCGCCTCGCACGGATGTGTACAGACACGGCCGCAAATACCCGGCAGCGGATTCCGCTGCCTGACAACCTCCAGTGCGTCCTGAAAACGCCCGGCGGCTATCAGGGACACATAGGCTTTTACGTTCACCCCGGCCGGACAGGCGCGAGTACAGGGAGACGGCTCCACCAGTCCCACTGGACGGCCTTTCGCCTCACCGCCATCGAATTGGATAGCGATACCCCTGCGTTCCAGGATTTGCATGATCTGTTCTGTAGCAGTCATTGTATCCTATGCCTCAGCGGGAGGAGTAACATGAACGGGATTGCCGGTTAAGCTGCCGCTTTGGCGGCTTCCTTTTTCGGCTTGCCATTCCCCTTCTTCAGTTGCTCCAAGCCATATTCGTAACCACGTTCAAAAGCCTGGATATTCACATCGATGAATCGATCCGGTACTGATCCCGGCAGGGCTTTCTTCACCGCCTCTGCTGAGACAACATCCGTTACGGCAGTGAAAAAACCGATCATGACCACGTTGGCAAAGATGCGGTTCCCCATCTCTTCCGCAATACGGGTCGCAGGGACTGAAAACACCTTTACATCCTTGCGGAATTCCTTGGCCTTGACCAGATCCTCATCCGCAATCAGAATCCCGCCCGGTACCAGTTCACTATTGAACTTTTCGTAGGCTTCCTGCGACATGGTGACCAGAATTTCCGGCTCGTGGATATACGGATAGAGTACCGGTGAATCATCCACTACCACCTGAGCGGAGCAGGCACCACCACGAGCCTCGGGTCCGAAACTCTGCGTAAGGGTACCATACTTGTCATCAAACAAGGAAGCAGCTTTCCCGATCAGGGAACCGGCTTTGATGATACCCTGACCCCCGAATCCGGAAAATCTAATGTCCATCCTTAGGTCCTTTATATGGAATATACTTGTCGCCTAACTTTCCTTCCAGGAAGGCATCCCGCTTTTCGAAAAATGTAGGTTTCTCCCGGTCAACGAACTTTCCGACAACAATCCGATCCTGAAACCCGATATCGACTTCGCGGGTGTCCGCGCCATGTTTGATGATGGCATTATCATGATAGAAACGCATCAGGTCCAGTCCATCTCCCAGGCGGTTGCGACGCGCATATAGCGTCGTGCAGGGAGCGATGACCTCGATGAATGAGAAGCCGGGGCGGACCAGCGCTTCCGCAATCGAGTCGGTCAAGCGGCGGATGTGTAGCGCCGTCCAACGCGCCACATAGACCGCACCACTGGATTCGGCAAGGAAAGGCAGGTTGAACGGGTACTCGTAGCATCCATAAGGAGCTGTTGAAGCATTGGCTTCTACGGGCGTCGTAGGTCCTGCCTGACCACCGGTCATGGCATAATTGAAATTGTTGATGCAGATGACGGTTAAGTTCATGTTCCGCCGGGCGGCATGAATCAGATGGTTGCCGCCAATAGCCGCCAGATCACCATCTCCGCTAATCACCACCGTCTTCAGCTCCGGATTGCCTAAGGCTATTCCGGTCGCGAATGGAATTGCCCGGCCATGGGTGCTGTGGAATGAATCCAGGCGCAGGTACCCGGCTGCTCGCCCCGAACATCCGATCCCTGAGACGACGGCTACCTTTTCCCGATCCAGACCCGATTTGTTCAAACCCGTAATAAATGCTGTGATGACCGTGCCAATCCCACAGCTGGAACACCAGATATGGGGCAGTCGCTCCATGCGGAGGTATTCCTCCATGGGATGCGGCAATTCTTCCTGGGGCTCCGGTATAGCCAGGGTGTCGGTGTAAGGTTTTTCCTTCTCGCTCATGCTACACCCTCCTCAATTGCGGCCAGGATATCCGCCGGATCATGCACCCAGCCTCCGGCATGTGGCACCAGGATCGATTTAGCTTGGCCAGCCGCGCACCTCTCGACCTCCAACACGACCTGCCCCAGGTTAATTTCCGGAACGACAAATGATTTAACTTTTGAGGCCAACTTGCGAATCCGCTTCTCAGGAAACGGCCATACCGTGACCAGTCGCAGCGTTCCTACTTTGATTCCTTTTTCCCGGGCTTGGTCTACTGCCCGCAAGGCAACACGTGAAGAGATACCATAGGAAACGACGATCACCTCAGCATCATCAATCTGGTCTTCCTCATAAATGCAGATTTTTTCCTCGTTGTCCTTGATCTTGTTGACCAAGTGACGCACGTTCTTGTCCTGGGCTTCCGCGTTGATCACCGGATATCCCCGCTCATCATGAGTCAGGCCTGTCACATGGATAAAGTAACCATCACCGGCCTTAACTAAAGGTGGGATCTCTCCCGATCCGTTGAACTTATAGGGTCGGTATGCCTGCTTATCCCCGGAATAGAATTTGCGGGGGATAATCTCGATCTCCTCAGGTTCGGGAATAACCACCTTCTCGGTCATATGCCCGACGCACTCATCCATCATGAACAGTACCGGCACCCGCCATTGCTCGGCCAGATTGAAGGCTGTGATGGTGAGATCGAAACATTCCTGCGGCGAATTTGGTGATAGGGCAATAATCTCATAATCCCCATGCGATCCCCACCGGGCTTGCATCATATCAGCCTGGCCGGTCAAAGTCGGCAGTCCGGTCGAGGGCCCCCCCCGCTGTACGTTGACCACTACACAAGGCACTTCCATCATCACCCCTAAACCCAGATTTTCCATCATCAGGGAAAATCCAGGACCCGATGTCACCGTCATTGACTTGGTACCGGTCCAGGCAGCCCCAACCACGGCCGCCATGGAAGCCAGCTCGTCTTCCATCTGGATGAACATGCCGCCGACTTTGGGAAATCTCGCTGCGATTCTCTCTGCTACCTCAGTGGATGGGGTAATAGGGTAGCCGGCTAAAAAACGACACCCGGCGGCAATCGCACCTTCCCCACAGGCATGGTCACCATCAATGTAGTAATTACCGGTAGCAACACCAATTGGATCAGCCTTCACGACTTTCTCCTCCCTGCAAGACTTCTTCCGGATCAGGGGCACTTGACTCCCCTTCCAGAGAGAAGATGGCAAAATCAGGACAGATCATCTCACACAAGTTGCAGTTCACACAGGCTCCTTGCTTGACAACGTGGGGGAAATGGTACCCCTTCCGGTTATACTCGGTCGACATTACAAGGACATCCTTGGGACAGTACTCCTCGCAGAAACCACAACCCTTGCAGCGCTCCACATTAATGTGGAGGTTGCCATGGGGTATCTTGATTTCTTCCAGGTCAAGCGGTACGCGCCAGTAATTCATAGGGTACCCTCTTCCCTTTTCAATTGATTTGATCCCAACTCAGCAGTCAAATATTCCCGGATCAGGCTACGAAATTGTTGCCTTCCTCCTGCTTGACAAGCTGGTAAAATTTGCATTCGCTACAATCACCGAAGTCAGCGGCGTGAGTACAGGCAGGCTCGCCCTCGCGACCTGTCCCGGCCACGCTCCAACAGTAACGGCCACCGCGAAGTCCGTTGTTCTTGCCTTGAAACGTCCAGAAGGACCAGGCCGGACATTCTCCCTGGGTAGTTACCTGCGTTCCGTCGACTTCCCGACCACATTTCATATAGTCCCAGCAGTTAATCTTCATAATTCAGCGTCCCCTTTCTCGACAGAACGGTTTGCTGTGGTATGCCCCGAGAAAACCAGTTGACTGCACCAAGCGGTTCCAGGATTCATTGGCGGGGGGGACAGGGATCAGTGATCCCATGTTTGGATGACGGTCTTGAAGTGGAAGTGATACTCATAGATGCGCCGCACTCCCCTCTCAACCCTCACTCCGGAAGGCCATTGGGTCAGCAGACCAAGCAACGCTAATAGTAGAAGGAGTTTTCATGATTAAATATCTTCACCCTTTAGAAAACAGTGGCCAATTTGGCTATTGAATTTCCTCTTCTGAGCATTATCGGGCCTCTCTTCTACCATCAATTTAGAAAGGTCGCGCCAAGTGTGGCAATAAAAACAGAGATAATTGGATATACAAATCTTAAATAAAGACTTGGCAACCATTGCCAGCCCTAAAACTTGCTCCCCGCCCTTCGTTCAGGACCTGAGATTCCGGATCCAGCCTTACCGCAATCCAACATATGTTTTGCTATAGATTCTCCCGAATAAATGACGTCATCTCATGGTATAAGTGATATGTCGCTCCCGGCAAACTATGGTTTTTTCCCGGATACATCATCAGATCGAAAAATTGTCCTCGATTGATAAGCTGATTCATGAACTGCCAGGTGTGCTGGGGGTGCACGTTGTCATCACTGGTGCCATGCACCAGCATGAGCCCTCCCATATAGCCATCAACGTAGCTCAGTACATTTGTCGCTAGGTAGCCGGCTTCGTTCTCGTGCAAAAGTCCCATATAGCGCTCCGTCCAAGCCGTATCGTAAAGCCTGAAATCAATAACCGGCGCCACTGCGATACCACAGTTGAAGTATTCCGACTCTGCCGTGAGGCAGAGGGAAGTTGTGTATCCACCGAACGACCATCCCCAGATCGCGATCCGCTCCGCGTCGCCCCAACTCTGGCTGGCGGCCCATTTGGCCGTCTCGATCTGGTCATGTAAAGCCCATTTTCCCATATCCCCATAGGACAAATTTTGAAAGGTTTCTCCTCTTCCCCCCGTACCTCGATTGTCCACTGAAAGTACGATGTAGCCTTCCTGCGCCAGGTAGTGGTGCCACAATCCACGGCTGCCACCCCACCGGTCGCGCACCGCTTGTGAACCTGGACCTCCATACACATAGATGAGAGTAGGATATTTCCGCGATGGATTGAAGTCCTTGGGTTTCTGAATGACTGCACTTAGATCAACCCTGTCCGTGGTTGTCATCGTGAAAAATTCCGGAGGTGGGATGTCCAGGTCACCCAATACAGCCGGCGCACCCTCACCCAACTGCCGCACTTTTTGACCTGAGGACTTATATAGCGAGAATTGCGTGTCTTCCCGGTAGCTGCTGCGTTCCAGGATATAATGGGTAAACTCCGGGGCAGCGTGAATGGTATTCCATCCCCCGGAGGGGCTGAGACATTCAGGATCGGTGCCATCAAATCCCACGCGGTAGACGTGCTGCTGATGGATCCCATCCTTTTTGCCAAGGAAAAAGACGGCCTGATTATTCTCATCCACCCCCACGATCTCGGTTACTTCCCACTCCCCAGTGGTCACGGACTGTGTGCTATGATCATCAAGGTTCTTGACATAGATATGCCGGTAACCTGAACTCTCATCCGTCCATAGGATACGGCTGCCGCCATTAATAAAATGCAAATCGTCGGTTACATCCACCCAGGCGGTGTCTTTCTGGGTGGCCGCAACCGAAGTGGCAACGGACCGCGCATTCGCCAAAATCAGTTCCAGTTGCTGTTGTTTACGGTCCAATCGATAATAGGCCACCTGATTCTCTCTGCCTGTCCAGTAAATGCGGGGGATATAGATGTCGGTTTCAGGCCCGGCATCCATCCAGCGGGTGCGGCCTCGTTTCACATCCACTACACCTACCTGGACAAGACTGTTGCGTTCACCTACTTTAGGGTAGCGCACCGTAGTTTGCCGAGGATACTGCTGCATCTCGTCTATTAGGGGATACGTTCGCATGTGTCCCTGGTTGAAACGCAGGTACAGGATAAACCGGCTATCAGGTGACCATTCATAAGCCCGCGTGAATGAAAATTCCTCTTCGTATAGCCAATCCGTCCGGCCGTTGATAATGGCCTCAGAGCCATCTTTAGTCAGCTGCCTAGTGGACCCTGTCGCCAGATCGGTTACGTACAAATCGTTTTTCATGACGTAAGCTACCATGCGGCTGTCGGGCGAGAAGGTGGCATTGGATTGTGGACTGTTATTCAGGGTAAGCCTCCGGCTGAGTCCTGTCTTGCGGTCATGGATGAAGTACTTTGCTACCCTTGAACGTCGCCAAATCACACGCTCTTCCCCCGCCAAGAGTACCCAACGTTCATCGGGCGATAGGGAGAAACTCCTCTCATCCGGTGCATCCCGTCCGCTACCCACCGTCACTTGCTCACCGCTTCCATCAACCTTGAGCTGCTCTGCATTCAGAAAAACGGATTCATCCCCACTGGAAATTTCGTGACGCATAATCCACATTCCGTATCGTGCCGGATATATAAAGAGAAAGGCGGTATCGTCTTTCAGCCATGGGCCGACGGAGTACTCCGGTGCGTCGTAGCTGTGGTGGATATACATGTCCTCGAGGGTCAGTTTTTTCGTAGGGGATTGTCCCGCGAGTATGGTGATGAAAAAGAAAAAGAACAGCAAGCGGGAAGCGTGTATGTTCATATGCGATGTCCTTTATCGAGGGCGGATTGGATCTGAATGGTTCAGCTCCTGAAGCTATGGCTGCAATGCGATGGTTCCCAAGGTGTAACCGGTAATGAAAAGCCCCCAGCCTTGCAGCTGGGGGCTTCTTGAGTTTCTGGGCTGCTGGCGCGCAGCGCCTCTAGATTGCACTGGCGGAGGCCAGCGCCCAATTGTGATTAGACAATGGACCACCTCCTTCCGTTAGTTATTGGATACAAACTATTACGATACAATTTAACACAACAATAACGCTAGTCAAGACCTCTTCGCTGCAGATATGCATCGATCTTCGGCTCCGAGCCCCTGAACCGCTTGTAAAGTGTCATAGGCTCCTCGGTGCCACCGGTTGCCAGGATATGCCTGCGGTACGCCTGGGCGGTCGCTTGATCGAACAAACCGGTCTCCTTGAAAGCTTGAAATGCATCTGCATCCAGGACTTCAGCCCAAGTGTAGCTGTAGTACCCAGCCGAATATCCACCCGCAAAAATATGGGCGAAATACGTACTGCGATAGCGCGGTAGAATCTCCGGAATCAGGCCAATTCGGTTCATCGAGCCAGTCTCGAATTCCAGTACGTTACGTTCCTCAGCATCTGCCAGTGTATGCCAATCCATGTCCAGGTAGGAAGCCGCGATCAGCTCCGTGGTCTCGAAACCCTGATTGAAGGTGCTGGACTTCCGGATCTTTTCCACCAGTTCATCGGGAATCGGTTCACCGGTCTCATAGTGCCTGGCATAGGACTTGATCACTTCCGGATGCACCGCCCAGTTCTCCATGATCTGGGATGGCAACTCCACGTAATCCCGCGGAACAGCTGTCCCGGATTGGCTGTTGTATGTGCAATCGGAAAGGAGTCCGTGGAGTCCGTGACCTAACTCGTGAAATAGCGTTTTCACATTATCAAGGCTTATCAAGGATGGCATATCTTCAGTGGGATTGGGATAATTGAACACATTCACGATAATCGGCGTGATCATCTCACCATCCTTCTTTGACTGCTTGCGAAATGAACTCATCCAAGCTCCACCACGCTTGCTGGCCCGCGTATAATAATCAACATACAGCAATCCAAGGTGGGTACCATCCGCTTCTTTTACCTCATATACCTGGACATCAGGATGATACTTGGGGATATCGGTGCGTTCCTCAAACGTGATTCCCCACAGCTTGTTTACCACTTCGAAAGCACCATCCCGGACATTCTCCAACTGGAAATATGAACGAAGCTCCTCATCATCCAGCGCATACTTGGCTTTCCTGACCTTTTCAGCATAGTACCACCAGTCCCAGGGTTGGAGCTGGAAATCGCCACCTTCCGCATCGATCATCGCCTGGAATTCAGACACTTCTCCTTTGGCTTTAGCCAAGGCCGGTTTCCAGATCTGATCCAGCAGGTCGTATACATTCTCCGCAGTTTTTGCCATGCGTCTCTCGAGCATATAATGGGCGTGGGTTTCATACCCCAATAGTTTGGCACGCTTTACCCGCAATGCCGCCATACCCGCTGCGATCTCGTTGTTGTCCAGTTCATTGCCATGGTCACCCTTGTTGAAGTATGCCCGGTAGATTCTTTCCCGCAGATCGCGCCGCTCAGAATATGTCAGGAAGGGAAGCATGCTGGGTTTGTGGATGGTGAATACCCACTTGCCATCATGCCCGCGCTCCTTGGCGGTTTCCGCAGCCGCCGCGATTATTCCATCAGTTAGACCGGCCAGATCAGTTTCATCCTCAAGGACCAATTCGAAATTGTTGTTTTCCGCCAGTACGTTATCATCAAACTTCAGGGTCAGTGTGGAGAGCTCCTTGTTGATCGCCCTCAAATCCTCCTTTTGGGCGTCTGCCAGATTAGCTCCATTCCTGGCAAAGACCTTGTAAGTATCATCAAGAAGTGTTTGCTGTTCCACGGCTAGATCCAGGTTGTCTTTCTGCTCATATACCGCTTTAATCCGCTGGAATAACTGATCGTTAAGCAGGATATCGTCATAGTGGTCGGACAGCAGTGGGGCTACCTCGTTTGCAATCTCCTGCATGCGCTCATTGGTGTTCGAGCCATTCATATTATCAAAAATGTTAGACACCTGGTCCAGCCTGCGTCCCGTGGCTTCCAGCGCTTCTATGGTATTGACGAACGTGGGCGCTTCAGGATTGTTGACAATCGCTTCGATCTCGGTGCGTTCTGCCGCCATAGCCTCCTTGTAGGCGGGCAGGTAATCTTCAATCTCAATTTTGTCAAACGGTGGTACACCGAATGGTGTATCGAACGTTTCTTCCATTAGCGGATTCTCCCTCTGGGCCGCGCACGACATGAAGAGTGCTATGGCCGGTATAATGAACAATACGGCTCGTTTCATGACAATAGACTCCATTTATTGGTTGATTGGAACAAAATTATAGACCCCAATTTACCATCCATGGTTGTCTTGAGGCAGGAGAAACAGTTAAGCGGTGAGGTATACAGGTAATTGCCTGCGGGAAACGCTGAACGGAGCAAAGCCCAACAAGGATGATATTTTCAAGTTGCTCAGCGATATAAACATCGTGGAATTCCCCGCCAAACAAATCCTGGGACTAGATTATAAACGGGATGAATAGTCTGGTGTTCAGCTTGTAATTCTCAAATTCCGGATACCGCAACAGTGATCGGTCCTTGCGCCGCATATTGGGGAGCCAGATTACGACGATAAACAGACCCAGGATAGCCAGGGGCACCCAATGCATGGCCAGCAATCCGAATCCCAGGTAGATGAGCAGTTCGCCAAAATAGTTGAGATTCCGGCAGCGGCCCATCATTCCACTGGTTATCAACGCTGCCGGCCGAAGCTGAAGCGAGACGTATTTCTGCATGTCGGTCGCAAAGTGTAGAAAAACCCCGAAAATATATGTGCTGATACATACGCCAAGGTACCATGCCGGCGCCTGTACTCCCCGCGAGGTCAGAAGCCATGGTGCTACCCAATACAGCGTCAATCCACCCCATATGTACAGCCCATAGCCCCACCCGGTTTGTTGCTCCCACGTTTTATCGGGGAAGATCCTGCTCTTCATAACCCATAGCAGTCCATAGGTGCCATGCAGGGCGAGATAGATCCACGCGGTAGGATTTGCCCACTGATGGTAGAGCGCCATCATGGCCAGTATCGCTACCCCTGTAATGCCCTTATGAGAATCGATGAAATGCTTTTGCTTCATGGTCCCTCACATTGTAGTCAAGAAATGTCCCGGCAGGAGGCATAATATACCCTCGGACAGTTAGTGATTTTAATGGTGAAAATGGTCTATGAATGATGCTAGAGCCGACGGAGAACCTGACGAAAACCCTAGCCCGCGCCGGTGGTGATGATCCGTTCAGGAAGACGCCGCCAATTATAGAAAGCCAGCTCATTTTTGGGATCATGTTCCATGGCTTCCATATATAATGCCCTGGAGATGGTCAAATGATTCTCCGCTGCCTGGAAATCTTGTCTTGCTATTGCCAGCAAAATCCGCTTCTCTTCGACTACGCCCAGGTTGTTGTAGGCTAATGACAATATTCTCTTATAGGATGGCCCTCTTAAACCTGAACGGGGGAGAGTTTCAAGCGCACGTAGAATGCTGCGTTCCGCATCCTCCAGTTCCCCGGTTTTCAGGTAAATTGCGCCTAAGGCGAGATGGGCGTCGGCAAGCGATGGATTTATTTTCAGGGCTCGTTTAAAGTATTCTTCGGCTCGATCATAGTTCTCTTCTTCATCGAACCGTAAGCCCCTGTTGTAATAGTGTTCCTCTGATCCCTTCACAAAGGGCAGCCGATACCCGGCCGAAAGCAAGACAATCCCAATCACAGATAAGAGTAAAATCAATCTCAACATACGTGTCACCTGATCTTTTTGAACACATAAGCTAATTTCAAATCTTATGAGTCTGTGTGATGTATTTCACGCAATATTCCGACTCATATCACATCAACCGGATTCAGTAATATGTGAGCAGTCTCTGAAAGAGAACGTGTGGCATAGATATTCCACTCCTTTTATCACTTACAGATAAGCGGTGTCAATTTCTTAACCTGCTGGATAATCCACCATACCCTCTATCAAAACGCTGGGTGTGTTCTTGGAATAATCTCCACGATCAATTAGTTTTTATATTACTTTAGCATCTATGCATCACAACATTTATTGCTGTGCTCCACCCAGTACTATAAGAAGGAGGATATCATGAGCAAGGACCTGCCGCCGATTATATCGTGGGACAACTCCTGGAGTGTTGGGATGGAAGAAATAGACAACGATCACAAGAAACTTGTGAGTCTCATTCAAACCCTTTTTGGCGCACTTATTACAGTACAAGCCAAAGACTATATCGAGAAAATTGTCAGCGATTTACTTGACTATACCAAATACCATTTTAAACGCGAGGAAGAAATACTGGCGGAACGTGGCTATGAGCGACTGAATGAACACAAAGAGCTGCACCGCCTGCTATCCGTGCATGTAACTGAAATGTGCAATTATATCGTTGAGAAAGGTGGGAGTGAGGATTTGGGGGATGATGTTTACAAGTTTCTCAAGCACTGGCTGGCTGATCACATCCTTGAAGAGGATATGCGATATAAGCCGTTTCTTGTTGGAGCCTGATCCAGAGAGAACAACAGTCCTGATCAGCTACGATTCAAGCTTATCCCGGACACTCGCCACTTTGGCATCCATCGTCTGTTCCCGGTCTGTTCTTGTGCCAATCCGAATGGTTGAGGATATTCGGGGTGCTCCCATACTGTGCACTTTATCATGACACTGCTTGATGGCCGTGAAAACCTCGTCCCACTCTCCTTCGATATTGGTCCCATAGGCATGCAGGTGGGTTCTTACGGGATAACCTGCCAGAATCTGTTCGCAGGCGGTGATATACTCAGATAACGATACCCCGACCCCAATAGGAACGATGCAGAAATCGGCGATGACTTTCATCGTTCTATCTCAAGGCTGATCCGAGGCCAGTTGTTGCACGACTTGTGTGATTTTCTCAAACTCGGTTGACTTGTCAAAAAAGTAGTCGGCTCCTTCTTCCTCGCATCTGCGTTGGAAATGCGGATAGGGGTAATTGGTGAGCATAATCACCTTCAAGTCAGGTAGATTGTGCTTTATTTCCCGGAGTACATCGATTCCCATACGATTGGGCATGCGAATATCCAGTATGGCTATGTCTGGTTTTAACTGGAGGATGTGATCGCGGGCTTCACCACCATGTTCCGCCTCTCCAATGACATCCACATTGCTCAGTTCGGTCAACATGTCCCGCAATCGCTCCCGGATGAGCGGCGAATCATCAGCAATGAATACTTTCATGGGGTCTCCAGTCTATTTCTGTTGTGCGCTCTCAAAGTAATGTAATTCTAACGTGCAATGCCGATGCAATTATACGAAATACCCCGATACACTGCTATTAGAACTTTGAATGCCCTGCACCGATTATTCCTTAAACGGAATCGTTACAGTGACCGTGGTGCCCTCACCTGGCTTACCACTAAAATGGATGTCTCCACCAAACTGGCTGACACGCTCACGGGTGCCTATGATACCAATCGATCGTGAGCCACTGATTTCTTCGTCTGAGATGCCAATCCCATTGTCTTTGATTTCCAAGACGATCTTCCCATCAGCCACTTCCAATTTTGCATCAACCTTGTCTGCCTGGGCATGCCTCGTAACATTGGTTAAGGTCTCCTGGAAAATACGATAGACCACGGTAGAAAGATCGGGCTCAAGCTTAACATTCTCGGGCGTGATCGCTAATTGACAAGTTATGCCTGTATGTTCTTGAAATTCCTCAGCCTCCCATTCCAGAGCCGCTGTTACACCCAAGTCCAGAACCGGCGGTCGCAATTTGCTGGAAAGGCGTTTCACCGTTTGGATGGTCGAGTGGAGCAGCTGCGACATGCTTTCAGCTTTCCCATGGAGATCATCATGCTTCTCCGGCAGTCGCTTCCTGATCCACGAAAGATCCATCTGCAGCGCAGTCAGTTCCTGGCCCAATTCATCATGGATTTCTCGCGAAAGAGTCATCCGCGTTTCTTCCCGCGCCGATTGGAGGTGAGCAGAAAGGTTGCGTAATTGGTCCTCAATCTGCTTACGCTCCGTGATATCCGTAATTCTCCCGAGGATTCTGGCCTGCCCCGCTTGTGGCTTGAGAATACCGCTACTTACATCAACATCCCGTACCTCACCATCCTTTCGTATGAATTTTACCTCACGTTGCTCCAGGATATTATCGCCCCGCGCCAACTTGGTAAATCTGTCGAGAACAGGTTGGATGCTTTCCTGATGTACAAATTGCCTGAAATCCTTCCCCAGCAGATCTTCTTCATCGTACCCGGATATCTCACATAGCATAGGGTTGACAAACAGGATCTGGTACTGGTCATTGATAATCAGGATCCCATCCTGTACATTCTCAACAACTGCCCGATACCTTTCCTCACTCTCTCTGAGTGCATCTTCTGCCTGTTTCTTTTCGGTGATATCCTGAATCGTCCCCGAAACGCGGGATGGTTCTTCCGAACCTTCGGATAATGGCCTTCCTTGTTGCAGAATATACCTGATTGTGCCATCGGCAGGGGTAATGCGATGTACAACACTGTAGCTACTGCGGTTCTCGATAGCCTTGTTGATTGACATTCTGACATTTTCCCGGTCTTCAGGATGAATAATCTTCAAGAAGGTATCAAAGGTGCATTCGAGTCCTTCCGGATTCTCATTCTCTACGATTCGATGAAATTCAACCGAGCAAATCATCTCGTCCTTTTGGAGACTCCATTCCCAACTGCCAATACTGGCAATATGCTGGGCTTCCGTGAGGCGCTCCTCGGAAAGCTTTAGATCCCGCTCCATGCGCCTCCGGTCTATAACAATGGGCAGCCATCTGGATCCTCCATAAATCATTGATACGTAACCCGCTAGAAATGCGCCATCCACGATAATATAGGTGAATCCTGCCGTCGGATTTGCGACGAGGAGGATATCGAGCAACTCTACCAGATCTCCAGCAAATATTAGTCCGACCCCGGCGTGGAAAAATGACCAACCCGGTTCCCACCAAAGTCGTCCTTTGGCACCGGCAATAAACACGATGATGAAAATGACCGCATCCATAAATACAGCTACTGCGGCGGAGATGACTTCGTGCGGTATCATAATCTCACGAGGGGGTGGTGATCACCAGTGCGGACAACATAATGACACGCCGATGAATATGATAGTAACGGATCCAAGAATACTCGACATTTGAATCTCCTCCCCATTCCATCAGAGGGTAATTGAATAATACACTTCAGGCATAAACAAATACAAGGCAATATAGGCCACCAAATGCCTTAGTATGCTTGTCCATGGTAATTCCGACGGTTTTATCTAGCCCCTTACAGTGAGATAGCTCTAGATTTTTATCCCAAAGACTGACCGTCAAACCAATAGTAAGGTCTGCATTGACCAGGTAGTATCCCGATTCATTCCCATGCCACCCTCCAACAGCGATAGTAACGTGACGGACTCATTGGATTATCCACTGCTGCGCACCAAGTTGAATGTCCCGCTGCCCCGTTCTAATTGGATCAACCGACCACACTTGCTGAAGAAACTCGACAAGGTAGCCGAAGGTACACTGATCCTTGTATCAGCTCCACCTGGATTCGGCAAGACAGCACTGCTGAGTGAATGGATCCATCAAAGCGGGTTCGCGGCGGCCTGGTTATCACTCGACACGAGCGATAATGATCCAGCCCGTTTTCTCAGATACGTCATAAATGCTCTTCAGACCATCGAAAAGAACATTGGCCGCACTGCGTTGGCTGAGCTGCAGTCCCCCCAACTGCCCACACCCGACAGACTGCTTACCAACCTGATCAATGATATTGCCGCACTGCCGGGCCAAATGGTGCTGGTGCTGGATGATTATCAGCTGATCGATGATCCGCAGATCCATGGCATGGTGGAGTTCATCCTGGATCACCTGCCGTCACAGCTTTATCTGGCCATCGCCACCCGTGCCGATCCTCCTCTTTCAATAGCTCGTTTAAGGGTTCAGGAGCAGTTGGTAGAAATCCGGGCAACGGATCTCAGTTTCAATGCGAAAGAGACAACCTCATTTCTCAATGACAGTATGACTCTCGGACTCACAACACAGGATATCTCCCGCCTGGCAATTCGTACGGAGGGATGGATTGCCGGCCTGCAATTGGCAGCT
>JBHPIW010000002.1:0-130576 GCA_042568495.1 Fidelibacterota bacterium | reverse complement strand
TTGATGAGACCGGTGATGCGCTGGAGGAGGAATCAATCTCAGAGAGCGCCGCTCCTGAAGTGACCGATGAGTTTGATCCCGGCGAAGTAATAGCAGGGCTAGAAACGGAAGCAGATCTTTCAGCGGAGCATGTTACAGGCGGCTATCCCGACATTGATGCAGATAGTGTCAAGGGAGAAGCTCCTGTCTCACCATCTATGTCGGACGATGGGGCTACATATTGGGCTGAATCCTTGGATAGCGAAGAGAAACCTTTTGAACCGCAGGGAGAAACCGACACTCTTGATAAGACTGAGGATGATCTCGGGGAGGAGCCAATCTCAGAGAGTGCCGCTCCCGAAGAGACCGATGAGTTTGATCCCGGCGAAGCGATAACAGAGCCAGAAGTGGATGTTTTAGGGGATGAAGTAGATCAATTAGTACCCATCGATGGCGCGTCAACAGACGCGGACACGAAAGAATCCGAGTTTCCGGAAGTGGATCTGGTAGAAATCGAAACGGAAGCAGAGAAAACAGAAATTGACGAAGAGAGGGAAAGTTTCGAGCCCGGCACAGTGCCAACCCACGATGAATCCTTCCAAGGTGCCGATGAGGTGGATACCACCCCATCGAGGGCGCTGGATCGGGATGAGCTTCCCGCAGATAGCGGAACCATGCAACACCCCGACGAGGAAGAGCCCGATTTTCCCGAGGAGAAAATCGAAGAAGTCGAAACCGGCGAAGCTGAGACTCCCATGGCTGACATTGAAATGCGAACCGGGGAACAAGAACAAGCGAAGGACATCAAGAGCGGGGAGGATTCTTTTGAACCCGCACCCAAGATGGACGAGGATCAGGAACTGGATACCGACGACTTTGTTGATACGGAGGGATCAACTCCGACGCCGGAACACGAGGAACCCTATTCGCCCGATATACAGACTCTGGTGGAGGATATGAAGGATATCCATCTGGATGAAGCAGATAGGGCGGGTGAAGCCACATCTGAAGAGGTGGCCTCCGATGAGTCCGAATCCGAAATTGATCTCGGAGAGCAGCTCTCATCTGAGGAGTTGAAAACGTCGATGGCGGGAGAAGGATCTGAGGAATCGGAAGCCTTTGAACCCGGGTCGGCAGGACCAGAAGCATCAGCTCCAGAATCAATGGAGCAAGCGTACACCGGATCTGCCAAAGTGGAATCAGATGAAGATGTGACCTTTGAGCCGGGGCAACGCGCAGAACCGGATGAACCCGAAACGAAAGCCGTGGGTAAAGATCATGATACCGCCAAAGATGTGCACACCGAAGAAGGAGAACTTCCTGAAGTAGACGCTGCGGAATCGGAACTTTCCGGGCCTGTAGCATCTCCGCCTGAAGTGGAAGAAAAGCCGAAGGATCAGTTTGAACCCGGCGAGTTGGCGAGCGGAGAAACGGCCACAGTTCCCGACGAAGGAAAACCGGTGGACACCCAAGAAACGGTCCCGGATCTAGATGAACGGGAGTGGGATGCTGAGCCCACGGCATCCAAAGCGTCAATCCAAGAGGGCGATCTCCCGGATATAGCCATTCTCAGAGAGGAACAGCACCGGCGGCAGGAAGAGGTACCCAGCGAAACCCGAACTGAAGAAGAAGGATACCTTGAGAAGGAAACCATCAGTGCCCAGGATATTGAAGGGCAAGATTCCGCGAGTAGCACCTTCACACCAGGAGAGAGCCCGCCCGAGAAAGACGAAGCCGGCTTAAGTACACCCGATTCTCACGCTGCGGAAGAAGATGTCCATGCGCCTTACGCTCCAGACCTGTCTGCGGCGCATGTATCCAGTGAAGACGATCTGGAAGTGTTGGAAAAAGCGGCCTATGACAGCCGGGAAATGCGGGGGGAATCTTTTGAACCCAGCACTCGCGTTCCTACCCTCGAGGATGAAGCCTCTGAATCTGAGGAAGACACAGGATTGACCCTCGGCGAGGACGAAGAGACGGAGCCTGTGCTCGAAGAAGATCGTGGCGATGTGGGGGAAGGCCAATGGCTGGATCCGAAACTGGCCACCTTTACCTTGGCGACGATCTACAAAGTCCAGGGACTGTATCAGCAAGCCCTGCAAGTCTTGGATTTACTGGAAGACAAAGGTGCCGATTCGGACCGGATCGCGGCTGAGCGTGACGCCATTCTACACCAGATGGGCTCTCCAAGCTCGGATGATGATTGAACAGCCATGCGGCCGGCCGACACTGTGACTCCCGGAAGTCGCAGAGTATCCCCCTAAATAATCTCGCTGGGTTGCCTTCGAGCAACCCGATATTGAACCGGCCTATCCCGGTATAGACCAATCTGAAAGCTTGGTAATAGGAGCTGTGGATTCCCGACAGATTATATCGGGTTTAGAGGCGCCTGGGTCTCTTCCTCCGGGTTAGCCAGCGTGGATGTTGTTGACTCTGACCCGTCGGTCGTTGTGGAGAGCTCAGCGGTGACATCCCTGATCTCCAGCTGAAAGCTCTCCACTACCGATTCCACCTCATGGGCTTTAACACCTCGAGTTTCCTCGCGTTCCGGGGCTAGGATCACGAGTTCCTCGTCCCCCTCTAGCATATGTCTTAGACGCGAAAGCATGATGGTCAGTTCAATAAGTGCCATGAGATCGTGGGCCAGCTTGCCATCATCTATGGCAAACAATTCATGAATATCGGCGAAATCCAGGACAACACCACCTAAGGCCTTGTCCTCATCAGCGATGATTTCATTTAAATTCTCAAGTAAACGCCGCACCATGGACAGAATATCTTCTTTCTGAACATAGGTAGATACATCGATGGAGCTCGCATTTGAGAGATGAACCCGAAGTTCGGCTTCGTAGGTGCGCTGTTGGATGCTGCCATCAATTTCCACTTCTCTCTGGAAAGTGACCTGCCATGTCAGATCCAAGGCTTTGGTCTCTTCCGAATAGTAGCCGGAAGCCGACACGCGCTCCATGGACTGGCTTGAAAACTCCAGGTTGAAATGCATGTTGGCAGAGTCTTTCGTTACCGATGAAGACTCAAAATCCAGCTCTTCCTCAGAAAGTAGCATTGCGATGGGAGAGATATCTGCCAAGATAGCCTGAATCTCATCTGCTGAGTTCGGTTTCTCAGCCTTTGCTACCGGAGGACGTACAGGTAACGCCGATAGCGGGACTAGCGGTAGCAATGGATTATTCTGAATTGGCGTTATCATCGTCACAACACACCTCTCTTTCGATATCGGCTAATACCCCGGTTTATTAAGCTTTAAGTTGAAAATAATTCCGACCTTGCATGGCCACCCAAGGATCAAATCCGCTGATTCCACAATTGTCGCATAGGCCGGGTTCATGGAGTATATTCATGGCGTGTTTCGTACCAAGGTCAAGGGTGAACTCCCTATTTACCAGGATGCAGCACGTTACGATGCTGAACACTGGTGGAAAGTTGACGATGTACCCTTCTGGGAAGAAATGGCCCGGGAGAATGGTCCAAACATCCTAGAGCTGGCCGCCGGGACGGGGCGCCTGGCGCTGCCGATATTGAAAACAGATGCAGTCTATACCGGCATTGAAGTGTCAGAACCGTTCGTTAAACATGCTCGTGAAAAAATAGCCCAATACGGCGAGCGGGGTCGGATAATCCGGGGAGATATTCGCCGCTTCCGCCTTAGACAGACCTTTGACCTGATATTCATCGGCTTCAACTCTTTCCTGCATCTCCTGACCGATAAAGATGCCAACCGGATGCTGACCTGCATTCGAGAACATTGTCATCCGGAAACCAGGTTCATGATTGACATTTTCGTTCCCGATCCGCTATTCCTGTATCGTCCCGAAAACAAACGGGTCCCAGCCAAAATCTATGTCGATCCGATAACCAATGATAACGTAAGCGTGGAGGAAACCAATCGCTATGATCCCGATACGGAGCTAAATCACCTGCGGTGGTATTACTCGACCAAAAAGATGCCGGATTTTCTGGTGGCGGATTTCACCCTGAGGATGTATTTCCCGGACACCATGGATCGACTTCTACACGAGGCTGGTTTCCAGATTATTGAGAAATGGGGCAATTATCAGCGGGCTGCTTTTCGGGAGGATAGCGAGCTGCAGATCTACACGGCACGGGTGGCCACTTAAACGAACACCTGGATGGCATGGGGGATCATCTCCACTCGAATCGTGCTTTTCTCCAGCAATTCCCCATCAATATTGATAATCTCATCCACCTCAGGAATCAGGGCGTATTGTTTCGTCTTCACGTACTCCAGCAGAGGCGACTCGACATGAGAGCCGTCGAACACTTTAGGTAATAGTCGCAGCATCTGTAGCCGCGTGGCCTTCCGGACAATAACCAGATCAATAAGTCCGTCAGCCACATCTGCGAAGGGTGCCATTCGCATACCCTTGCCCGTATACTGGGTGTTACAGGCAAGAATGAAATTGAATCGGCTGTTGGATTCTTTACCATCCACTATCAGTTTCGCTTGCCGCCGTTTGCCTTTGAGCACTTCGATGGCACTGGCGACCGTGTAGCGGTTTTCTCCCAGCCATCTCAGCCTCTCCGACTGCACGAGGATATCGGTTACCATACCCCACCCAATGATGTTGAAAGCGTACAGCTTTTTCTCTCCCAAGGTAACCTGTGCCACGTCAACAGGTTTGGTGATTCCCGCAAGAATGTGACTCATGGCATCTTCGGGCGTGTGGCAATCGAAACCATATAGAAAGGAATTGCCTGTTCCGGCCGGAATCTGACCGAGCGGCAGAGTGAGTTTGTCTGGCCGGCTCAGCATACCATTGATGATCTCATGCATGGTGCCATCACCTCCTATGGCACAAAGACCATCCAGATCTTTGAAATCAACCTCCTGTACAATCTCTCGTGCGTGTCCGACATGCTCCGTCTCACGGATAGTAATGTCAATGCCCGCTGCCTCAAAACGCGGTTTTACCTCCGAGAGTACGGCCTTACCATTCTTTTTTCCCCCCTGGGGATTCACCACTAAATACAAACGTTTCAAGGGTACAACCATGGTTCTACTTTCGTTGACCAGTCCACTGCAGATCGATTAACGGAATAAGATGCCACTGCTTTCCGAAGGGATACTCCCCATAGATCAGCTCATATCCTCCAAGAAGTCGCATGCGATTACCAAGCCTCCACCGGACCATGCCCTTATGTTCCCAGGCGAATGGTTGGTCAACTCCCGGGATAACGAAAAAGTCGGCATCCAGTCGGAAATCCAAGGTATTCCCTATGCCTGTTAATAGACTGGTGCCACCTACTATTTGATAACCATGAAGATAGCGCATCATGCGGGGAAAAACTACCGGCAGCTCAATTAATACTCGCTGATCCAGTTCCCCCGATCTTATGGCCAGACTAACCCCAAAACGCCCGGTAAGCAGCATCGAAGCAAACAGTTTCCTGGTGACTATCAGTTCGCCGCCGAAAGCCAGAATCCGCGGAATCTCGGGGATATCAGGATCAGGAGCGATCATCCCTCCAGTACCCGGGCGCTGCAATAATCGCAACAGGGGGGTCGGATAGTGGATGTTATAGCGCGACGCCAGGTACCAGCTCTGAACTCGGCCGTGACCTACTTTAATCCGGATGTTGGGCAACACCGGATTGAAGATCAGGTTGGTAGACCATTCAAGCCTATCTGTCTTGCCATAACACAGGGGCTGGAACAGACCTTTCTCCCAATGATCTTTGGGCATGGTAAAAGCAGTTCCCGCAGACCAGCTGGTATCCTCCGCCATAATCATGACAGCCGACAAGACCAAAAGCCATACAAGACCAGTAATCCTGAGGCTACCACGAGAGTTCATCAGCGAACGTCCGATAAAATGATTTTTGCAGAAATTGGCGCATGATCGGAGAGGGTAGAACCGCCAGAGGCTATTTCTTGATGCGTATGCCACGAATCAGGGACCCACGACAGATTCGTAAAGAGATAATCCAGTTTACGGGTAAATCCCAGTGAATCAGGTTTATCTCCATAGGTGAAGTATCCGCTCTGATCGCTTGCCTGCTGGTATTCTTCCAGGGGGGGTGCTGCAGAATAAGCATTCGAACCGTATAGGCCTGACAAATAGGCCTGTTCATCGGAATAGTCACCGCCTTCAAAGTCCCCACCGCATTTTGCGTCTGGGAAGTCGTTCCATCTTTGGGAACCGGGTGGAATCGTGTTCAGGTCACCACCGGCTACGAACCAGTTCCCCTCAGCAACCATTGCATCAAGCTCAGTGACGAAACGGTCGATGTGTAGCTTCTTGGTGTCATCCTGGGACCAAGCGGCGGTATGCACTGTGAGCATATAGAAATTATCCAGGTCCTGGTGATTAAGCCGAACCCTGACCATGCATCGCCGGATGTAAAAGTAACGAGTAAGGGCGTCCTGGTCGGTTCGCAGTTCCAGACCGATGCGTTGCGCTTCATCCAACGGCCAGCGCGACAGTACTGCGGGACCGAGATCGGACCGTCCCAGGCCATCTGATGGGACGTACTGAACACGCCACATGGGAGCATAAACTCCATAATTCAGCGCGGTATGATCCAGAATGTATTGCATCTGGTTCACATAGGCTGCCTGCTTGGAGCTCACGGCCACTTCCTGCAATAAAAGAATATCCGGATTCACCTGATTAATGTAGGCAGTCAAGCGCTCCAGATTGTACAGCACCTCATCTTCCGTCATTAGCACCCGGTCGCCATAACAGGCCCACCAGAAATCGATGTCTGCGCCTCCGTATTTGATATTCCACGTCATGGCGTGAAGTGTATCCGGTAGCGGCGGGACTTCTATATTGTGCGCCTGATAATATTCGGCTTCTTCTACTTCTTCAAAGGTGGTTACCAGCGGTTCACAGGAACACGCCAATGTCACAAGTAAGGCAAGGAGCACCTTCACACCTCGATGGTTACCATCGATTAAACAGGATTTGATTGACGCAAGTGTCCTCATAGGAGTCTGTTGCAAGCCGGGTTCCCCGGCCATTGTGAAGATGCAGCGGAATATAACAGGTAACATATTCCAGGCCCATAAAAGAAATTGTTGCCGTTTCCAGTATGCATGATGACCTATCCGGTAGTTATTTCAGCGCCCATATCTTCCTATGGGGAATTTGCCCATTCTGTCCTGTACCTTGTCACAACCGTATCACGATGATGTAAAAGCTTGTTCAGGTAAGTATAATTAATGTTGGATGCGAAGGAATCGCATCTCCTGGATAACCTTAATTAAGGTAATTTGCCGATTGACTATGTCGCTGGCTACATAATAAAAAGGGCCGGTTAGTATTCCAACCGGCCCGGCACATTTTTTGGAGCTGGAAGCTCTTTCAACTAATCGGCAAATTTAATTGTGCAGCCCAATGCTTTCGTGGAAGCCGCTTTTATCACCTTCCCGGCCAGAGAAGCATCCAGCGCTGCAGCAAGATAGGCATCCTCTACTTTTTCAGGATTTTTCGCGTTGTCATCAATTGCACCACGATAGATCAGCTTCCCATCTGTGTTGAACACAAAAACATGTGGGGTACGGGTAGCACCAAAAGCTTTCGCCAGTTGAGAGTTCTTGTCCAGAGTATAGTAGAAATTGTAACCCTTCTCCTTCGCCCTGACCTGCATATCTCCTAAACCGTCACCCTTTTCCCGGTACGCCGCATTTGAATTTATCGCCACGAAACCCACGCCTTTCTCCTGGTAGGCTTCGGCCAATTCCACATAGCGGTCTTCCCAGGCATGCACCCAAGGGCAGGTATTGCATGAGAAAATAACTACCAGACCATTTTCTTGCATGACATCATTAAGGCTTATTCGCTCACCGCTGATATCCTGCATCTTGGCATCTGCCAGAGGGATGGCGGATCCCAATTCCAATTCAGCACTGAAACCAACATTTGCCAGTAGTAGCAGTATCGAGATCACCTGTGCAGCTTTGCGCATGTTTTCCTCCTTCATGGTTCTCTTCGTCAATCAGACAAGGCCGCCTTGATTGCAGCCTCAAATTTTTCGCGGGGGGCCTTGCCCTCCCAATAATCAACAATATCGCCTGTGCGCTTACTATACGCGACGGTAAAGGGCACTGCCCCGGTCCATGCTTCTGTTATGCCATCAATGAAAGGATTATCCTTCTGGTCCTTTATGAAACTCACACCGGTAACTCCCTGCTGCTCCAGGAAAGTTCTGGCCCGGTCAATCTGCTCCAACCAGTCCACACTTACGAAATAGACTTTCAGTCCCTTATCCTGCCACGTACGGGCCACGTCCACTATCATCGGGAATTCTTCCACACAGGGCGCACACCAGGTAGCCCAGAAATTCACGAGGACAGCCTCCCGTTCCTTATGCTTCGCCACCTGTGCTAAAATGTCTGTACTTGTCACTTTCACCAGGGCAAGACTGTCTCCCGAGCGGGTACAGCCGGACATTAAAAGTGTTACAGCCAAAACCAGTACTCCCGGCCGAGGAACAGCTTTGTGTAGGAACAGCGTTCGAAATGACCGGAATGAATTTAGTCCCATGTTGGAATTTATCTGCACGGAGCCGATAAGGGATATGATAACCTCTTATACTATCGTCATGCTGACATTTTGCAGTCTGAATATTCTTAGTACAATTTCAGAAAGGGGGGCCCTCCCGGCATACCAGTGGCTGTAAATTGCGGAAGATATCATGGATTAATATGGAATCTCAGATTACAATTAAGGACCTCTCAAGGCTGGAAATCCGGGTAGGTACCGTTCTGGAAATACAGCCAGCAAAGAACGTACGCAATCCAGCATATCAACTGACCATAGATTTTGGTGAGTTGGGAAAGAAAACATCCAGCGCCCAAATTACCGACCATTACACCATCGCGGATCTTGTTGATCGACAAGTAATCGCGATAATTAATTTTCCCCCCAAGAAGATCGGCGTGTTCGAAAGCCAGGTCCTGGTTTTAGGGGCCTACGAATCAAGCGGTACCGTGCGCCTGCTGCAACCTGATCAATCAATTGCAAATGGGGCTCGATTGAGATGATCAAAGCCGTCATTTTCGATATGGATGGGGTTGTAGTAGATTCGGAACCTCTATACCAGATGGCTGAAGAGCGGTTATTCAGCGAATACGGAGTAACGATTCCCCAGGATGATTGGAAACTTTTCCGGGGTTGTACCGAAGCACGCTTCTATGAGTTAGCCCATCAACGGTATGGCATCACGGTTCCCTCCGAGGAACTGCGCCGAAAGGGACGCGACTATGTACTATCCGCATTCGAAGCCGATCTGGAATATAAAAGTGGCTTTATTGAACTACAGCGTGATCTGAAGGGTCGATATCAGCTTGGTCTTGTCACCTCAACCCCCGAACAGATATTTGACAAAATGGATGAACAGATCGGGATCCGTGACTATTTTGATGATGTAATTACGGGTGGAATGACGGTAAATAACAAACCGCATCCCGAGCCGTATTTGGAAATGATGCGACGTCTCAATGTGGCTCCAGTCGAATCAGTGATCATTGAAGATTCCATTAGCGGACTTCTATCTGCCCTCGCCTCCGGAGCCTGGACCATAGCAATAACCGGATCAGTGCCTATCGAAGACATGCCGGGAGCTCACCGGACGATTGATTCACTGACCGAAATCTCCGCGCCCTTTCTGGAGGAACTGGCACGATCCGGACAATCTCCATGAGGGCTGAAATAGTCTTGCTGTTAAATGTTTGAATCCCCTCTTCCTGTCAATTTGCAGGATCGTATCTTCGAGATCATTTTATGACAACAAAAGCAGCACAGCTAATCCCGCTGAACGAAAACCTCGTGGACCAGCTTATCAAGTGGCGTTCCCAGCCGGAAGCGCAACAGCACCAGCCTATTACGAGTATGAGTCGAGAGCATCTTCAAAAATATCTCAAAAGTCGCGGCTCCGAAAATCTCGCCGAACTTGCCAACACCGATTACATTCTCATTATCAGGGACGAGGAACTGGGGAAGGACGTGGGCTGGATGACTCTGGAAATCATGTCCCGTCTCCATGGATTGGCTCGAATTGGATATACCATCAGCAACGACCTTTGGAATCAGGGCTATGCAACCGCCGCTGTGAGGACGCTAGTCAATCAACTATTCCGGGAAACCAGCATCCAGCGCGTCGAGGCTGATTGTTCGGTAAATAATCCCGCCTCCCGCAGAGTCTTGGAGAATTGCGGATTCCGTCTTGTAGGAATAAAACGGAAATACCTTATCATCAAAGAACAGCGAATCGATCATTTTTACTTCGAACTTACCCGGGATGACTTTCTGGCGGGGTAATCTCCGCCATCCTACGGTCAATGATCTTAGCAAGGAGTATCCAATCTGACTACCGCCTATGACACCGCGCTTGATCTTCTGTCAACCACCAATCCGGAGTCTGGAGATGGTCGACCGAATAATGGCGCCCTAATCGCAGACGCTTTAGTGTCTATGGGACGCTCAAATCTTGTTGCGCCATGGACCCAGAAGTATACCAATCATCTGGAATCCATGCCCGCGTCTACTCATCCTATCACGCGCGACAACTGGCAGGCAGCACTTGGCCATCATGACAGAATCTGCGACTGGGCAAAATTCTTTGAGCGGGAATTGGAGCATGTCGGCTGGAATCGCATACTGCACGATTGGCTATCGCGTCTTCTACCCGGGATGTCAGGAGCCGCCGGTCACGCAGCTCTTAGAACTGCTAGTGTTGTCCGTAATTTGATCATCGAGGAAACCGCTGCGCGTATAACAGAATTGGGAATCGCCATGGGGTATTGGGCCGGTTCATTCCGAAAGCTCCCGGGAATCCTTGGCAGTAATACATCCGGCACATATACTCCACTCGAAGCCTTGTTCCATATCAAATGGCAACATAAAGAACAGTTGCCACATTTTCCGAGTATTGACCACAGCCTGAGCGGATTGGAACGGTTTTCTCCCTTTGCCGGTGTAATCAATCTGATAAAAATACCCGAAGCATCTCTGGTGATTATCTCCCAAATCACAGCCGCCATGTCCAGAGTATTTCTTACCAACTGTCAGAACCAAAAAAAAATCGCGCCCTTTATTCTGGCGGTGGTCCTGCCAAGTGCTCTGCGATCTTTTACCTCTCATTTGGAGCCTGCCCAAGCCAATGCCCTGTTACGGTACGGGTGGCAATTTGCTGGAGCGATGTACGCAATCTATGGGCGTGTAAATCCGGTGGAAGAATGGGCCCCTTCGGAAGACGCTCAGGAGGAACTCATTGATGATGCAGTAGCATCCCGAAACGAGTATGCCGTCATCTTTGCCGATGCTTGCTTGCGAGAATATGCTGTCCAGCCTGATACCATATACCTCGCTGCAGCACGAGAAGCAATCTCGCAACTCTCCGATAGCACCGACCAACGGGAATCTATCGAGGATCAATAGGAGAACCCAGATCGCGCTCAATCACATGAGACGCGCCATTGTTGGCTCAACGATGAGTCAATACTAAATTCTTACTCAAACCTGACCGTTTCGCAGACGTCAATCCTAACGGCTGAGTACAGCCGACAACAGAGATCGAATATGAACATGAAACTCGTGCGTAGTTTGCTTTATACCCTGATTCTGATGCTGATTACACCCGGATTGTCACAGGATAGAGGATTCTCTGACGAGTATTCCGTATGGCAAGGTACCCGGGATCGCCAATATGATGTACACCACATAAGACTGGACATTTCTTTCGACCAATTGGAGAAAACCGTCTCGGGTCTGGTCAGCACCACACTGTCTCCGATCAACAACGGTTTGACCACTATAGTGCTGGATGCGGCAGACATGTCTATTTCATCTGTGAACCTGGTGGCTAGTATTGACGTGGAGAAAACAGCTAAGACCGGTATGAAACCACTCGCGTATGATGTAACAGAAGACCAGCTCATCATCGAACTTGACAAGAGTTATGACAGCGATGAGTCTCTTACTATCGACATAACCTATCATGCAAAACCCCGAATGGGACTTTATTTTGTACACCCCGATGAGGCGTATCCTGATAAACCGCGGCAGATCTGGAGCCAGGGAGAAATGGAGGAAAACCACCACTGGTTTCCCTGCTATGATTTTCCCAATGAGAGAATGACCAGTGAAATGATTGCCACTGTACCCGAAGGTCAAATGGTGATATCCAACGGGGAGCTGTTAGAGGTCAGGCCGAACCGGAACGAAGGTACTGTCACCTATCACTGGCGGGAAAATGTGCCTCATGTTTCCTATTTGATATCAGTTATCGTCGGCGAATTTCTTGAGGTCAGAGATAACTGGCAGGGAATACCTGTCTCCTATTACGTGGAGCCAAAGCACCGCGACCTCGTTGAGCGCTCCTTCTCCAAGACTCCCAATATGATAGATTTCTATTCAAAAATGATCGGCATTCCTTATCCTTATGAAAAATACGCCCAAACTACTATCGCCGATTTCATGTGGGGTGGAATGGAGAATATAAGTGCCACCACCCTGACCGATGGCACGCTTCACGATGAGAGAGCTCATCTGGATCACACTAGTGATGGTCTTGTGGCACACGAACTTGCGCACATGTGGTTTGGCGATCTAATCACTACCAAGAACTGGAATCATATCTGGCTGAATGAGGGCTTTGCCACTTACTTCGAGGATTTGTACGTGGAGTACAACAAGGGTGTGCGAGAATTCTATATGTCGTTGGAGCAGGAACGCGAGGATTACTTCGAGGAAAATTCCAGGAAATACAGTCGGCCAATAGTTACCAATTTCTACGAAGACCCGGATGAGCTTTTTGATCGTCACAGCTACCAGAAGGGTGCCCTCGTTTTGCACATGGTCCGATATATCCTGGGGGATGAGCTGTGGTGGAAAGCTATCCGTCATTACGCCAAGACCCATTCCGGCGAGACTGTCGAAACAAATGACTTCAAGCAGGCCATCGAGGATGCGACGGGTATCGCACTGGACTGGTTCTTTGATCAGTGGGTATACCGCGCAGGTCATCCGGTTTACACAGTATCTTGGGAATGGGAGCGTAAGCGCAAGGTCGTTGACTTGAACGTCAAGCAGGTCCAGGCTGATAATGGCATTTCACCGCTGTTTCGTATGCCGGTTGAGATTGCCGTAACCGGAAATTTCGGCACTCAACGATCTAGTATCGAGGTTTCAAAAAGCGAGGAATCCTTTTTAATCGATGTATCGGAAAAACCCATCCGCGTTGAATTTGATCCCGAGAACCACATACTTAAAGAGCTTCGATTCACTAAATCCAAGAAGGAAGTCCTGGATCAGCTGAAAAATTCCATCGATGCTGGCCGCATGCGCGCAGCGAGTTGGCTGGCCGAGTATCAGGATGGCAAAACTGTAGCGGCTTTGGGGTATGCTCTGCGGCACGATCCATTTCGTGGTGTTCGTGAAAAAGCAGCCGAATCTCTGGGGGAGATCAAAACCAAAGCAGCCAGAGACACTCTGTTGACGAATCTGCATACATGGCCTTCATCCGTACGTCGCGGGGTCATCACCGCACTTGGCAAGTACACGGCCGATGAGAAAGTGGCCGCCTCTCTTGAGGAAGTGTTCCGGACCGACAGCAGCTACTATGCTCAAGCCGATGCTATTGAAAGCCTTGCTGAAATGGGCGCTTCGAAGGCCTACAATCTTTGTGTGGAAGCACTCGACATGGCATCTTATTCGGAAGTGATCCGGCGGGCGGCTCTGGCTGGATTGGCTAGCTTGAATGATTCAAGGGGGATTGACCATGCCCTGTACTGGGCCACATACGGCAGACCGGGCCATTCACGAAGTGGCGCCATCAAAGCCTTGTCAAAGTTGGGCGGAACATCGCCCGACCGTAAGGCTGAGATCAGGGACTTTCTCGTTGCCCTTCTGGATGATCCTTCACTGAAGATTCGCGGAGGAGCCATGTACGCCCTGGGGGAACTGGGAGATCGAAAAGCGATTGCGGATCTCAAAGCTAGTTACGATAAAGAATCTCACTTTGAACTCAGGGAACGTGCCCGGAACGCAATCAATTTGCTAGAGGCAAAATAATAGTAATAGCTGTAGTCGTTAGAAAAGCCTGATCTGACCGGAGTAGATTTCCGCTCTCCTCAGCCTTTTTACCCCCTAAACACTCCCTTAAATTGCGTCCAATCATTGATAAGGGGATACGCGTGGAAGTTTTACAGGTAGCCAGCAAGTCACACCTGCGTCGTTTTATCGATCTTCCATATCAGATATATAAAGGACATCCATGCTGGGTCCCACCGCTCCGGATTGATATGCGGACTCAATTGACTCCCCAGAAACATCCTTTTTATCAGCATGCTTCACACGCGCTATTTTTGGCGACGCGTGACGGACATGACGTAGGCCGGATCGCAGTTTTCCATAATCGCAAACACAACCAGGTCTACAACGTGAACATTGGTATGTTCGGTTACCTGGATATGATCGACGATAGTGAAGTCACCCAAGCCCTTATGGAAACCGGCCGGGATTGGCTAAAGCAATTTCAGGTCACCGATTTGCATGGACCATATAATCCTGATATCAACGGCACCATGGGGATTCTGATGGATACCTTTGATTCCCCGCCTATGATTATGATGCCTTATAATCATCCTTACTACGCTGAACACCTGGAGCAGCTGGGTTTTAGTAAGATCAAGGATGTATGGACGTATGAGATATATGCTGCCTCCGATATACCTGAGCGACTGATACGGTTTATCGATATCATGCAGGAGCGTGGCCGGTTCACCATACGTAAGATCAACATGAAGCGTTTCTGGGATGAAGTTGAGATGGTAAAGCAGATTTACAACCAGGCATGGGCTGAGAATTGGGGCGCCCTATGGATGGATGACGATGAATTCACCCATATCGCCAAAGATCTCAAAATGATCGTCGATCCCGACATAACCTACGTCGCGGAATTGGACGGAACGACCGTCGGCTTGTCCCTTACCCTCCCGAACATCAATGAAGTACTTTCCCGTATTCCTTCAGGTCGATTATTCCCGGCCGGATTATTCAAGCTGATCTGGCATAAGCGCAACATACAGACCGCCCGTATCTTCATTCTTGGTGTGTTGAAACAGTACCGTAACCTCGGCATCGATGCCGCCTTCTATCTCAACACCATACGGAACGGGACTGCGAAAGGCTATCGGATGGGGGAGGCTTCCTGGATCCTGGAAGACAATGAACCCATGAAAAATGCCCTTCTGAAAATGGGCGCGAAAAAGGTGAAAACCTACCGTATTTATGGGCAATCTCTTGCAGGAAGCGCAGTGGAGTAAGTTGGCTATTTGTACTCTACGTTCCCATTCCCGGTTACCTGTTGCAGGATGATTCCATGCATGTTTTTCTGACCGGTGCTACGGGCTTCATTGGGAAAAATCTGATCCCCTATCTTCTTGAGCGAAACTGTACCCTTGCTTGCCTTGTGAGAGACCCGCGGCGACTCCCGGAAGACCTGAAATCCAAAGTCAGGATAATCATCGGTGAGCTGGATAATCTCGGGCCTGATGTGCAGAATGATCTGGAATCAGCGGATGTCGTCGTGCATCTGGCGGGACAGCCATGGGGGAGAACCTACCGGGACTTCAATCGGGTAAACTGCGAAGGCACCCGTGATTTGATTGATGCTGTACAAACAGCCGGGGCTCCGCTGAAGCGCTTTGTTTATATGAGCACCTTGTCTGCGGCTGGGCCTTCGAGCCTTGGCATTCCACGTACTGAGGAAGATCCAGAGGAACCCATGTCCTGGTACGGGCAATCCAAACTGGCCGGAGAAAAGGTCTTCGCGGATGCTTCCTTCCCTTGGACCATCCTCCGTCCACCTACCGTCTATGGTCCTTGGGACCAGGATGTGAAGCGCTTTTTCAAGCTGGCGAACTGGCATTTGCGCCCGTATCTGCTCGGTGGTCCCTTTGAGCTTTCCCTCGTTCATGTGAATGATGTATGCCAAGCCGTATGGTTGGTTATGTCAAAGGAAAATCTCCCGCAATCGATCTACTACCTCAACGATGGGCAGCCTATATATCAATTCAACGATGTTACGGATGAGATCATGAAGGCTATCGGGAAGTGGCACATTGTCATGCCCGTACCATGGGGAGCGACGTGGCTCGCGGAAAAAATCCTCGCGCTGGGAATGAAAATCGGCCTTGTTCCCCTGCGGCTCACCGCCGACAAACTGCGGGAGATTCGCCGTCATGCCTGGACCTGCAGCGCCGACCTGATTGCCTCTCGCCTGAATTTCAAGCCGGAATTCACACTCCGCATGGGTATTGATCTAACCGTGCAATGGTATCAGGCAAATCAGTGGCAGTGAATCAGCCAAAACGCCACCACTTTGATCGGTTGATTCTCTGGTACCTGGGAATTGTTATGGTTCTCACTCTGGTCGGCTCATATTTCGGCCTGTTGTACCTCGTCACCGCCATGATGCATTTGCTCATGATCATCATGGTTTTCCGCATCACAGATACTCACAGTATTTCGGGCCCCCGGGCCTGGCTGCGGTGGTGCTATCCCCTGCTGCTGATGCTTCCCCTGCACTATGAGATCGAACTGGTTGGGACACTTTTCCATGCCGGAACAATTTATGACAGGATCGTTCTGGTATGGGATCAGTGGTTGTTCCGGGGTCACCCACACCGCTATCTCCCGGACGCACTCCCCGGTCCATGGTGGCGCGAGATCCTACATTTCTTCTACTGCACATATTATTTCGTTGTGGCCGGTGGATTCTTCTTCGCATGGCGCAAGGGAAGGCGATTGGACAGTCCGGAAGGATCTGTGCCTGCACCGTTCTTTTATAGATATGCCTTCGTGTTCCTGGGCACCTTCTGTACATATATGTTGATCTTCATTGCCTTCCCCGTAGTGGGTCCCCTTGATGACCGCTTCCTTCGTTTCTCGAATTTGGGGATTATTGGACCTTTGATTGATCTGATATACAATGCCGGTGACAGTGCCGGCGGAGCTTTTCCCAGCTCTCACGTTGGAGAAGCAGTTGTGGTATACCTGCTGCTGCAGCCACGCAAACCATGGGCGAGGGCTGTTTTAGTAACAATTATCACGGGACTAACCTTCGCCACGGTCTACGGATCCTTCCACTACGCCATCGATGCACTCGCGGGATTGATCACGGGACCAATATTTTACCTTTTTTGGAGCTGGACATATCGTCAATTACGCCCGGAAACAGCCTCGCCTGTACCAACGCCCGAGTCGGTTATGGATGTCGAATCGTCGAATCTATCGGATGAATAAGGATCTTTAATTGTTCAGGCTGATTCTCTTTCCGGTTTGCGGTACCACCATCTGAACCCAACAGTATCCGGAGGGCATTATTGGAGGAAATAATTATGGGAGGCACCATACTCAGCAGTGTCTTCACTATTGTGTCTATTCCCCTCTTCCTCCACAGACCGTAACTTCATCTTGCCCATTCCAGAGTCTCCCAAGATGACTATTGCCAAACCGACAACTCGTCTCCACGCTTCTGATCCGGTCCAGTTCGCCAAGGGGATCGGTCCTGTACGCGCGGAAGTACTGAAGGATGTGGGCGTGGAAACCGTGGAGGATCTCCTGTACTACTTCCCGCGCCGCTACCTTGATCGACGTAACGTATCAAGGATATCCGATTTGAAAATTGGCCAGGAGGCAACCATTCTGGCCAAGGTTGTTGGACAGGGAATGAAATTTGCCCGGCGAAGGAAATTCTACCAGGTGACAATCGCCGATGAAAGTGGTTCCATCGTTTGTATCTGGTTCAACGGCATTGAATGGATTCAGAAAAGATTTCACCCGGGAGATCGTGTTGCTGTCCATGGCAAAGTGGAGTATTACCGCCAGCACCAGATGGTGCATCCGGACTTCGACCTGCTTGAAGATGATGAGGATCCGCTTAATACAGGCAGGATTGTACCGCTCTATCCCGGTACGGCAGCCTTGAAATCCAGGGGCATGGACAGCCGCCGTTTCCGTCAAGTGATCCGGTGGTGCTGGGACAGGCTCGGCACCTTTCCCGATCACTTCGCCAATGAATTTCGCAGCCAGTACAGTCTGCCGCTGTTGCCGGATTGTCTTCGTCAGATGCACGAACCTGAGGATGAGGATGAACTGAAGCGAGCCATCCATCGACTGAAATTCGACGAGCATTTCTTCCTCCAGCTGCTTATGGCACTGCGTCGACGGTCTTTAGAAGCCCTACCTGGGCGAAAATTCCCCGAGCTGGGTCCTATCGTAGGCCAGATTTACAAGAGTCTTCCTTTTCAATTGACAGACGCTCAGGTCCGGGTCATGCGAGAACTGCGAGGCGATTTCCAGTCAGGGCATATGATGAACCGCTTGCTCCAGGGAGACGTGGGCAGTGGCAAAACCGTGGTAGCCCTTTTGGCAGCAGCTATTGTCGCCGGGGACGGTGCCCAGGTTGCCGTCATGGCTCCTACGGAAATACTCGCAGAACAACACTACCGCGCGTTTCGAGATTTAACCCACCACGTTGACCTGCCATTGGCTTTGCTCACCGGCAGTACCCCGAAAGCGGAAAGATCTGATCTCCTCCAGGATCTGGCGACCGGCAAAACCCTGCTTGTGGTGGGAACACATGCCCTGATTCAAGAAACCGTCACGTTTCGAGACCTTGCGCTGATCATCGTTGATGAGCAACATCGTTTCGGCGTCGTTCAGCGCGGTCGCCTTATGGAGAAAGGAGTATACCCCCATGTACTAGCAATGACCGCCACTCCGATCCCGCGCACGTTGGCAATAACCTACCACGGCGACATGGATGTCTCCCTGCTCGATGAAATGCCAAAAAATCGAGGCGGCGTTGCCACCCGGGTCATGGAGCCGAACCAGATCCAGGAAATCTATCAGTCCATGCGGGATGAAATGGAGCAGGGACGGCAGTGTTTTGTAGTATATCCCATCATCGACGAATCGGAAAGTGGAGATTTGAAAGCCGCCAAGGAAGGATTTCAACATTTGCGGGATGATCACTTCCGGGATTTCCGCGTAGGATATATTCATGGACGCATAAAAAGTCAAGAGAAGGAAGCTGTCATGAATGCCTTCCAGGAGGGCAGCGTACAGCTGCTGGTTTCCACAACGGTTGTGGAGGTCGGCATTGATGTTCCGAATGCCACCGTAATGGTTGTGGAAAATGCAGAGCGGTTTGGCCTTACCCAATTGCATCAGCTGCGAGGCCGGATCGGAAGGGGATTGTTGCCGGGACATTGCTACCTGATTTTGCGTGGTGGTGGGGAGGAGTCCCACCAACGATTAGCTATTCTGGAGCGCGTCTCCAACGGGTTTGAAATTGCCGACGAAGACCTTAAATTGCGCGGCCCTGGAGAACTGTTTGGTGAGCGGCAGCATGGTATCGAGAAAATGCGTCTCGCTGATCTGGTAAGGGATGGCCCGATCATTCGGGTTGCCCGACAGGCCGCTTTCTCGATCGTCCAGCAGGATCAAAACTTGAATCAGCGGGAACACCAGCCTTTGAAACAAGTTCTCCTCAATAAGTATCGCCAACAACTGGATTTTGTAACGATCAGTTAGTATTATGAATGAATCGCAATCACACCCAAATGATGATCAACTCTTCCTGGCCCTCATATCTGACCTGACTACTCAGGCGTGGATCGCTCTTGGGAAATGGAAGAATCCTATCACTGATGAACTTGAGCGGAATATACCTGTTGCGGGTATACTCATCGACATGCTTGATATGCTGAATCGAAAAACCGCCGGTAATCGTAGTGAGGTGGAAGATCGTTACCTTCTGGATTCTTTGCAGCAATTAAAATTGAACTATGTGAGTGAGCGCGACAAGGTCGACGAACCCGAAACAGAAGAGAGTGAACGTGCTGAGGATGAGAGCACGACGGAATCCGAGCCGGCACAGAGCACCGAAGCAAAAGTGAGCTCAGAACCAAAGGCAAGTGCGCCCAAATCGACCAAATCAACGACGACCAAAAAGAGTCCCCAAGGGAAAAGTACCAGTAAAACCAAGAAGAAAACCGCTACCAAATCTTCCCCATAGGAACCATATGATCCAACGAGCAAACCGCATTATCGCAGCTTTCGCCTTTCTATTCTCATTCCTGCTTTATCTGGCTAGCATGGCCCCAACAACTTCCTTTTGGGATTGCGGGGAATTCATCGCGACAGCGTATACCATGGGAGTACCACATCCCCCGGGAAGTCCGCTTTATCTACTGGTGGGAAGAATATCCACCCTACTGCCTTTCTTCTCCGATATCGGGGCCAGAATGAATCTTCTTTCACCTCTCACCAGTGCGCTGGCGGTGATGTTCCTATATCTGATCATTGTTCAATTAATTCGTAAATGGCGGGGACCTGTCGAAACCACTACGGATGCTTTGATCGCCTATGGCTCTGGAATCATCGGTGCCTTCACGTTTATGGTGACTGACAGTCATTGGTTCAATGCTGTGGAAGCGGAGGTCTACGCCGCTTCAACTTTTCTTACCGCCCTCACCGTTTGGCTCATCCTGCGCTGGAGTGAAAAGGATGACAGGGAAAGTCATGTTTATAATATACTGATGCTCGCCTACGTGATCGGCCTGGCAACTGGTGTCCATATTCTGAATTTGCTCGCACTGCCATTCATTGCCTTGGTCATCTACTTCAGACGATGGACATTCACCTGGGCCGGTTTCTTTATCACCGTGACTATTACGCTCGGCGCATATCTTATCATCCATCTTGGGGTCATGAACGGCATACCACAGGTAGCTCTGGCAGCCGGATTGCCTGCAGCGGTAGTGATGATAATAGCATTCGTTATTGCTACCATCTGGACTGTACGAAAAAGAATGAATAATACCAGCGTGATCATGGTTTCGCTCCTGTTGATTTTGGTGGGATATTCAACATATGCAACGATCTTTATCCGGTCGCAACACGATCCATCTATTGATGAAAATGATCCCGAAACAGTTCGGCAAGCGGTCGCATATCTGGAGCGGGAACAGTACGGCGACAGACCCTTGCTGAAAGGTCACACCTTTGACAATCAAACCGGTTGGTTCACGGAACAAGAGGTTCTGCTGCCACGACGCTATTCAATGCAATCGGATCACTTGGCATCCTATCGCCGTTACTCTTCAGACTCCCAGTTCTTTTGGCAGTATCAGGTTAAAAAAATGTATATCCGGTATTTCCTGTGGCAATTCGCCGGTCGGGGGCCTTCAGCGGCCAAGGGGGTCTCTGCGTTCGGCGCCAATAGTACCGAAGACGGCGTGGCGTGGCTCCAGTTTGGACTGCCGGTTGCTCTCATTCTGGGTTTCATTGGCATGGGCTACCAGATGCAGAAGGATTGGAAGCATGGTCTCGCTGTTTTGGCGCTTTTCCTGGCCACGGGTTTAATGATCATCTTGTACCTGAACCAACCTGACCCACAGCCGAGGGAACGTGACTATTCCTATGTGGGCAGCTTTTTTGCATGGTCGATCTGGATCGGCATTGGTACAGGTGGAATCCTCGAGCTGCTTTCGAAACAGATTAAGGAATCATCCCTGTTACGCATTGCACTGCCAAGTACCCTTGGCTTGCTGTTACTCATAATGCCCGGTGTCATGCTGTTTGCCAATTATCACCAGCATGACCGCTCCGGAAACTATGTAGCATGGGATTACTCGTATAACCTGCTAAACAGCTGTAAGGAGAATGGTATTCTCTTTACCAACGGTGATAACGACACGTTTCCACTGTGGTATCTGCAAGAGGTGGAGGGAGTACGCAAGGATGTACGGGTGGTGAATCTTAGCCTGCTTAATACGGACTGGTATATCAGCCAGCTGCGGGACGTTGAGCCCAAGCTGCCCTTATCTCTTTCTGACCAGAGCATCAAGCGTATGAGCCCGATCCCCTGGAAAGAACAAATCCTGCAGATCAAGGCCGATCTACCGGATCACCCTACCGGATCTATTGAGTGGAAATTGAAGCCCACCTACGGGGGCCGCTATATCCGCGTCCAGGATCGCATGATCGTTCAGATCATCAACGACGTGAACTGGACCCAACCCATTTACTTTGCTGTGACTGTCGCACCTGATAACAAGATCGGTCTGGATAAATACCTGGAAATGCAGGGACTGGCCTATGAGTTGGTGCCTATTCCCGGCAAGCAATCCTTTAGTTTCAATATGGCCCAGCTGCGCCATAACCTGCTCAGTGTCTACCGCTATACCAATCTGGGGGATCCGTCAGTCTACTACAACTCCAACATCCAGAGATTAATGGGCAATCTGCGCGCCAGTTTCCTGCAACTGGCAGCCGATGGTTTGAGGCTTAACGATGGGAATGCAACGATGGCCATCTTGGATACGTTGGCTGTGCTCATTCCCGAGACCACCATCCCCATCCGCAGCAAGGAACTGTATTTCCAGATGGCTCAAATGTATGGTGTCTCGGGAGACACAACCAGCATGCGGGAACGTTTGGATTTATATCCCCAGCGCTTCCGGTTGACACCCAGAGATCAATTGTACTTGGGCCTTGTCTACAGCCGTGATCTGAATGATTGGGCAACGGCTAATTCCATTTTCCAGGATACTTACAGCAGACACGCCCAGAATGGCGAGGTTGTTGGCGGATTGGTTGATATCTATCGCTCGACAGGTCATGAGGATTTGGCCATCAGCATCCTGAATGACTGGCTTCTCATGAATCCCCAAGACCAAGGTGCCCGCGGCGTCCTGGAAGAGATCCAAAAACAGTAGTTCTTCAAGGGGCATCGAAAGTCACTGCCGTACTCGGGCCTATCTCATTTTTGAAACCAGTGTACTCCGAGGCCTGACAATAATTACGCGCCCGGCTTATAGCGGTAATCATTCAAATTGAGCGAAATTGACACACCCGGATTCAGCGTCGTTATCCCCAATTATAACGGCTTGGTTTACCTGCGAGACTGTTTCAACTCACTGCGCAAGTCCAACTACCCCGACTTGGAAATCATCCTGGTGGACAACGGCTCTACCGATGACAGCGTCGCCTTTGTTGAGCAAAACTACCCGGAGGTGAAGATCATCAGGAGCGAAACCAACCTGAGCTACAGCGGGGGCAATAACCTGGGAATTCAACGCGCCACAGGTGAGTATGTTGTGCTGCTAAACAACGATACTGAAGTCACACCTGGTTGGCTGGATCCTTTACTGGAAGAGTTTCAATCAAACAGCCAACTCGCAGCCTGCCAACCGAAAATACTCAGCATGAATGACCATACCATGTTCGAGTACGCTGGTGCTGCTGGTGGGTTCATGGATCGTCTGGGATACCCCTTTCTCAGGGGAAGAATATTCGATACAATTGAAAAGGATAAGGGCCAATACGATGACTCCATAGATCTGTTCTGGACATCAGGAGCCGCAATGGCAATCCGGAAGCAGGTTTTGGATGAGAGCGGACTGCTGGATGAGGACTTCGTCCTTCACATGGAAGAGATCGATCTCTGCTGGCGGATGCATTTGCTTGGCTACCAACTAAGCATTCGACCCGATGCAGTGATTTACCATCATGGCGGTGGTACCCTCGGTGCCGAAAAAATGTCCAAGATGTACTATAACCATCGTAACAGCATATTCATGTTATTCAAGAATTATTCACTGAAACGATTGCTGTTAATGTTCCCGATTCGATTCCTGCTGGATATGACATTGATTGTGAAGTCCGCCCTGGCGCTGGATTGGAAACGAGCGCTAGCCGTCATAAAAGCATATCTTTGGCTAATTACCCATCCCCGGCTGATCCTGCGCAAGCGCCGGGCCACCCAGAAATTGCGCCGGACCAGCGATCGCGATATCGATCCTTATCTGCTTAGCGGCAGCCTGGTACTGCGGTATTACTTGCTGAGGAAAAAAACATTCACCGAAATGTGGCCGGCACCCGACCGGATATGAGATCCAACAACTGATATGCGATCTGATATCTTTAAATTGATCCTGTTTCCAAGGCGATTAACCGGAGAAGGCATCTAGCTATGAAAGTGGAAGAGACTATTCTCGAAGGGGTCTTTGTTCTATCACCAGAAATCTACCGTGATACACGCGGCTTTCTGATGGAATCTTACCGAAAAGATGTCTTCCATAATGAATTAGGAATTGATGTGGAGTTTGTGCAGGATATCCATTCCCGATCAGTCAGGAATGTCTTGCGAGGACTGCACTTCCAGTGGGATCCTCCCATGGGCAAACTCATGCGTGTGACGGTCGGAAACGCCTTCCTTGTAGTTGTGGACATTCGCAAACAATCACCAACTCTGGGACAGTGGATTGGAATAGAGGTCAGCGAAGAAAATCATAAGCAAATCTGGGCACCAGCTAGCTTCGCCCGCGGATTCTGCGCCCTTACTGACCGGGTCGAGGTTCAATATAAATGCACCGGTTTCTATAATCCCGCATGTGAATCCGGAATCCGGTGGAATGATCCCGACCTCGGGATTCAATGGCCGACAAACAATCCCATCATTTCAGATAAAGATTCTGCCGCCCGGACGCTATCTGAGTGGCTGGCCCGGCCTGAATCAGAGTTCTTCCAGTTATAGATGCAGACGCCCAGTAACCGTGTGGGGCAGCTCACAGGCCGTAATTCATTCTCATTAGATTGTTTGACTCCATTTCGCGCCTTGGTAACTTTGAAGACTGCAATGAACCTATTTAAACCCACTTAGGTTACGATTCGGGATCTTTCCAAAACAAAAACTGCACTATTTAAAAAGCGAGATAGTTGTCATGAGTAATACGAATCCGTTTGCTATCGCCCAACAGCAGTTCGACGAAGCAGCCGAATTGCTGGGACTGGAACCGAGCATGCGTGAATTCCTGCGTTGGCCGCAACGTGAATTCAAAGTCACACTTCCCGTTAAAATGGATGACGGCAGCGTCCGTGTATTTCACGGCTACCGCGTGCAGTACAATTCTTCCCGTGGCCCTACTAAGGGCGGTTTGCGCTGGCATCCCGACGAAACCATTGACACCGTGCGCGCATTGGCTGCATGGATGACCTGGAAAACAGCCGTAGTTGATATTCCCCTCGGAGGCGGTAAGGGCGGTGTGACATGCAATCCCAAGGAACTTTCCGATGCCGAAAAGGAGCGCCTCGCACGCGCGTATATGGGAGCGGTAGCCCACATTCTTGGGGTAACCAAGGATGTTCCCGCACCAGACGTCTATACTACCCCCCAAATCATGGCCTGGATGATGGATGAATACGAGAAAATCGTCCGCGAAAGCCACCCCGGAGTTATTACTGGCAAACCGATTCCATTAGGGGGATCCCAAGGTCGCGGAGATGCGACTGCTCGTGGCGGTATTTACACCGTGCGCGAAGCTGCCAACATGTTGAAGGTTAATCTCGATGGGGCCACTATGGCCATCAACGGCTTTGGGAACGCCGGCCAGTTTGGTGCCTTACTGGGTGAAGAGCTGCTGGGTCTGACGCTGATCGCCGCCAGTGACTCCAAAGGCGGGGTGTATAATCCAAAAGGGTTCTCTGGCAAAGAAGCCGTGGATTATAAGCTGAAAAATGGCAGCTTACAGGGCTTCCCAAATACTGAGCCCATCAGCAATGCTGACTTGCTCGAACTGGATGCGACTGTTCTTTTCCCCAGCGCTCTTGAAGGGGTACTCACCGAGGGGAACGCCGGTCGGGTGAAAGCCAAGATTGTCTGCGAGCTGGCCAACGGACCCACCACTCCCGAAGCTGATATGATCCTTTGGGAAAATGGTGTCTTCGTTATACCCGATTTTCTGGCTAACGCTGGTGGAGTTACTGTCTCCTACTTCGAACAGGTACAGAATACCTATAACTTCTACTGGGAGCTGGAGGAAGTACACCGACGACTGGATACAAAAATGACCAAGGCTTTCCATGATGTGTATGAACAGTACACGAGCCGGAACGACGTCCATATGCGTCAGGCCGCCTATATGATCTCTATTGCTCGCGTTGCGGAAGCATGCCGACTCCGTGGATGGGTGTAGGGATTGTGACTGACAAATAAGCCCTTCAGACTACTTGACAAACACAGGAGCCAAAGGGCAGATATCCTGAATCTGTTCGTTGGCTTCTTATTAATCTTAACTTCCTGCCAAGACCTTTAGAGAGAGTGTGAGCGTGACGGCTAAAGCCAATACCTCAAAACAGGCCCGCAGCTCTTCCCAGGAGCTAAAGGAGAAAATCCGCTCCTACCCCCACTTGGAGGAGAAAATCTACCTTCAGCTCCTTCTGCATTTACACGAGAAGCAGCATGTATCTATCAACGACATTTACCAACAGGCCAGACAAGAGGCCAAGACCTTCAACTACGATCACAAACTGGGAAGTCCCAACATCGGCCCGGATCAGTGGTCCACTAATGAACGGCGATTAATCCGACGCCTGACTCTTAAGCATGCTCTGAAGCACCTGAATGATACTGAAATTGATGAACTGATTTTCTCTGTTGTCAAGCGTGACTACATCTACGCGCTGGAAAACATTGCCAATCTGACTGATGTATCCTTTGGCGTTCTGGCCGACAAGGTTCGCGAATACTGCAGTATTCCATTAATGAAACCTTTGCCCAAGGAAGAAGTGATTGGTCTGCGAGTGTCTCTGCTGCGCAACTTTATCAGCGAGCACTTGGAGTTTCTGCATATCGCTAAGCATTATCTGACCATCCGCGATATGCCCCCACTGATCGACCATGCTATCGGCTCGGCAGCCGGACACGGTCGCGTCGGAGGCAAGGCCGCGGGTATGCTTCTGGGATACAAAATTATCCAATCCCAGCGCAGGAAAGAGTACGACGATCTCATTCGCTTACCGGAATCCTACTTTGTCCGAACCGATGTCTTTGAGGATTTTCTCAGTCTTAATGGCCTCACTCGTTACCAACATCAGAAGTATAAGACACCCGATGAGATCAGGAACGAATATCCTGCCATCCAGGAAGTATTCCGAAATGGGCAATTCCCCGAATATGTCATCAAGCAGTGTCGCAGTATACTTAAACAGCTGGGAAAGCACCCCATTATCGTGCGCTCCAGCAGTCTTCTTGAAGATCATTTCAAGGCTGCTTTTTCCGGTAAGTACCAAAGCCTGTTTCTCGGGAATCAGGGCACTCTTGATCAGAGACTCTCTCAGTTGCTGGCGGCCATTGGAGAGGTCTTCGCCAGCGGAATTGCCCCAGATCCTCTTATCTACCGGAAAGAGCGGGATTTGCTGGATTATGACGAGAAAATAGGTATTCTCATACAAAAGGTGGTCGGCTTCAATTACCGTCATTATTTCCTTCCGGGTTATGCTGGGGTTGCTTTTTCCAGAAACGACTACACCTGGAGTCCTCGCATCAAGGAAAAGGACGGACTCGTGCGTATTGTAATGGGGCTTGGTACACGAGCCGTAGATCGTGTGGGGGACGATTACCCCCGGCTGGTCCCGCTTTCCGCCCCTACCCTTCGACCGGAAACAACGCTTCAAACCCAGAAGAAGTATTCCCAAACCCATGTGGATGTCATCAACCTGAAGACGAACAGCTACGAAATCATCCCGCTTCATGAACTTTGGGGGACAGAAAGGATGCCCGGAGTCGAACACATCATTTCTATTGAAAAGGATGGTTTACTCCAGGCCCCTTTCAAGACCACTCCCCCTGCACAGTATCCTGCGGGTGTAATCACCTTCGAGAATCTCCTAAAGAATACCGACTTCCCTCGCATCATGCGTGATATTCTGCACGTACTGGAAGATGCCTATGAATGCCCCATCGATATTGAGTTTTCCCACGATGGTCAGTACTTGTACTTACTGCAAACCCGCCCCCTGGCACGACGATTTGAAGATGATGCCGTCACGATACCAGCGGATATTCCCATCCAGGATTCTGTCTTCAGCACACCACGCCACGTAAGAAATGGCAAAGTTGACAGCATCGATTACGTTGTTTATTGCGATCCTCGGGCATACCTCCAATTGGAGGGTGATCATAAACGCTACCAGCTAGCTCGAACCATCGGCAAGATCAACCACGCTCTGGCAGAAAAAACCTTCATCCTGTTGGGGCCGGGTCGCTGGGGCAGCAGTAACATCCGCCTGGGTATTCCCGTTCAATATAGCGAGATCAACAATACCAAAGCGCTAATTGAGATTGCTTTCCGGGAGGGTGATTACACGCCTGAGGTTTCATTCGGCACACACTTCTTCCTGGATCTGGTGGAAAAGGGCATTCACTATCTGCCGCTGTTCCCGGATGACAGTGACAATACCTTTCAGCAAGAGTTCTTCCACGATACTCCAAACGCATTAATATCCGTGCTTCCCGATGCCAAGAATCAGGAAGCACTAATAAAATTGATCGATGTTAACGACGTTGGGAACGGACGGTCGTTAAATCTAAGGATGAACGCTCGCAAGAACTACGCGCTGGCATATTTTGCACATGCTGCGTAGAAAACTCTTCCGTACCCTACCCACAGCCTGCATTATATTTCATTCAGCTTTTCGGTTATCAGACATTCCGATATGCCAAGAAATTCAGAAATCCACTCCATACTCATCTTAGGCGCCGGCCCTATCATTATCGGCCAGGCCTGCGAATTCGATTATTCTGGTACCCAAGCTTGCCGGGCATTGAAAGAGGAGGGCTACCGGGTCATCCTGGTTAACTCCAATCCTGCCACGATCATGACGGATCCCATGCTTGCCGACGCGACATACATCGAACCTGTGCGGCCCGATATTGTAGCGAAGATTATTGCCCAGGAGAAACCTGACGCTCTTATCCCTACTGTTGGCGGACAAACAGGTCTGAACTGTGCCATTGCTTTGGCCGAAAACGGGATTCTTGACCAATACGGAACTAAGCTTCTTGCGGCCGATATCGAAGTTATCCGGAGAGCCGAAGATCGTGAGCGGTTCAAGGAAATTATGAGTGAGGTAGGTATCCCCACCGCGCGCGGTGGCCGTGCTTCCAATCTGTCTGCAGCCGAAGCTCTGCTGGAAAACCTTCACCTGCCAGCCATTATCCGGCCTTCCTTCACGCTAGGTGGCACTGGGGGAAGTATGGCTTATAATCGGGAAGAATACGCTAACCTGGTAAATCGCGCGTTGATGGCCAGCCCCATCGGTGAAGTCCTGATCGAAGAAGCTCTGCTGGGCTGGAAGGAATTCGAGCTGGAAGTCATGCGGGATGGAGCTGATAACTCACTGGTCGTCTGCTCTATTGAGAACGTTGATCCCATGGGGGTCCATACCGGTGACTCCATCACCGTGGCCCCGGCCCAAACCCTCACCGATCGTGAGTACCAACAGATGCGCAACTGGTCCTTGGTATGTATACGGGCTGTGGGAGTGGAAACCGGTGGCTCTAATGTCCAATTCGCAGTCAATCCCGATGATGGCCGCATGGTTATTGTTGAGATGAATCCACGGGTAAGCCGAAGTTCCGCCCTGGCCTCCAAAGCGACGGGATTCCCCATAGCCAAAGTGGCAGCCAAACTGGCCGTGGGTTACCGGCTGGACGAAATCCAAAACGATATAACCAGGCAGACTCTGGCCGCTTATGAACCCACCATCGATTATGTCGTGACCAAAGTACCACGTTTCGATTTCGAAAAGTTCCCGCGAGCTTCTGGTGTACTGGGCATACAAATGCAGGCCGTAGGGGAGGTTATGGCCATCGGACGAAACTTCCAGGAAAGTCTCCAAAAGGCATTTCGATCCCTGGAGGTTGGATTGGATGGCTTGGAGTCACGACCTCAAGAATCTCGGCGACCGCTCGATCTAGATAAGATGCGATTCCCCACTGCCTTTCGGCTTCTGAAAATCCGCGAAGCTTTTACGCAGGGTCGGACTGTCGAAGAAATCAGGCGCTTGACCAGTATTGATCCCTGGTTTTTAGCCCAGATCAAGGACCTGGCGATCACTGGCCGTACCATGGACATCGATATTGAAACATACCACGACTCAAACGACAGTGACACCGATACCTTGCAGATTACCGCACATATGCAGAAACTGAAGAGCAAAGGTTTTTCGGATCGCCAAATCGGGCGTCTGATGAATGCTGATGAAGGATCAGCTAGAAGTCTGCGTTTATCCCTGGGTATCACCCCGTCCTTCAAGGCCGTAGATACCTGCGCCGGGGAATTTTCCGCCGAGACTCCCTACTGCTATGCTACCTACGATCTTGAGCAGGAAGTAGAGGCGCTGCCGGGCCGGAAGGTCCTGATACTGGGCAGTGGCCCGAACCGTATCGGGCAAGGAATCGAATTCGATTACTGCTGTGTACAGGCTGTTTTTGCCCTCCAGGAACTGGGGATTAAAGCCATTATGCAAAACTGCAATCCCGAGACGGTTTCCACCGACTTCGATATTGCAGACCGATTATATTTCGAACCCCTGACTTTTGAAGACGTGATGAACGTCGTAGAAATGGAACAACCTGAGGGTGTGCTGATCCAGTTCGGAGGCCAAACACCACTGAACATTGCCAATCGTTTGGCTGAAGCAGAGGTACCCATCCTAGGGACGTCTCCCGCTGCTATCGATCTGGCTGAGGATCGGGAAAAATTCGGGGCTTTATTGGATCGTCTGGACATACCGCGACCGGAATATGGTGTTGCCCGCACCCTGAAGGAAGCTGTCCAGGTTGCGGAGCAGGTCGGCTATCCTATCCTGGCTCGACCATCCTACGTTCTTGGCGGAAGAGCCATGGAGATTGTATATCACCGGCAGGGACTGGAAGAATACATCCGCCGCACCACTGATATTTCATGGGAGCACCCAATTCTCATCGATGCCTTTCTGGAAGACGCATACGAGTTCGATGTCGATGCTTTGTGCGACGGTCATGACCTGCTCCTGGGAGGCATCATGCAGCACATTGAAGAAGCAGGGATTCATAGTGGAGACTCCGCATGTGTACTGCCACCCTATTTCATGCCTAGCGACGCCTTGGATAGAATTCGTAAGTATACCCGAATGCTGGCACTGGAATTAGGGGTGAAAGGATTGCTCAATATCCAGTATGCCATGAAGGCTGGTATCGTATACGTCCTGGAGGTCAATCCGCGAGCCAGCCGGACTGTACCCTTTGTCAGTAAAGCCCGCAACATCCCGTTGGCAAAATGGGCCGCACAGATCGCACTCGGCAAGACAATAAAGGAACTCACCAAAGGGAAAAACCTGGACGCCCTGGCCGGAGACGCCGTGCCGGAAGCGCTGGCGGTCAAACGGCCGGTATTCCCGTTTGATAAATTCCCCGCCGAAGGTGTCTTTCTGTCACCGGAAATGAAATCCACCGGTGAGGTAATGGGCTTGGACACCGGGTTGGGAGGTGCCTATGCTAAAGCGGAGCTGGGCGCCGGTGCTAGCCTCCCTACGGAGGGAACCGTATTCATCTCTGTCAATGCTGATGACAAGCTCAACGTCATATCCGTTGCCAGGGATTACACCGAGCTGGGATTTGGAATCATCGCAACGGAGGGTACTTGTCGGGCCCTACGTCAGAGCGGGATCGCCGCCGATTTCATCCACAAAGTGGGCGAGGGACGGCCCAACGTAGCCGATGCGATCAGCAACGGGGAGGTCCAGCTTATTATCAACACACCCCTAGGAGCACGAGCAAGAGAAGATGAATATGCCATGGGTGAGAGTGCTGTGCACCACGGCATTTCAGTCATTACGACACTCAGTGGGGCCAGGGCAATGGTGCGGGCTATCCGGAGAGTAAAGAGTGGAGATTTCCAGGTAAGGCCCTTACAGGATCTTTTTGGCTGAGCAGCCTGGCACAGATCCTGGCTGCGTTTTTCACATTACTCAGACAATATCTTGGCTCGTGGATTATGTCGGTTGGGATAGTCGACCGAAATCCCTTCCGGTTGGCTGCTGGAACACGCGCAGTTCGAACTCGGGTACTACAGCCAGTATGTGGTCAAAGATATCGGCCTGGATACTCTCATAGCTGGCCCAGCGCGTATCACTGGTAAAGGCGTAAACCTCAATCGGGAGCCCGTTAGGTCCGGAATCCAGTTGCCGTACCAGTAGTGTCATTTCCTGATGGATCTGTGGGTGATGCCTTAAGTAGGCCTCCACATACGCCCTGAACGTGCCCACGTTGGTCAGGCGTCGGCCATTAATCAGCCGATCCGTTTTTACCTGATGCTCCTGATTGTATTGGGTCGTCTCAGCCCTTTTCTTGCGGACATAATCAGCAATCAGCTCGTACGTTTCAAAGCGCTGACACATCTCCTCATCGCATAACCTGATCGTAGACACATCCAGGTACACAGCCCGTTTAATCCGGCGTCCCCCGCTCATGGACATTCCCCGCCAATTCTTGAAGGATGAATCAAGGAGTTTGTAGGTCGGGATAACCGTAATCGTCTTGTCCCAGTTCTGTACCATGACGGTATGCAGGGCAATATCCAGTACATCACCATCGGCCCCGAAAGTCGGTGCTTCAATCCAGTCCCCAACGCGCACCAGATCGTTGGAGCTGATCTGCAGGCTGGCAACAAAGGACAAGATCGTGTCACGGAATATTAACAGCAATACTGCTGTCATCGCGCCAATCCCACTGAGCATAAGCCAGGGTGAGCGGCCAATAAGAATAGAAATAATTATGAGACCCCCGAAAATGTAAAGCAGCAGCTTTGCTATCTGCAGATAGCTCTTAATATCCATACGTTTCGCGAGAATCGTACTTCTGTACACTTCATTTACGGCGTTGAGCAAGGCACCAAAGGTGATGGTGATAATCCAGACAATCATGGCGGATAACAGGCGGTGCAGGAAATTTTCGACTGAGGGTATGAGATAGGCGAAGCCATATAGAATCAGTAAGGGAACAATATACGCCAATCGCCAAAACACACCCTTTTCAAACAGAATATCATCGAGCTGGGTTGAGCTGCGTTTTACCACGGCTTTCAGGGGGTGCATTACAATTTTCCTGGTTATAAGCAATGCCAGATAGCTGCCTATAATGACACCCAACATTATCAGGTAGCTCATAACCGTGGGGTGATTCGAACTCCAATCAGTGATGACCTGCAGTGACATTGACTTGGTCCCTCCTGTGCTTCAAGTGAACTTATCAGACAATACTGTAGCAAGCATAATGTAAGCAGAAGGAGATTGAGGAATCAGAAAATATCGTAATCGTGTCTTTGATTCGCTAGTCAAGAAGGAAGAGAAATTTAAAACGGTATTAATATAAAATGTAATTGACCAACCGTACAGTTTATGCTTGATATATTGACCATCCGGTCAGTAAATTAACCGCGAACACAGGAGTTACCATGGTACCTCGCCCCAAACACAGCACCAGGGAAAAATCAGAACTCACCCGCCAGAACATACTTGAGGCCGCCGAAGTAGCCTTCGCTGCCAAGGGTTTCGACGGCGCCAATATGCGCGAGATTGCCCTCGCTGCCAATGTAAATAAGTATATGCTCTATTACCATTTCGACAATAAAGAAAGCCTCTTTGAGGCGGTACTAACTGGTAATTTCTCACCCATTTTCCAGAAGCTTGCCGAAATTCTTAAGCGAGAAACCTCCCTGGAAGAAACCGTCATGGATGTGTACAACATGTACGCTGATCTGTTCGAGATTAAGGGCGACCGTCTCCGCCCCTTCATGGCCCGGGAATTGGCTGCCGGAGCACCTCATACCCGGAAATTCTTTCAGAGCATCGGTCCTCAGATGCTCGAATGGTGGACTCCAAAAATCCTGACCTACATAGGGAGAGACGCTCTACCGCAACGAGATCTGGCCATGGCGACTCAGAGTATTATGATTGGTATCGTATCCAATTTCATGTTCCAGCCCATGTACGCACCATTGATGGAGGCCTTCGATCTCTCTTTGTATGAAGTTGAGGTAAAGGAACATGTGGTACAGTTCATTTTGGGCGGCCTCAAAGCAAGATTGAGCTAGATTTGGAAATCGCACAACCGACCGAAGGGAGCAAATTGCATTGAAGAATACATTAATCGCATGGACCACAACTCATCCCAAGCAGTCTATTGGCATGGCAGTTGTATTAAGCCTCATCATTGCTTCGGGCGTACGTTTCATCCACATCGAGGATGACCTCATGAAAATGCTTCCGGAAGACATTCCTTCACGGCAGGTCTGGAATGAGATTGAAGCGCAATTCGGTTCTACTGAGCCTTTACTCCTCAGCTTGGGCCGGGAAGGAAGAAGCATCTACACCCCGGAGACACTGGCTCATGTATGGGATTTAACTCGCTCCATTGAAGCTCTCCCCTTCGTCGATGAGGTCCAGAGTCTCGCAACCATGAACCGAATGGACAGCGATGATGGATTTCTTGAAGTTGGCGATCTCATTCCCCACCGGGATCTTACCCAAACCGAGATCGATCACATACAGGACTATATGGAACGCAATCCCGACCTGGCTGGCATGCTGGTGGCCCCGGACGAGGATTACACCATGCTGGCGGTCGTACCGCTGCCCGGAACATCCGATGAGGAACTGACCATAGCTGTAGAGGAGTTGATCGCCTCTATCAGCAAGGAATATGACTACTATCTGGGCGGTTTAACCTACATCCGGGGGCTACTCGCGAAAATAGTCCGTGGCGAGATTATCGGTTTAATTCGCATTGCGATTATTGTTCTGGCCTTGATCCTGCTTATCAATCTGCGGAGCGTGACGGCCCTGATTATGGTAATGGTTGTCATTATGCTTTCCACCGTATCCATGCTGGGATTTCTGGGTTGGCTCTACCACTTTTTTCACAACGACCTGTTCAATTTTACCGTTATCAATAGCAGTATGCCGGTGATTCTACTAACCATCGCCACCGCCGATGGGGTACATATCATGACCCGTTTTTTCCGGGAAATCCGTGAAAGGCGGGATGTGAAAGAATCGGTGATCGCTACCATGAACGTGCTCATGCTGCCGGTTTTTCTTACGTCCGTTACTACCATTGCGGGCTTCCTGGCCCTGGTCTCAGCCCCACTCCAGGCCATGGTAGGATATGGCCTTACCGTGTCTTTTGGGATTGCCTGGGCGTGGTACCTGTCCGTCACCTTCCTGCCCAGCGCGATGGTGCTGAAAAAATGGAATCTCAATAGCCGGGCTCTCAATTCCGCGGGATTGCTCGAAAGGGGAATTCACCACATTGGCCACTTCGTTCTGCGAAGACCGAAGGTCGTCGTCGCAACCAGCCTGGCCGTCGTTCTGTTTGTCGGTATCGGGATTACCATGATTAGAGTGGAAGTAAATGTCATTTCATTCTTCAAGCCTGATACGCCCATTGTAAAAAGCTTCAACTTCCTGGACGACCATTTCTACGGCTCGGCCAATTTTGCCATCAAGGTCAACGGTGATCTGAAGGAGCCCGAAACCCTGACGGCCATGGAAAATATCCAGACCGTTCTGGAAGATGAAACCAATGTGGGTAACACCCTGTCCCTGGCAAATATCGTGGCCAAACTGCACCGGGTCGTCATGGATGACAGCGTGGAATACGAGGTGATTCCCGACACCCGCCAGAAAGTGGCCAATCTGATCACCCTCTATGGCATGTCAGGTGATCCCGATGATTTCAGTCGTATGGTGGACTACGACTATCGACACGGCCTGATTACAGCTACGTTTAAAATGACCTCGACCGAGGAATTGGTGGGAATGGTGGACCGGGTGCAACAGAACCTTTCCGAACAGCACTATCAAAACCTGGATGTGCAGCTCTCGGGTATGCCCGTCTTCATGCGCGATTTCATTAAGGTGCTCACCACCAGTTCTCTGCGTTCCATCGGTTTGGCTCTGGTCATGATTATTATTCTTTCCTGGATTTTCTTCAAGGGAATGCGTTGGGGATTGGTTGCCGTTATACCCCTGGCATCGGCAATTCTGCTGAACTTCGGCCTTATGGGATGGTTTGGAGTAGAGCTAAGCCACATTACAGCTCTGTTTACCGCCATCATTATCGGCGTCGGGGTGGACTTCGCGGTTCACTATATTGCTCAATACCAGCACTTTCTGGGTACTGATCTCCCCCGGGAACAGGTCAGCCAGGCGGTGATCGATGATGTGGGGTATCCAATCCTGCTGAACGTCGCAGCAATCTCCATTGGATTTGTGAGCCTGTTGTTCTCAGACTTTGTGCCCATTAATTACATGGGAGGATTGGTCATCATCTCCATGCTGTCCTGTGCGATTGGAACACTTACGTTAATGGCAGCGATCATTCATTTAATGCACACAAAACGAACTGTGTAATGGTTACGATAATTGGAATATACAGAGAGCTATGAAAACGACATTTATTAGTTGGACAATCGAAAAACCCTGGCAGTCCATTGGGCTGGCTCTGGTTCTAAGCATCATTCTGGGTTCTGGCGTTCGGTTTCTGAATGTTGAAGACGACGTCATGAAAATGCTTCCCCAGGATCTGCCATCAAGGATCATCTGGAATGATATCGAGGAACAATTCGGCTCCACGGAACCCATCCTGATCAGTGTGGGCCGGGAGAACGAAAGTATCTATACAGCCGAAAACTTGGCCAGGATATGGGACATCACTCAAGCACTTGAGGAAATTCCTCTGGTGGACGATGTCCGCGGTCTGGCAACTATGACGAAAATGAAAAGCGTCGAAGGCTTCCTTGAGGTGGATGATCTCATGCCCCACCGGGATTTGAGCGTGGATGATGTGGCTGGCGTGAAGGAGTATCTGGATCGCAATCCTGACATACGCGAGACAATGGTATCCGTTGGTGAAAACTATACACGGATTATGGTGCTTCCTGTGCCCGGCATCTCAGATAAGCTGCTGGCCACACAAATTGAATCCCTCTCCGATTCATTACTCACCGGTTATGATGTCCGAATCGGGGGACTGCCCTATGTGCGGGGACTCATTACGCAGCTGGTGCGGCAGGACGTCACGGGGCTAATGGGTCTCGGTGTCATTTTTCTGGCGCTGATCCTGCTATTCAACCTCAGGAGTCTACCCGGCCTGTTGATGGTCCTCACTGTCATTATCTTGTCCGCATTAACCATGGTCGGTTTCTTTGGTTGGATGTTCCGGCTGACCGGGAGTGAACATTTCAACTTCTCACTGATCAATGCCAATATGCCGGTGATACTGCTGACAATTGCCACCGCGGATGGCGTACATATCATGACCCGGTTTTTCCGGGAAGTCCGGGAACGGCGCGAGATCAGATCCTCCATCGCGGCCACCTTGGACGTCCTCATGCTGCCGGTCTTCCTGACGTCCATCACCACCATGGCGGGTTTTATCACCCTGACCTCCGCGCCACTTACAACCATGGTGGGCTATGGTGTAACCGTTTCATTTGGCATCGCCTGGGCCTGGTATCTGTCCGTGACTTTCCTGCCCAGCGTCATGGTCCTCACGAAGTGGAACCTTACCGGGCGCGCCTTATCCACACCGGGTCTTTTTGAGAAGATCATTCACGCTGTCGGGCAATACGTCCTAAAAAGGCCGGTTGTAATTCTCTCCGGGGCAGCTGTGGTGATCATATTTTCTATTATTGGCATAACTCAACTGCGAGTAGAGGTGAATGTCGTCAAATTCTTCAAGCCCGGTTCTGACATCCGACAGAACATGGCTTTTCTGGATGACGAATTCTATGGCTCCTCCAATCTGGCCGTTCAAGTGCGGGGCGATATCAAGGCACCTCGGACACTTAAGCAGATCCAGTCGCTCCAGGAACAGCTGGAGAGCGATGACATCATGGGTCTGACCTATTCCATTGCGGACATCATTGCCAAAATGCACCGGGTGGTCATGGACGACAGTCTGGAGTATGAATATATTCCGGATACGCGTGCCAAGGTCTCTAACCTGCTGACCCTTTACAGCATGTCCGGTGATCCGGAAGATTTCAATGCCTTGGTGGATTACGATTACAGCAACGCCTTGATCAACTCAAGCCTTAAAACGGTGTCGACCCAAGAGATGCTGGGGCTGGTTGATCGGCTGGAGGATCGAATCGATGCCGGTGATTTTGTGGACATGGATGTGCGCGTGTCCGGCTTGCCTGTCTTTCTCCGCGATTTTACCAATCTTCTGATATCCAGCTCCCTTCGTTCTCTCATATTATCGCTGCTGCTGGTGATCATCCTGTCCGGTATATTCTATAAAAGTTTCCGCTGGGGTATTCTCGCGGTAATTCCTTTGGCTTCCGCCATTCTTCTAAACTTTGGCCTCATGGGTTGGGTGGGTATCGAGCTTAGCCATGTCACAGCCTTACTGTCAGCCATCATCATCGGTGTCGGTGTTGATTTCGCCGTACACTTCATTGCCCAGTACCGGCATTTTATCGGCCAGGGCGTGCCGCGTGATCAAGTTGGACAGGCCGCAATCGACGATGTGGGATATCCCATCCTGCTTAATGTAGCCGCCGTATCCGTGGGCTTCGCAGCCCTGCTGTTCTCCAATTTCGTCCCCATGATTTACGCCGGCGGCCTTATCATTATCTCCATGGTCTCGTGTGCCCTCGGTACCCTGACCATGCTCGCAACCATCGTACATCTCATGCGCAACAAGGTAACCGCATGACATTAGCTGAATAGGAAAGGATTCAATCATGAAACAAGCACTACTCGCCCTGATCCTGCCTCTGTGTCTGATGGCTCAGACCGGTTACGATATCGCTGAAATGGTTGATGAGCGCAACCAACCTGACGACATGGTTAACGATATGACCATGACCATGACGTCCCGCACCGGAAGCACACGTACGCTGACGGTGCATTCCATCCGCAAGGGTGACGAGAAACAAATCCTCTGGTTTCTGGCACCGGCCGATGACCGCGGTGTGGCTTTCCTCAGGATCGAGTACGAAGATCGGGATGATGAAATGCGTATGTGGCTGCCCAGCTTCAATAAGATGCGGCGCATTGCCTCCAGTAAGAAAGGGGAAAGCTTCATGGGTTCAGACCTCTCCTACGAGGACATGAGCAGCCGACCTCTCGATGAATACACCTACGAGTTGGAGCCGGACGAAGCCATTGAAGGGCAGCCCTGCTGGATTCTTGTCAGCCTGCCCAAGCCGGAAACGGGTTCCTCCTATAGCAGGATTGTTTCCTGGGTCCGCCAATCGGACACAGTCCCCATCAAGGAGGAGTATTACGACAGAGCCGGAAATCTACAGAAGGAGCGCACCCTGGAGATGCAGGAACTGAAAGAGTACACAATACCAACCAGGATGTTCGTCCGCAACGTTCAGAAAGACCATACCACCGAACTTCTCTTTCAGAATATTGCGGTGGATACAGGCGTTGAGGATGACCTGTTCCATGAGCGCAACCTGCGGAGGCTGCCATGAAATCGCTGCTTTCTAAAGGGGTGACGCTCGGCCTGCTTGGATTGATTTTCCCGTTGTCAGCCCAGATCGAGTTTCATGGCCATGTGTATCCCCTGGCACGTCTAACATTGGAGCAGAAATATCTCAGTCTGCCCCACCGGATCGTATCCATCGAAGGCCACCAGCGCGGCCAAAAGGTGAGCCTGTTCTTCAACACTACACTCGAGTACCGACTCAACACCAACGCAGGTACGCTTGAACTGCAGGAAGCCTACGCCGATCTATCCACATCTCTGGGTGATATCCGTTTCGGCCAGCAGGTGCTATCCTGGGGCGCAGCTGACGGGAACAATCCTACTGACAATGTGAATGCCTACGATTTCTACTATCTTTTCATGGGAGGTGGAGATCGAAAACAAAGCAACCTGGCGATATCGACTAACCTATATTTTGGTAATATAAATGTGGAGGCGGCTCTCACTCCCATTTTTCATCCCAACCGTATTCCACTGGATGAGCCGGACTTTCCCATCTTCCAGGACATCCCGTTTACGATTGATATGGAAAAGGCCAACTATCCGGAGCACGATCTGAGCAACTCGGAGATGGGTGTTCGGGTGCGCTTACCGCTGAGTTTCATGGATGTATCAGCCAGCTATTTCCGCGGCTTCGACCGCATGTTCACCCCCACCTTCAATGAACTGATGCCCGGCGTTCCGGATCCGACTTCCCTGAAGAGCCTGGAATATTACCAGACCCAGGTGCTTGGGGCTGATGTGGTCACTTTCTTCGGTGACTGGGCCTTGAGAGCCGAGGGGGCCTACTTCCTCACCGAAGATACCGATGGAAACGATCCCATGATCCGCAATCCTTATCTCCAATACGTGTTGCAGGTCGATCGTGCTGATGAGAACTCCAACATCGTTTTCCAATATCTGGGTACCCATATAACACAACTCGATGGCGATGATATTATGAATCCCATCACTGGCGCTGTCGTGTACACCGAGGAAGAGAACGAGAAAGACAATATCCAACCCAAAATGGGGATGCCTTTCGGGACTATCGCTCAGAATGCCATCATGGCCACCGCTTCCTATGATTTCTCCGATGGATTGTACACGCTGCAGGGGCAGGCATTATACGAATTCGACAACAACGGCTACATGGTGGGTGGCAAACTGACCATCGCTCTGGAAGACGCTTTCGATCTGGAGCTGGGTTTGAACTACATGGATGGCAAAGACGGCAGCATGTTGGCTACCATTGGTGATACCTTCAGTCATTTCTACGCCGCAATGAAATACAGCTTCTAAGCCCAGAGACATCTGCTCACAGCAATAGAAAACCCCGCCAGATTTCTGACGGGGCTTTCTATTATACTGTATATATCCCGGTAGGGATGATTTACTTCAGCAGGAGCATCTTCTTGGTTGAAGTGAAGTCGTTTACACGAATCCTGTAGAAGTAAACGCCTGAGGCCAGCCTGTCCGCACCGACGGTCACATTGTGATAACCGGCGCTCATGGGCTGATCGATCAGGGTTAGGACCTCGCGACCGATATGATCATAGATCACCATCGAGACATGACCCGCTTCCCGCAGCTGGAACTTGATGCTCGTGCTCGGATTGAAGGGATTCGGGAAGTTCTGCGCCAAAGCATATTCCGTGGGCAGACCGTTCTCGTTGATGCCAAGGATGATCTCAGCCGATACCTCTGAAGAGAATTCACCCAGATTGCTATTGAAATCCTCAGCGGCGATCTTGTAGTAGTAGATGCCAGCATCCACTACCGGATCGTCGAAAGCCGTTTCAATAGTGGTACCGATCTCGTTCGCTGGATCAGGTACGAAACCAGAACTGGTTGACCGGTAAATCCGATAGAAGTTGATATCGGGATCATCGGGGGCACTCCAAGTCAGTGAAATGCCCGCATCAGCCAGCGCAATCACGTTGGATGGGGCCTGAGGTATGAGGTTATCTACGGATTCGCCGACACCGGGGCCAGACCGCATTGTACTCTCATCCCAGAATGTCGCAACCACTTCAAAGGTCGTGGCAGCATTGAACGCCGTGGGTACCACTAGGGCATACCGCTCAGCATCATAGGCCGGCAGCATCCCTACTGAAGTCCACGAGGTTTCGGCATCTGCCCACTCATCCAGGCGATTCACCACGTAGAAATCAACCGGCTCAAATCCGTTGAATTTCTCCCAGACGATCCGTACCTGGTTGCCCTGATCGTTCGGCACATCCTCAATAGCCACAATGGCGCCCGGAATGTACTCGGCTTCCAGGGCTTCAATCGTGGTATGCAGCAATGCAACCGTGAATGCGGGATTATGGATACCATAACTGTGATCATAGTAGAGCACTCGGTGATTGTAGGCTGCTTTGAGCTCGGTTTTAGTCCAAGTCTCATCTACATCAGCATGCGGATCGTCTGATGGCAGTAATGATCCGAGGTGCTCCATCAGGCCATGAACCTCTTCCTGGAGGCCTTCATCCACACCGTCGCCATCGTGGTCGGCATTGAAGTTGAAGAAGAACTTCTTTTCGGCAAAGCTCTCGCCGATCTCACCGTGGCATGGGGTACATGCTTCAACATTGTCGGTGCTATCGGGGAAATCCATGCTGAAGGTGTGGGAACCGGCCAGGATGATATTGCCTTCAGCATCGGCGTGACCTTCGGCCATATGGCAGTCCACACAAGAGTTGCCGGCCAAGTGGCCTGACGTCGTGGGCAGCTTGCGGCCGAAGGTGGCCACATTGGTCGCGCTCAGTACGTCCGCCTGGACACCGTAATGCGGGCCGTAATGGCTGCCCGGTCCTTCGGTGTAGGTCGATGCGTCACGACGGCTCATGTGGCAGCTCATGCACAACTTGCCCATGCCACCGCCCTTTACTGGCTCGCCGTTGGACAGAACGGTCTCAACATCGCGCAGTTGGTGCGGGCCCTCGGCCGAGTGCGGATCGTGGCACATGGCGCAGGAGAAGGGGCTCTCTGGGCCGCTTGATACATCTTCACCCTTGGCATACGAAATGAATCCGTCCGGTGTATGGCAGCGAGCACAGCTGCCGCTCCATGACGCCCGTGTTGGAGGATTGGCATGGCCTGAGGCATCCCACTGCTCGGGGTACACGTGGTGTGTACCGGAATCGTGGCACCAGGCGCAGTTGTCAGTGCTGAGTGATGCAACCATCTTGTTGTCAGCAGCCGATGGGGGCATTGCCATGTGCTCGCTTCCTGGACCATGGCAGCTCTCACACTGGATGCGGGCAAAGTTCATAGCCTCGGGATAGAACACGAACAGGGAATCCCAGACCGCCGGGAACAGGTGTCCCGAAGAATCGGGGGAGCCGTAGGTATCGGTCAATGCCGTGGAATCCGGGTAGACGAAGCCGTGCTCGTCGAAACCGTTGTTGGTGGCATTCAAGTCGTAGCCGGTTACATGGCAACTGATACAATTTGATCCGTAATGATCACTGGCTACGCCTGTCATGCCACCTTCGAAGAGTTCGTAATGGCCGGTTTCCATCCACTCGGTATACTGATCGGCATGGCACGCCGCGCAGTTAACGCCAGGGGCGTCAACCAGCGCTTGTTCAGCAGCGTTCAATACACCGCCGACATAGGTGCCGGCATTAATGGTCACCGTACCAACATAGGTACCTTCCGTAAACGATATCACGTAGGTGCCCGCCGAGCCCGGCGTGAAGATCACCGCTTGTGTGGCGGTATCCAGAACTACCGGCGTACCCAGAACAGCGCCTGATTCAACAGGCTCTTCATCAATGGCCCACGCAGCGCTCGTCAGGAACGAGTCCGCAAAGGTCCCTCTTAGGTACATCTGGGTTCCGGTTCCCACGTTCAGTAGTCCGTTGTAGGCGATGTCGAAAGTGGTGTCGACACGACCCTCGGTTACGTCACGCGGGGACATACCCAGTGGTTCTACGATCATCGTTTGGGAGATACCAATCGAAGTAAAGCAGTAGAGTAGTATTGGTAACAGTACCGCTTTTTTCATTTTTAGTCCTCCATTATGGGTTAGCAGCCCTTTCGGGCTATGAGTATGAAGTGTTTTCTGCACATTATAAGGTGTGGAATCTTCATAGATTCTTCACAAAGCTACTAATTATTACAAAACAAGACAAGCATATCTTTAAATCGAATTATATCCTGTTTTGGAGCATGGCAAGTGTTGAATATTTCAACACCTGTCGACCACAGATATATTATATATAAGTTATTTGTTGTAAATCTGGGGTTGGGTAAAAGACTCTTGGGCTACATCCGTCCCATGCGGATGTAGATCACCGGGTGCAGGTGCAGAACCTGCTGGCGGGGAATGGTACGGTCCGGGAAAGCGGGATTGGAGGAGCGCAGCAGGAGGTCTTCACCCTTGTAGTACACCAGCTTGATCATGGCTTCGCCATCCTCGGTCACCACCACCGCCAGATCACCGTTCTGGCAGCTGGCCTCAAGGGAGGCGATGACAATGGATCCGGGCTTGATGATCGGTGTCATGGAGTCGCCGAACACGCGCACCCCATACACCTGCTCATCCTTCAGATCGTCGGGGCGGTCAAGATACTCATCCGCCTCTGCAGCCACATCATCCAGGTTGGGGAACAGGTCCTTGCCGGCGGCAGCCAGACCGATCAGCGGGATCTGAGGCAGCTTGCGCCTGCTTTCATAGGGGAAGGCTTCATCGGGGAGATTGGGATTCTGGGTACGGAATTTGGCCTCGGCCAGCTCCTGGTAAGATGCATTCACCAGCTCACAGATTTGGATCAGTCTACCCTTGCGGGGAAAGGTGATGTCACGTTCGTAGGCACTTACTTGCTGGTATTGGATGCCCAGCCGCTCCGCCAGCTCCTTCTGGGTCAGGCCCGTACGCTCGCGGTACATGGCCAGCAGATCGCCAAAACTCATTCCACGCATAGCACAACTCCCTGGTTTGGGGACCAATTTAGCCCCCAGGAAAGAATTATGCAGTAATATTTAATGATTATGAAAGAATTGAATGTTTAGCGGCGCGGTGAGCCATTACTTGAGGGCTTGATAGTTTTCCTGAAGTTTGTTCAATTTTTCCAGATAGGCGGTATGCTTTTCACGCTCATGATCAACAACTTCCGCTGGGGCGCGCTTGACAAAATTCTCGTTCTTCAGTTTCTTCTCCACCGCTGACAGCCGGCCCTGCATTTCCTGAATACGCTTGTTCAACCGCTCCCGTTCCACCTCCAGATCAATCAGGCCTTCCAGGGGTATGAATATCTCCAGGGATGACACCACGGCTGTTGCCGCATGGGAGGGCTTGGAGATGGACTCGCCTCCGGTCAGTTCACCGACCCGGGCCAACCGACGGAGATGCGCCACCTCGCGCTGCAGAATACGTAGCGATTCTTCCGGTCCCCGGATCACCAGATCCGCTTCACGGGATGGATCGATACCCATATCCGACCTGATCCCGCGAATCGCGGATATCACGTCCCGCAGCAGTTGGATTTCAGATTCCGCGGTGGGAGCAGACCAGCGCATATCTGGACCTGGGCTCTGGGCTACGATTAAATCCGATTCGCCCTCCCGTTTCACCTGCTGCCAGAGCTCCTCGCTGATATACGGCACCAACGGATGGATCATGGCCAGGATAGTTCGCAATACATGTACTGCGACAGACTGCGCCGTTCTTCGGTCTTCCGGGTCATCGCTCTGCCACCGGCTTTTGATGAATTCGAGGTACCAGTCGCAGTAGTCACTCCAGATGAAATCATAGATGGTTTTGGACACCTCATTCATCCGGTAGCGCGCATAGGCCGCTTCGACCTGCTGAAGGGTGGTTTGTAGTCTAGAGAGAATCCACCAGTCCACGGCAGAAAGACTCTCCTGTGCAATGTCTTCCAAGGATGGCGGCAGTGTATCGTCCAGGTTCATTAAAACCAGCCGGGAGGCATTCCAAATCTTGTTCATATAATTGCGACCCTGGGAAATATCCTCTTCGGAAAAGAAAATATCCTGCCCTTGGGGCGCGATGAGCAACAGGCCCATCCGCAAGGCATCGGCACCATAGGCATTGATCAGGTCCAGGGGATCGGGGGAGTTGCCCAGGCTCTTGCTCATCCGGCGTCCCAGCTTATCCCGCACAATACCATTGAAATACACGGTACCGAATGGAATGTCTCCCATAAACTTGAGACTAGCCATGATCATGCGTGCCACCCAGAAAAATATGATGTCCGCCGCAGTGACCAGATCCTGGGTGGGGTAGAATCGCTTCAGATCCGCACTTTCCGTCTCCGGCCAGCCCATGGTGGCGAAGGGCCACAGCCACGAACTGAACCATGTGTCCAATACATCCTGGTCTTGCTCAAGATCAACCTCGCGGCCGTACTGCTCGCGAGCTTGTTCCCGGGCTTCCGCCTCAGTTCGAGCGACGAAGACCTTGCCATCAGAACTGTACCAGGCCGGAATCCGGTGACCCCACCACAGCTGACGGGAGATGCACCAATCCCTGATATGGGTCAGCCAGTGGTCATAAACCTTTACCCAGCGGTCGGGATAGAACGTGATCTGGCCCTCGTCCACAGCCTCCTTGGCTGGTTTGGCCATCTCTTCCATTTTGAGAAACCACTGCAGGGACAGATACGGCTCCACCATGGCATCGGTGCGCTGGGAATACCCGACATTGTGGATATAATCCTCAACTTTTTCCATCAGGCCCAGATCGTCCATCGCTTTGACAACCGCTTTCCGGGCCTCAAACCGGTCCAGGCCTTGGAACTGGTCCGGCACATTCTGATTTAAGGTGGCATCCTGATGAAGGATGTTCACCCGCTCCAGGCTATGACGCTCGCCCATATCATAATCGTTGGGATCATGGCCCGGCGTCACCTTCACTGCCCCTGTGCCGAACTCCGGATCAACGAAATCGTCTCCGATAACCGGCATCTCTCTCTCCACCAGAGGCAGTATCACCGTTTTATCAATATATTCGCGGTACCGCTTATCTTTTGGATTTACCGCCACGCCGGTATCTCCCAGCATCGTTTCCGGGCGAGTGGTAGCCACGGTTATATAGCTCTCTTCTCCCTTGATGGGATAGCGGAAATACCACAGGTGCCCCCGGGTCTCCTTGTGGATGACTTCTTCATCCGAAAGGGCCGTTTTTCCGACCGGGTCCCAGTTGATCAGTCGCTCGCCACGGTAAATAAGCCCCTCATCATATAGCCGCACGAAAACTTCTGTCACGGCCCCGGTATAGTCCTCATCCATGGTGAAAACTGTGCGGCTCCAATCGCAGGAACAGCCCAACTGCTTCAATTGCTCGATGATGGTACCGCCGTATTTGTGCGTCCAATCCCAAGCCTGCTCCAGGAACTTTTCCCGGCCCAGATCCGCTTTGCTGGTGCCTTCTTTCGTGAGCTTCTCTACGATCTTGGCCTCCGTGGCAATACTGGCATGATCGGTCCCGGGCAGCCACAAAGTTGCCGCCCCTTGCATTCTGGCCCGCCGGACCAGAATGTCCTGGATGGTATTGTTCAATACATGACCGACGTGGAGGATGCCCGTTACATTGGGCGGGGGGATGACAATAGTAAACGTATCTTCAGTCGAGGATTCCGTGGGTTTGAAGTAATCCTGCTCTTCCCAGTGCTTATACCATTTAGACTCCACCCTCCCGGGCTCGTAAACCTTGCCCAGTTCAACTCGTGCCATGCGTAGCTATTTCTCCAGGATTAGACTTAAAGCGGTGGTCAGCTTCAGTACATTTTTATTGGCGGTCAATAACCTGCCGGTGATAATGCGGCCCAGATTGCGCATAACCTTGTAGCCGATCTCTGGATTTGCATCTAGGATAGTATAAAAATCCGTGGCGGTCATCTGCCCCATTTTACAATTGGTGAGGGCGGTCACCGTCGCTGTTCGCTTGTCATCACCTCCCACTAGGGAAACCTCGCCGATGATTGCATGCTGCTCACCCGAGAGACGAATGATGGATTTGTCGCGGGAATCGCGATCTGCCAATTTGGACATGGAGAGGGTCAGGGACTGGGTGATCTCTACTTCACCGGAGAGCAGGAAAAAGATTACGCCTCCCTCGTCCCCTTCGGTGAAGATCACTTTTCCGGCTGAATATGCTTTCTCCTTAATCTTCGAACTGAAGGACGCTCGCTCCTCTGCTGTCAGGTTCGCCAGTAACTCAAAATTCTCCAGATACTTTACCGAGATCGCGCTCATGGAATGACGATTGCCCCCACGCCCTCGTCAATCATATGATCCTGGGACGGATTCACATTTACCGAGATTCGGCTGCCTTCTCCCATACCGTGCCCCGCCTCGCGCAGTTTCCGCTCAATGAATGCATCCAATTGGGATGCGTCGGATGAAAGAAAATCACTGAAACTTGCCTGTTCTTCTTCATGAAATAATCCCACCGTCAACCAGCCGTGTTTTTTCTTATTGTGCAACAGTAGTTCTTCAAAGGAACGCCCGACAAATTCTTTCGGAATGCTAACCCGCTGAAAACGATGTGGGGAGGAAGATTCCATCAGCTCTTCCACGGTCTGTGGTATCCCCGGCTCCAAGATGTGGGAGGCGGCGATAAAGGAACTGAAATTATCAGCCAACACCACATCATCAACTTTCGCCCGCTTTACATGCGCCAGGGAATGCTTGTCATGAACATAGGCTATCAGATGCACTTTCGGATTTAGGTTCTTGATAGTGAGTGACGCCAGGATTGTTTTTTCATCATTGGCTCCTCCGGTCGGTGATTCTACCGGCATCACTATCACGGCCCTGGCAAATTCCAGCTGCGCCTGGCGCAGGGTAGCCTCGCGGGTAAACTCGCCACGGATGTACTTGATTCGAGTATAGCCGTACTGATTCTTCAACGACTGCATCCGGTCCTCATGCTCCTCATTGATCAGGATTACTTGAAATTCTTCCTGATCCTCCGCCAGACTGAGCAGAGCGCCCAGAACGCTCTCAACTTTGTGGTGCCAACCACAGATAATGACGTGGTCTTTAACTTTTATTGCCATAAGCCCCTGATTCGCCCGCAACCGGCGAGCTACCAATTGTGAGGCAACCGTCCCACTCAATACCGCCATCAGTGAGATGCCCGCGAACATGATGATTATCGCCAGTGCTCTTCCGGCAAACGCCTTGGGATATATGTCGCCATATCCCACGGTCGTCATGGTGACGATGGCCCACCAAAGTGACTCCCCAACGTTCCGGAACTGGTATCCCCCCGCCGCCTGTCGTTCCAACAGCAAGACCCCGGTTCCACCGACCATGGCCACCAGCAAGATAATCGCGAATACCCGCAAAATGGGATGACGTACAAAGAACCGTTTTATGGATTCCACCATGCTCTATAACTGAGAAAGACAATTGCTCTCTGGTTTTTTCACGACTCGAAATTGTAAGACCGGGGTACACCTAAGTCAACATGTTTAATAGGATTTCCTTTTTGAATTCGCCGGAGACTCCACCAGTCTATTTGCGCTGGTTTTAATCCTTTATGCGGTAGCCTTTTGTAAAGAGCGATGCTCCCAGTATCGTAAAAAGTGCCGCGGCAGCCACGCTTAGAAATAGCGACCACCATGGCGAAGTATCGGATACATCCAGCACCGCGTAGCGTAATCCATTGACCATATAATACAGCGGATTGAATAATGAGACTGTGCGCCAGACCGGTGGCAGCATGTCAATACTGTAGAACACACCACCCAGAAATACCAGCGGTGTGAGGAAAAAATTGACCAGCAGCTGGATGTTGTCCCAGGTCTTGGCAAATATGCCCACCAAGAGTCCCGCCGCCCCAAAAGTCCAGCCGACAACAGCGAGAAACACCAATATCAGGACCGGGTGAGCGATTGGCATACTGGTCATGAGCAATCCCACTAATAGTACCAGTATTCCGTTCAAGACCCCGCGCAATGCGCCACCCAATATATACCCCAGGGATATTTCCATTCCGCTGAGCGGGGTTATCAGAATGTCATCGAGGAATCGCATCAATTTACCCTGAAGCAGACTGGAGGCGCTATTGGTGTACGCATTGGTGATCACATTCATCATGGCCAGACCGGGAATGATGTAGCTCATGTATGATACATCCTTGATTTCTCCAATTCGCCCCCCCAGCGATTTCCCGAAAACAACAATGTATAACACCGTGACCAGAAGTCCAGGAACGATGGTCTGATTGTAAATAGACAGAAAGCGTCGCAGCTCGCGGCCGGCAAATGTGAGGAAGCCGATATTATTCATCGATGCTGTGCCCTGTCATCTCGATGAACGCGTCCTCCAGCGTACTATGGCAGATTTTCACATCCTGCACTGTTGCACCGGAGGAGGTGATGAGATTGATGATTTCCGCCAGATGCAGCTCCGGTTTAGTAATATGTAACCGCAGCCCGCCGTCGATGAGATCATAGCGGTAGTCTCTAAGCAGCTTGGCGGTCTCATCACTCCAGTTGTCAATGGTCAAGGCCATACCATCTTTATCAATTCCGGCCATTAATTCGCTGGGCGATCCAACGGCGATGATTTGTCCGTTGTCAATGATAGCCACCCGCTGGCACAATTTCTCCGCCTCTTCAATGTAGTGGGTGGTGAGAATAATCGTTCTGCCTTCCTGGTTTAGTCGGGCAAGATAACCCCAGAGCATGTGGCGCAGCTCAACATCAACCCCGGCTGTGGGTTCATCCAGGATGAGAATGTCCGGATCATGTACCAGGGAGCGCGCGATCTGGAAACGGCGCTTCATGCCGCCGCTGATTTCCCTGGGCTTCGCCTTTCGCTTGGCGGTAAGGCCGAATTCTTCCAGAAGGCGGGCAGCATTTTCCCGCGCGATTTTCTTGCTCACGCCGTAGTAGCCAGCCTGCAGAAGCATCAGGTCTTCGATGGAAAAGAACCAGTCGAAATTGAGTTCCTGCGCCGCCAGTCCGATTAGACGCCGGGCCTGCCGGAAATCACGAACCACGTCGTGTCCCTTAACCCGGACTGTACCCGATGACAGCTTTACCAATCCCGTAGTGATTCCAATAGTGGTCGTCTTGCCGGCACCGTTGGGACCGAGAAGCCCGAAAAATTCCCCTTCCGGTACGGTCAGGCTGATCCCTTTTAAGGCCTCAACATCACCTGCGTACGTCTTGCGCAGGTCGGTGATATCCAGAGCCGGCGTCATGGGCTATTGCTCAAGTACGCAAATATTTTCAACATGGGGGGTGTGGGGAAACATGTCAACCGGTTGAATGCTTAAAAGACGATACCCATCTTCGGTGAGCAATCGCACGTCACGAACCTGGGTGGCGGGATTGCAGGATACATACACTATCCGCTTGGGCTTCAAGGCGAGTATCTCCTGAATCAGCTTCGGATGCATACCGGCCCTGGGTGGATCCGAAATAATCACGTCTGGCGCTGGCACTTGGCCGGCCAGCCGCTTCCCGTGTGTTGTAAAGTAACGCGAGGACAGGTCGGCCTGGAAAAAGCGGGCATTGAATATCTCGTTGTTCAAGGCATTCCGGGCCGCATCACCTACAGCCGAATCTACAACTTCAAAACCAAAAGCATCCTGTGCCTTGGCCGCCAGCGATAACGCAATTGTGCCGGTTCCTGTGTAAAGGTCGTATATCACTTCTTTCCCCGTGAGACCGCATGCTTGCTCGATATGCTGGTATAGCACCTCGGCCTGGTGCGTATTGGTCTGGAAAAATGAATTGGCCGAGATATCAAAGGATAGACCCCTAATATTTTCGGTAATGGTGGATTTGCCTCCCAGAATAATCTCCCGCTCGCCGTAGGCCGTCGACGCCTTACGGGTGTTGATATTGTTCACCACGCTCGCCACCTGGGGGAAAGCGGCTATGAGTTCATCCGCCAGCGGCTTGAGGATCTGTGACCCATCCCGGGAGGTTACCACGTTCACCATTACTTCCAGCTGCTCCGTAGTAATCCCCGCCACGCGAATCACCAGATGTCGGAGAAAACCCGTATGAGACCGGATATTGTATGGTTGTATCTTTTTCGGATCGATCCGCTCCCTCAGCCAGCGAAAGATTTCATCGGCCACTGGGTGTTGGATCCAACATTCCTGAACGTCCAGCACCTTATCGAATCTTCCCGGTACATGCAGGCCCAGCGCCCAGGCCGGTGCATCGCTGATGTTGTCGGGATCAACGACCCAGGCATGAGGAGAAAACGTGAACTCCATCTTATTCCGGTAATGGTAAGTCTCCTCACAACCGATAATGGGTTTGCTCGCCACATCATGAAAACCGCCCATGCGACCAAACAGGTCTGTCACCTGGGCCTGTTTTTGTTCCAGCTGCTTCTCATAGGGATAATTCTGGGTGGCGCACCCACCGCAGACGCCAAAATGGGGACAGCGAGGTTCAACACTATCCGGTGCAGGCTGCAGCACTTCCAGCACGCGGGCTTCGGCATAGCCCTTACGGCGACGGGTAATGCGCGCCCTCACCCGCTGCCCCGGCAAAGCACGCTCCACGAAAACCACGAAGCCATCCTGACGCGCCACCCCTTTGCCGCCATATGCCAGGCTATCAATGACAAGTTCCATATCCTCGCCCTTTTTAGGCAAATGCAAATCAGCGGCAGGGAGTGTGTTGTTGGTCTCGTTCATGGTCGGCGAATTTACGACGGGAATAAATGGATGGCAGCTAACGCAGGGGCAACGATCCATGCTTTTCTGGAAACGAAGCTAGAAATTCTTCTTCGCTGAGCACTTCCACGCCCAATCTTCTGGCCTTTTGCAGCTTTGTGCCTGCTCCCGGCCCAGCCACCAGGTAGCTGGTCTTGCTGCTTACCGCTGATGCCGCCCGGCCGCCCATTCGCTCAACTAGGGCCTCCGCTTCCTGGCGCGTCATGCGTTCAAGGGTTCCGGTGAAGACAAAAGTTTTCCCCGCTAATAAATTCTGCTCATGCGCAACATCGGGCTTTTCCCAGCGTACACCTGCTTCTAACAATGCCTGGATCACAGCCAGGTTGGATTCATCCTGGATAAACCGTACGATACCCGCAGCTACGATGGGGCCCACCTCGTGAACATTCTCCAGCTCCTCCTGTGTCGTATTAAGTAAGAGATCCATATCGGCTTGGAAAGCCTTTTTCAGCACCCGGGCCAGATGCTCCCCGACATTGCGAATGCCCAAGGCATAGACCAAGCGGGCAAAGGTGGTCTCTTTGGAGGCCTCGATGGCTGCGATGAGCTTTGTGGCCACTTTGTCCCCTAACGCAACCATCTTCCGGGTGGGACCTTTTTCTTTCAGGTGAACGGTACGCTCAATCTCCAGCGTAACCAGATCCTCGTAAGCGAGTTTGTATATGTCCACTACCGATTTCACTTTGCCGTTTGCGATCAGCCTTTCAACGATCTTCTCTCCCAGCCCGTCAATATCAAGAGCACCCTTGGATACGAAATGCTGGAACCGTCCCAGGACCTGCGCCGGGCAGTCCAGATTCACGCAACGCGTCACAACTTCATCCGGTGGGCGGTAGGCTTTATGGCCGCATACGGGACATTCTTCAGGCAGCCGATAGGACTCTGACCTGGCAGGACGTTTCTCGGGAATAACTTTAACCACTTCCGGGATGACATCGCCTGCCCGCTGGATCAGTACCGTATCTCCAATGCGGATATCTTTCCGGTCAATCTCGTCCTGGTTGTGGAGCGTGGCACGACTGACGCTAACCCCCCCCACATTGACCGGAGCCAGGTGTGCCACTGGCGTTATGGCGCCAGTACGGCCCACGCTGGCTTCGATTTCTTCTATCACGGTAGTGACCTGTTCAGCTTCGAACTTGCTGGCAATCGCCCAGCGCGGAGAACGACTGCGTTCACCCAACTCTGCCTGGAGCGCAAAATCGTTGACCTTCACTACCAGACCGTCAATGTCATATGGCAGGGCTGAACGACGCGATTGTAGCGCTTGATACTCGGCTATCGCCTCCTCAATTCCCCGGCACGTTATCGAATCTGGATTAATCGGCAGGCCCCATCGGGGTAGAATCTCAAGCAACTGGCTCTGATGGGTAAAGGTGAATCCTTCCACTGTCCCCAGGCCGTAGCAGTAGATACGCAGCGGCCGCGCAGCAGTGATGCGGGGGTCCAACTGTCGCAGACTTCCTGCTGCGGAATTACGTGGATTGGCGAATAGCGGTTCCCCTGCTGCGGCTCTCCTACGATTCAGATCCTCGAATCCATCCCGGTTCATGAACACTTCACCCCGTACCTCCAATAGACGGGGAATTGCCGCTTCCGACTGCAGCAAGAGCGGAATTGCCCGGATTGTCCGCAGGTTGATGGTGATATCCTCACCAGTGACGCCATCTCCCCGCGTTGATCCCAAGACCAACCGTCCCTCATCATAGACCAATTCTACCGCCAGACCATCCAGCTTGGGTTCGCACACATACTCCACGGTCCGGTCCGGTCCCAGCTCACGCCGGACTCGTTCATCGAAAATCCGCAATTCCGCTTCATCCATGGCGTTGGCCAAGCTGAGCATCGGTAAACGGTGGGTCACCGTGGCTAACTCGGATTGGGGGGCAGCGCCGACACGCTGGGTGGGGGAATCAGGCGAGATCAGTGCGGGATGTTGCGCTTCCAACGTTTCCAACTCTCTTAGGAGGGTATCGTACTCGGCATCCGAGATGGTCGGACTGTCGTGGACATAGTACCGAATATTGTGTTCGTCGATTTCCCGGCGGAGATGCTCGATGCGACGTTGGATCTGTTTAGTCATAAAGACGCTGCTGGAAGAATTCCTTCGTCGGCGGGACCAGATCAATAACGAAAGGATTGAGTTGATCCATGCTATCCTTGGGGTAGGCGTACAGCCGATAATCCTTGAGAGCTACCAGGAAATAATATGTCAACGCAGCACCACTCTGTAGCTCTTCTTTCGGAATGAGATACCGGTAACGATAATACTCTCCTCCAAGTGGTATCTCCTTGAAATTCCTGGTAGAGTCAGTACGGAAAAGGAGTGCCACTTTCTCAATTTCCACCGGTTCGAAATTCACAAATAAATCCATCCGGAAGGGCCGGTCGTTCAGTATGGCAACCGGAGGATTATGAAACAGCGGTGCCAAAAGATTTATCTCCGCGCTGCGGGTACTTATCGTATCGGGGGCTTCTTCCACTCTACTGGTGTCTACTACCTGCGCCTGGATGAATATTGGTATGATAAGAGCCAGCAGGTATTGCCATCCCTTATCAGCTGCCGGACTGGTCATACTCCCCTATTGCCTCGATAATCAACTGTGGGATGGAGAATTGCACCATGATTTCTGGCTTAAACGAAACATGCCTGAATTCATGGTCGGAGTCAGCCAATTGGTAATGGGGTAAATACTCCTCTTTGTTCGCGAGAATATCCTTTAGCGCCACGACCAAGGCATTGGCGTCTTCCCGGGTGTTATATAATCCGAAACTGGCGCGCACCATTCCTGGCTTGGGCAGGTTTGCAGCAGCCAGTTCTTCGTCGCTCATTGCCAGATAGTCGGCAGCCTGATCGGGGATCATCTTAATGACATACGGGTGCGCACAGAAGCACTCGTTGCGCACTGCGATGTTGTGATAATCATTTAGGATCGCCGCAACTATAGAGTGGTGCATCCCTTCCACATTGAAGGAGATCGACGCCGCTCGTGGGCAGGTATCGGTATCAACGGCACCGTAAATCTCCACCTCCGGGATAGCCAGGAGCTGCTCAAGTGCGTAATCAATGAGACGGCTTTCCTCCTCCAGTAAAAATTCCATGCCGATCCGGTCCAGTACATCAATGGCTGCTGCCAAGCCAATCGCACCCGGAATGTTGGGGGTACCGGCTTCTTCGCGATCCGGAAAGTGGGGTGAAATGGTATAGCGCTCTGTGAACACCCGATCCACCATGCCGCCACCTACTTCTTCGGGCTCGATCTGGGAAAGGTGTTCCTTGCGGGCAATGACCACCCCGGGTGAACCAGGAACGTATGTCTTGTGGCCGGAAAAGATGAGCACGTCAATATCTTCCAGTGAGTCATTGTTCCCACTCACCTGCACCGGTATGTGAGCTACCATTTGTGCGCCATCCACCAGGACCAGCGCACCATGTTCGTGAGCCAGTCGGGCGATCTTTGCTACGGGATTAATAATTCCGGTCACATTGCTGACACCGGTTATTGCTACATAGTTCACGCGGCCGCTTTCCTTTTTGAGAATCTGCTCCATGGTGGAAGTGTCCACGCATCCCAGACCATCCTTCCTGATTGCTACCGGTAGGTGGATAACCCGGCCAACGTGCTTGCGATGGGGCAGGTCATTGGAGTGGTGCTCCATGATGGAAACCAGCACGGTATCCCTGTCCGGGCGAATATCACGAAACACACGTGCCATACGGTTCACCCCTGCTGTAGTACCGCTCCCGGTAAAGAAGCAGGTGTACTTGTCAGGATCGGCCTGTACAAACTGCAGGATGCGTTCGTGAGCCCAGGCATAGGCTTGTGTGGCCAACCTGGCGCTGTTGTGCAGCAGGCTGTGGGTGTTGGCATAGTTCTTCAGAAAAGCTGTCACGGTTCGATGAGCCGCACCCATCATCAGGGTTGAGGCTGTGGAATCCAGGTAAATTCGGCGTGTTGGGCTACCTGCAGCGGTGGGATACATCGTATCTAATCCGATAAAATCGGTGGCAATGTGCTGCAAAAGAGCCTTGCCTTTGAGGCTGTCTGGTTCTTTTTTCATGGGATTCTCATTCATACCGAAAGATACAAAATCGTTCTCGAGTTGTGGAAGAGGGATATTGATGCCTCACACTGGGACTAAACAGGCATAGGATACTACCAATGATATCAATTACACGAAGAAAGAAGATGAGTTGATACAGCCGCTGCGTGTTGTCATTGGGGAAGTAAACTTTGAACATCCATCAGATAGACCCCGGTGCGGTGGCTATCTGCAGGCAGGTTGCGGGCGGATGAGAAGCTGATCGTATGCCCATCAGGAGAAAAAGAAGGAAAACCATCTAACGAGTTGTTATAAGTAAGACGAACCTGTTCGCCTGTCACCATGTTCATCAGGAATATCTCAAAATTGTGCGGGGCTAAAAGCTTCGCAAACACAATATGTACCCCGTCTGATGACGGATGTGGGGTCTTGTTAGTCCCCTCACCATAAGTAATTCGGCGCACATCCGTCCCGTCGTGAAGCATACTGTAGATATCCATGGGGGCGTCCCGCTGATCTTGGTCAAGGATGCTCCAGGCATGATAGATGATGGTTTTACTGTCGGGTAGATAGAAAGCTGTGCCTTCTTGGGTATCTGGCGTATTTGTTATACGAAACTCCTCACTGCCATCGGGACGCATACGCCACAAGTCAATATTTCGTTTCATCATACGCCCGAACAGAATCCATTCACCATCTGGACCAAGGGAGACCTCTGCCTCGTAGTTCTCATTCTGGGTGATGCGGCGCAATCCCGAACCATCGGGACGACACGTATAGATCTCCGCACCTGTTGGATAATCGCCGGGATCGGAGTAATCACCCTGCGGCAAGTGACGATTATCGCGAGTGGATGCAAAAACAATGCGCGAACCATCAGGGAAATAATACGAGCAGGCATCTATCCCCAGGCTGTTGATCCGACGAATATCCGTACCATCCAGATTCACCGTATAGACATGATACTCTGCTTCCTGTTCTATTAGTCGGGCGCTTAGAATGAGACGCTGTCCATCGGGGGAAAAATAAGATTCGGCTGCGGAAAAGAATCCCGGGACTGGCCTGATCGGGAGCTCGGCTCCGTCACTTGCGCTGACCGCTACGTCCCGGCTCCCCCGGCAGGCCGGAAACAGCATCATTGCTCCTGCCAAACCAACCACAAGGAACCAGCTGGAGATACGGAGAAAGCAAGGACAGTTCATGCTCATGGGCATACGCATAAGATAGAGAAAGTTAATATTTGAATCACCTTCCGGCGTCCAGGAATTAGATGGGTATCAATTGATATAAAACCGTGGATTTTCTTCTGTAATAGGTGGCTCGATCTTTCCGGCGGGAGCAGTAAAGAATTCTTGATCATATCCCTGAATCCGATGTATCCTCAGCCAACTAGAAAGCCGAAAAAGTAACTGCTTCCATGATCATATGACCAGCTTCATTCACCACGGTGCCGCTAAGCGGCAGTTTACACGGCAGATGTTCAGCCAAATAGTGGACCGCTACGATTTTCTTAATCGATCGCTTTCATTAGGAATGGATCAGAAATGGCGCAGTCGGTTGCTTGACACCGCGAATCTTCAGCCGGGGTTTCGAATGTTGGATCTGGCCTGCGGCACCGGCGATGTATCCAAACTTGCGGGGAAGAGAACTCAGCCCGGTTTGGTTGTGGGCGCTGATCCGGTACCACCTATGCTACAGATCGCAGCCCGAAAATGTCCATCCTTGAAAACCGTCTGTTGTGAAGGTGAAGCCCTGCCTTTCGGTCATGGCACTTTTGATGCGATTACTGTGGCCTTCGGCGTACGCAATTTCAGCGACCTTGAAATGGGACTACAAGAAATCTATCGCGTTCTGTTGCCGGGTGGGATTTTGGCCATTCTGGAGTTTTCGCTTCCATCGGCAGGGATTTTTCGTGGCTTCTTTACCTGGTATCTGAAGCATGTACTGCCATTCACCGGAGCCCTTTTCCGTCGGGGCGAAGCTTATCATTATCTTACCGAATCGATTTATCATTTCCCCACACCTCCAGATTTCATGCGGCTGCTCGGGGATATTGGTCTAATAGAGCTTTATCGGGAGCAATATTTAGGCGGTACGGTACAGATTTACGCCGGGAGGAAATCTGTGCAAGCTATCTGAGTGGCACGGATATGCTGATCAGCCATTATCCTCGGGAGGACCCTCCGGGAGAATCAACCAAGCTACTAGATAGGTGATAACGGCAGGAACAATTTGGGTGACCAGCCCAATGAAAACGAAGGCAAGCCGGATGAGATTGGAGTCGAAATGCAGGACCTCCGCGAGACCACCACAAATACCGGCAATCTTTTGATCTTTACGTGACCGATAGAGCTTCTTCATTGAATAGTCTCCCGCTTCCACTGCTGCCATAGGACTGTGCAATTCCACATGCCCGGCTGATCATTCAGCGAAAGTTTACGCCCTCTCCCCGGTGGAAACCAATCCAAGAAACATGAATCTTCGGATTTAAGTGATCGGCAAATACCAGCATATTTGCGTACCCTTGTTAGGCTACGTAATTTGAGGTTGATGCGACAAAAGGACGACATTGCTCTTATCCGCCGCCAGATGGTGGACGGGCAAATCCGTGCCAGGGGGATTAGGGATGAACGCATCCTGAAGGCCATGGAGTCCATTCCCCGACACAAATTTGTACCCCTTACGCGTCCAGCGGATGCATACCGTGACGGCCCTCTGCCCATCGGTCACGCACAGACTATTTCGCAACCCTATATTACCGCCTATATGACTGAGCTGCTGCAACCTCAGAATGCTCATCGGATGCTGGAAATCGGCACCGGCTCTGGGTATCAGGCAGCGCTCCTCAGCTTTATGTGTGCGGAGGTCTATTCCATCGAGATAATTGCCGCCCATTTTATCAGCGCCCGAAAAATTATTGAGAACCTGCAGTATTCCAACATCAATCTGCGCTTCGGGAACGGCCGGGATGGTTGGCCTGAGGAGGCGCCATTTGACGGTATCATCGTAACGGCAGCCGCAAAGGAAGGCGTTCCGCAAGCTCTTCTGGATCAACTGGCGGAAGGGGGGCGGATGATCATTCCCGTCGGACAATCATTATATGATCAACAGCTGCTAGTCTATACACGAAAAAACGGGAAGATTAAAGAGCAGATAGACCTGCCAGTAAGATTTGTGCCGTTGGTAGATGGGCACACTGCGCTGCATGATCAGTAAGGCCTGTCGACGGTTTGGGGGATCTCAGGCTTCGCCGCCGAAACCAGAGAACATGGATATTTCAATACCGAATTGGCGGGCGGCTTCCGTCCATTTTACTCGATCTGCCTTGTCGAAAATAAAATCCTGGTTGGCAGGGATTACCAGCCAATCCCCATTGGCAATTTCCCGTTCCAGCTGCTCTGATCCCCAGCCAGCATAACCCATCGTAAAGCGATACTTTTCCGGGCCTTTGCCAGTTTGGATGTCCTCCATGATTTCGGAATTTGTGGTAAGACTTATTTCCGAAGAGATGGATATGGTACCATCCGTCAGATAATCTGGAGTATGGAGGATAAAACCTACGTTAGGTTGAACAGGTCCCCCAAAATAGATGTCATTTATCCCATCTTTCTCTTTCTTTCCAACCAATCCTAATGCCTGAATAATCGCGGCCGCTTTGGCAGACGGCATCGGACGATTGACCACCAGCCCCATCGAGCCCTGAGAATCATGATCACATATATATATCAAGGCCTTCTCAAAGAAACTATCCGCGAGATGGGGCATTGAAATAAGAAAATAATTACGTAATGAATCCATCAGTTCACCTGTCTAGTATTCAATATATTCACATACCGCCAAAGATGCAATCGGTCTGATTCGCCCTAATTCTGATTCGCCCTAATAACGAAACGCCATACGATCAGCTCTGGCGTACCCCAAAACACTTCCTTGGTATCACAGTCTTGTACTTCGCGACAACATTGGACGAGGACCATTTATTCCATTGATAGGGTATCCAATACTGCTAGTATAGAAATCGTTGGAAGCTGTACGGCGCAACTTTGACTCCTCGAGCATGCATTACTTTTAGAATAATGTTTTTCCAGTGCTGGGTCTCGACAACAATCTCCATATCGGACATGGGGCTGATTCCGGCCTGGTTCGCTTCAGCCAGGTAGGGAGCCCCCGGCTTGGGCATAAATTGAGAGAGATAGATGATATCCCCTCGTCCCAGAGGAAGCTGCTTCACTAGATCTACGGAGTGTTCAAGATGCTCCGCTTGGTAGGTTTTTCCGCCAAGACCCACCATCAGGATTACCACCACCGCCAATCCGGCTTCTTTTAGCGTATGGACAACTTCCAGGATTTCATTCTGTGAACCAGGCTTATTTACAAATTCCATCAGGTTCTCACTACCACTCTCCACGCCCAAAGATACCCTTCGCAGACCCAGATCCTTCAAAATCCGGTATTCTGACACTTCCTTGCGTGCCCCAGTATAGATGTCAAGGAACGCGTGAATGCCTCCTTTTTCCATCATCGTCTTGAGCTCAGAAATGTCTCGCAGGACAGTAAACAGTTTTTCAAGTTTATCCGTCGCTAAAGCTATTGCATTGGCATCACCCAGAAATACCGATTTACGATAGGATAGTCCTCGTCCCAGAAACTTCAGTACGTTTTGGATATGGTCCAGGAAATCTTCCGGTGACCGCACGCGAAAGGTTTTGTCTCGATACAGCGTGCAGAAGGTACATTGATTGTAGGTACATCCATCCGTAGCCTGGGCAACCAGGGCGCGGTATTGATCCGGGGGCAAGATAGGGATGTGACCATATAAGCGGGAAAATTCTCTCGCGCTCTCATCTAATTGCGCATAGGTGGTATTTGTCGCCCGCTTAATAATAGCGAGTGTCTCGGGAAATGCCCTGCCTGCTTGCGGATCCTCCTGAATTTGAGCTACCCTCAAGCGCAAATCTTCATAGTGTTGACGGGCTTCTTCGTCAGAAAGTATCTGGTGGCACAGACGGGTATTTCCGGCCAGCTTCTCACGCCAGCGTAACTGAAACGTATTGTCCAATCCCCGTCGGATATTGCTGCCATGATCATAGGAGCCCAGGTAGCGTCCTTCCAGATCATAGGACACCAATTCTTGTTCTGTGAGTGATAGCGTTATGGCATCGTATTTATGGCTTACGATTACCTCACGGTTGCCAATGTTCCAGCTGGTAAGGGCCATCTCACGAATTTACCCCTGGCGGAAGTGGGGCAAGAGAAGGTATTTTGAAACCGCATGCAGGAGTCGGAATATGACATCAATGAGTGACATGCTTATGGAGAACCAGGTCCTCCTGTTGGATGGAGCCATGGGTACCGAGCTGAACCGCCGTGGTATCGATACTACTCTGCCCCTATGGTCAGCCAGAGCCCTTGATTTGGCCCCCCAGGTTGTACAGGCTATCCATCGTGAGTATGTCGAGGCTGGCTCCAGCGTGATAACGGCCAACACCTTCCGCACTACCCGCTATACATACCAACAGACAGGAATGAATGAATTGGAAGCCCATCACCATGCCCGGGAAGCCACCTTTAAGGCGGTGTCACTGGCACGCAATGCTTCCACTGGGAAGGCACTCGTAGCCGGCTCCCTCGCTCCTGTGGCAGATTGTTATACTCCCAACGATTACCCCGGACGAATTATCGCTGAAAACACCTACACCGAACTTTCATCATGGCTGCTTGAGGCTGGTGTTGACTTGCTGCTTCTGGAAACGCATATCACTTTCGAGGAGGTGCAATGTGTACTGGATGCGGCTCAACAGACTGATTTGCCGATCTGGATTTCATTCCTCATCGATCAGGATCTTTGTCTCTGGGATGGTACTCCTCTGCAAAAAGCTGTGGCTTTGGCTGAACAGAAAGGTGCCCAGGCCGTCCTGATTAACTGCGTAACCCTGGACATTGCCCACAATGGGGTTGAAGCGCTTAACACGGCAACTTCCCTTCCCTTCGGTATATATGCCAATGCTGGGCACAGCCATCCGTCCAAGGACGGCACAATCTCGGAATACGTTGAGGATGCTGATTTCGCTGCAGCAGCTCAATCATGGGTGGCAGCGGGTGCTCACATCGTGGGCGGTTGTTGTGGAACCACACCCACAACGATTTCCCGACTAAAGGCCACGCTCATTCCAAAGACAGACCTGCGCGGCCAACACTAGAAATGAGTACATCGGTCCTGAAATCGGGCTTCAGCAAACATCTACTGCAGTGGTACGACCAATACAAGCGGACTTTGCCCTGGCGCGGCACCCGGGATTTCTATCGTATCTGGTTGTCTGAAATCATGCTGCAGCAAACCCGCGTGGAAACCGTCATACCCTATTACCTGCAATGGCTTGACCAATTCCCTTCCATCGAAGCTGTTGCGAAAGCAAGTCAGGATGATATTCTTAAAGCTTGGGAAGGGTTGGGATACTACCGCCGGGCTCTCCTCTTCCAGAAAGCCTGCCGTATTCTCATGAACTATAACCATGGATATGTGCCTGAAAATCCCAACTACTTGCGTCAGCTTCCGGGTATCGGTCCCTACACATTTGCGGCCGTACGCAGCATCTTTTTCTGCGATCCCGTACCGGCTGTGGATGGTAATGCACGCCGCGTTATTGCCCGAATACTGATGCTGTCACAGTCCACCACTGCCCTGCATGGCGTTGTATATCAGGCTCTTCTGAAGGTGATACCCGTGGACCGCCCCGGCGATTTTAATCAGGCCCTCATGGATCTGGGCTCTTCAGTCTGTTCTCCAAGAAATCCGCATTGCGATTATTGCCCTCTCTCAGATAATTGCTCGGCTTTCCAACAGGCAAAAACAGCACATTTCCCGGTACAACGGGCCCGGCCAACTCTACCTCATCACACAATTGCTGCCGGAATCATTTGGCGAGACCAACAATTTCTAATCTGTAAACGACCGGTAGGAGGATTATTGGGTGGCTTGTGGGAACTTCCGGGGGGTAAAGTGGAAGATGGTGAATCTTTGGCTGAGGCCATTATACGCGAGATCCGGGAAGAAGTTGGCCTGAATGTGAGGGTAGAAAACTATATCGGCGCTATCCGACACGCATATTCCCACTTCTCCATCCAGCTCCATATATTTCACTGCGCATACAGCTCCGGGACGCCCCAAACACTTGGATGCACGGAATATCGATGGATTCGCTGGGAGGATATTCCCCGCTTCCCTTTCCCCGGGGCAAACCATAAACTCTTTAGTCTGATCCAGTCAAGTGTAGAAAAATAGGCCTTAATAAAATGAAACGTGTCGCAACCTCACTTTTTCGTTGGACGCTGGGTTACCTGGTCTACATTGTTGCTGGAATAATACTCCTTCTGGTTACCTTCCTACCCCTGGAGCAATTACGATACCGGGCGGCCTCTCTAATGTGCCGTGCAACACTATGGGCTCTTGGTTTCAAGCTGAGGGTCGTTGGGATCTATCCTGATGATCAACCCCACATTTTCATGGCCAATCATGCCAGTTTTCTGGATATTTTTATCATTGGCGCAATCATGAAGGGCAAGTTTACCGGAGTTGTGGCCGAGGAAGTGCTCAAGCATCCCTTCTTGCGGATGATCTTGAATCGTTTTCGCGCCATACCAATCCGGAGGCGCGATCGCGAGGCGGCGATTGCTGCCATTACAATGGCCGAAGATCGCCTTCAGCGTGGTTATCAGGTAGGCATCCTGCCGGAAGGTACGCGGACGCTCAACGGGAAACTGGGCCCATTGAAAAAGGGTGGTTTTCACATGGCTTTGAATACCAGTGCGCCCATCTTGCCTATTGGTATCATCGGGGCTTTCCGGGGCAAACCCAAAAACACCTGGCATCTTCGCCCTGGAGAGATCACTGTTCACATCGGCCAACCCATCCCCCCGGGGCAATATCACCAGATGACCATGGATCAGGCTATGGAAGCCGTACGCCGCCAACTCCTGGTTCTCACAGGTGAAGAAGATTTACCTGCCTGAAAAAACAGCTATTGTGTCCTTCCCTCAAGCAAATCTCCGTGCTTGCCCATAGCGACCCCCTCCCCGACCGACACGGGAAAACATATCCTTCAATTTCACGACATACAATAAAGGGTGTCTCGCAACACCCTTATCCATCTGCTCTGTAATATGTGTAATCTCGATAAACGAATCAGTTGCGCAGCCGAAAATTCACCGGGATGGAAATCCACACGCCAACGGGCCTGTCGCGTTGCTTGGCGGGCTTGAATCGTGTCCGTCGGATAGCGTCTCCGGCAGCTTCGTCCAGGCCGGTATTGGGAATACCCTTGAGGACCACCGTTTCCTGAACCCGGCCTTTGTCATCCACGAAAGCCTGGATGATTACCGTTCCCTCAATACCCGCTTCTTGGGCAATGTCAGGATACCGAACATTCTTCTGGATCGCGGCGTATCCCCCAATGGGCTCCGGTGGCTCATCATAGGGAATGAAGCGGATCGTCGGACCTTCATCCGGAGGGGGGGGTGGGGCATCCCACTCGAAGCTCTCCAACGTTGTCTCTTCGATCGTGATATCCTCGGCAATATCTTCATCCTCGGATTCCACCGGAATTGAGGGGCGGGAAGGAGGTGGCGGAGCCTCGAATTGTTGAGTCGGAGGGATATCAAAGGTTTCAACCATCTGGTCTATCTCGTGATCTAAAACCTCACGATCTGCAATAAACCGCGGGAACGCATAGAACATGAGCACGATCGCCAGCACCACACCGATGAGGATAAACCGCACCCGCTGCGGGTAGCGTTCGGCAAACGGATCATGGTGAATGGCCATCTATCCGGACCTCTTCAGCGATGCGTAATTGATTTTCAAGGCATTGGCGTGCCGAAATTCCTGCTGCACCTCCATAATCATGCTCATGGGCGTATCTCGATCCGCCTTGTAAGATATCGTTATCCTTGGATTTGTCAATAGCTTGTCATATACGATATGGCGAATAGTCGGAACGGCAACACTCTTGTCATCGATTGATACTAGCCCCGATTTGGACACCCAGACATTGACCGTGTCCTTCGTGAATTCCAACTTTTCAATCATTCGTGCACTGGGAAGCTTCAGCGTAAGCCCTTCGTCGGTCTTAACCACTGTAGATACCATAAAGAACACCAGCAGCATGAAGATGATATCCGGCATTGAAGCGGTGGGAATCTCGGATTTGACTTCTGACTTGGCTTTGAATTTCATGGGGTCTTCTACAAGTGCTTGAGTATTCTAAAAATCAGGTTCCGCAATGGAGACACGGGTGGCTCCCGCTTGCTTCAGCTGGTCCAGTACATTTATGTAATCCTGGTGCTTCGTCTGAGGATGGGTTTTCACGGACACGATCAACCCCTCATTCTGGCCCAGCATGGTCTGGACCTTTGTGCGAAGTTGTGACAGGGAAACCACCTCCTCATCCATCATGATCTGTCCGTCAGCACGTACCAGGACATTGGTGATGTTCTTGGGATTGATCAGAATCTCTTCTCCAATCGCGGGCAGCAGCTGTCCGATACCCTGATCCATGCTGATAGTGGTTGTCACCAGAAAAAAGACCAGCAGGAGAAAGGCGATATCTGCCATTGAGGCAGAGGGAATTTCTTTCAGTTTGGTGCGTCTTCGTCGCATAAGTAGGCGGTCCTGAATCTTGTTTGCCGACTAGCCCTTGAGTTTTCCCTCTCGCTCCAGATCCACGAAGGTCTCTATCAGGGTCTCGGAGCCTTTTTCCATATCTACAACGTGGCTCTCGATCATATTCAGAGCCACATTCTGGAAGAATTGCAGTATGACGGCCACAATCAATCCAAAAGCGGTCGTAAGCAGAGCAATGGAGATACCGGAAGCCACAACGGAGGGGCTGATATTATCCGCCATCTTGATGTCTTCAAAGGCCCGAATCATACCGATGACCGTACCCAGGAATCCAAGCATGGGGGCGGTGCCGATGAAAAATGAAATCCAAGCCATATTCTTTTCAAGACTCGCCATCTCAATGGCACCCCTGGCCTCGATCGCCTTCTCTGCTTCAGAGGCGCCTAGACCGACACGCTCCAGGGCTGCCAGGAAAATATTGCGCACGGGACCTTTAGCCTCATCGCATTTGGCGATAGCCGCTTTGACACCCGACTCCTGCAATGTCGTGGCGACCTCATTAGTGAAGGCATCTACGTCAATATTACCCTTCAGAAGATGGTAAAGGCGCTCAACGGAGAAGGCAATCCCCGCCACGGCTGCAATCAGGATGGGCCACATGAAGCCACCACCTTGGAGAAAATAACCTACCATAACACTTGCTTCTAACCTCCGTATGAATACTGCAATAAATTAAAAATTCGGGCAAATACCCCTCGGAAACGGCTACGCATATTACGTACAGCGCCGGGGATTGTCAATTTGAAAACAAATCATCGGGCCGCCAGTAATTCCTCCGCCAATTCGAACATTGTCAGTGCCTCCTGCAGCTGCTTGTCCGCTTCCAGCCTAACCCTGATCTGCTCTTCCCGGTCCCACATCAATCCGGCCATTTCACTGGCCAGGCGGTTGGAAATAAACTGCCAATCCGCTTCAAATGCCTCATCCTGGATGTCCATCCCGTGCTCACGCAGCCATTCCGCCATTCTTGAGCGCTCCTTTTTACCCGGTTGAAAATCGGATATGAATGAGCCTGGATCGGCATGACGCCCTCGAAGTTCCATCGCTTTCAATTCGGCATATTGATATAGTAGCCGGTCAACATTATTCAATAGTCGAATCGTCTGGTTGGAAAGCTGGAGGTTCCAGGAAACGATTTCGTCGGGCATGATCCCACCCCCACCATATACTTCTCGTCCACCTCGGGTATGGTAGAGCGGTCGGGTCGCCAACAGTGAATCCAGTACTTCAGGATCATCTGTACGGGCCATCAGGTCGAGGTAATACTTGTCGTTCCCCTCGCCGTATGGCCGCTGGATCAGGCGTCCACTGGGTGTATAGTAACGCCCGACGGTCACGCGCAGAGCCGAACCATCGCTCAGGCGCCACTGGCGCTGAACCAGCCCTTTGCCAAAACTGGTCTCACCGACGATCAAGCCGCGATCCAAATCCTGCAGTGCCCCCGCTACAATTTCGCTGGCACTGGCGGAGCCCCTGTTGATCAGTACGATAACGGGATAATCGGGATGCGTGCCGCTACTATGAGATCGATGAACTTGATCCATGCTGGCTCCACGGCCCATGGTAAAAACCAGCGTATCTTCAGCGGCGACAAATTTATCCGCCACTTCCACCGCCTGTTCCAGATAGCCCCCGCTATTGTTGCGCAAATCGATGATCAGGCGGGTCATCCCTTCCGCTTCCAATTCCTGCAATGCGGCTTCAACCTCTTCACTGGTTGTGCTGGAAAACCGGTTGATGAGAATATACCCGGTGTTCTCATCCAGCATGATGGACGCCAAAACGCTGTAGATCGGGATCTCAGCCCTTATTATCGTGAACGACAGCAGCTTCTCCTGGCCGGTCCGCCTGACTCCAATATTTACCGCGGTGCCCTTAGGGCCTCTCAACGTTTCAAAGACCTGTTCCTGGGTGAACTTATAGGCCGAATTCCCGTCAATCTCCACAATCTTGTCTCCAGCCCGCAAGCCCACTCGTTCGGAAGGCGTACCGGGAACCGGGGCAATGACGGTTATCCAGTCATCGATTATGTCAAACTCGATTCCAATACCCTCAAACTTCCCCACAAACTGCTCTTGGATGGATTCAAACCTCTCTTTGGGAATATAATTGGAATGAGGGTCAAGTCGCTCAAGAAGCCCTTCAAAGGCCCCCTCCATGACACCGTCCCATTCGACGGGATCAACGTAGTTCTCGTTGACCAGATTGATGATCTCGTTCAGGGTCTGTATTTTACGATACAGGTCATTGGTTCGTCCCGACGATTGTGATCGCAGTCGAACTGCAGATACACTGAACACCACAACTAGAAGAATTACACTAAGAAGAAGGATGCGTCTCTTGTTCATAAGAAATTTCACTATTACCTATTACTTTCTCTTAAACCGGTTAATCTCTAGCTACAAAGTCTCCCCAGGGCAATAAACGCTTAGATCCATTATATCCCAAGATATAGCATTACTCGTACCGACAGGGCACTGAAATCGCTCGCGCTGGGGGCTTGTACTTCTCCAAAATCATTTAGCTTCCAGCGATTGGCTTCCAATGTGCCCATATTATAGCCTGCACTCATTCGTAAGCCCGCCCGATCCATGAACTGCAGCTTAACTGCCACATAGGGCTGAAAAGAGAAAAAGGTTCCGGAGAGTGCAACCGAATAATTGTCCTCGTCAATATCGGTGAAGGTGAATTGACCCTCCCAACTGGGAACATTGACTCTCTGTGCAAACTGGATCATCGCCCGGCTAAGGCCGAAGAGAGAGCCGGCAGCAATCTCAAGGTTGCTGAAGATAGGGATTACAAACTCAACCGAAGTATTCCCGGTCATGAGCGATACTTGGAGATCTGTCTGGAGATTTGACGCTGTGTCCACGGTTGTGATACTTTTAGAGCCTAGACCCACGTAGGCACCTACGCGCCAATTGCCGGAAACATTGCCGAATCCTTCCGCGCCGTGAATAATCATCCAGTCGCCGAGCTCCGCGAGCTCTGACTCGGAAAATCCCAAGCCCGTATTCGTTTCCAATAGGCCAGTAGTGGTAGCCGCCGCATCAATTATGTTAAAGGGGTATCTTTCGGCGACATTCAGCATCAGGAACATCGGTGTGTACCCAATTCCACCACCAAAATATTCTTCCGTCGAAAAGGGAACATTCCGTTGAGAGTACACGGTGGATACCATAATCGGCACCATGCAGCAGACAAGAATACGCTTAAACATGTGTAGCTCCGCTTTTGTGAATTAATCCTAGGGAATTTGCCGGAAAATGGCAATCCCTATCTGTAGATCCATTGAGGTGAGCACATTCATTGGACATGAGCTTACAATATAAATGGATTACCCGCACCCAACAATTCATTTTTATTCCTCATTTTCAATCCATATTCAATGGATACCTTTTCCCTTGCATAATCCAGCGACTCCCTCTAATTTTTTGAAAATGTTCGCCAGCTGTGGATGCGTACAAAATCAATAGTGGCAAATCAAAACTCACATTCACCTAATAAGCAACGTTAAGTAGCAACGTAAGCGCTTTGGGCAGCTATTCATATATATTATTCCTCATAGCTTTTTTCTTCGCAAGTTTTTTGCCTGCGGAAGTAAAAATTCAACAATTGACTTCTCAACATCAACGGATCCATATCCTGGATGCCGGGCGGGACTACAACGCCAATAACATTGCGGAAATACTGATCCTTCACGAACCTACCGATTCGCTTGGCCTCTCCGAACTGGTGTACTATGAAAGCACCAATGATGACACTTTATCTATCCTCTGGCGTTACCGTTTGGCACCGGAAAGACCCGCCATCATCAGGGATGCCGCTATTACCGATATAGATGGTGATCAGAAACCAGAAATCACTCTGGTGCTACTCTTTCATAATCTGGAAAACAATACGATCCCCAAATGGCTCTGGATCTTCAAATGGAATGATGCCAGTCGCTCCTTTTCCAGCACACCGGACATAACCTGGAATTACTATAGTCAGGGCATTTCCTATCTCAGGCCTCGTCAGCTGGAAATCGCCGATGTGGATCGCAACGGCGATGATGAGCTGTTGGTGGTCACCGGCAGCCCTGAAAAAATGGTGTTGGTTGTTGACTGGGAACCTACGGGACTGCGAGCTCGCCATCGGCTTCGTTCTACAAGCATGGCCACCGGTCCACGACCCTTTAGTATTGCACCTGCCGACTTCAACGGTGACATGCGGGATGATATCCTGGTCGTCAATCATGGCCAACCGCGCCGGCTCTTCGCCTATATGAACCGTCGAACGGATTTCCGTGAAGTATCGCTCGAGCTTCCCCAGGCGAAAACAATCCTTCCTGGAGCCACTGCCACCGGCGACTTGGATAGTGATGGACAGGAAGAAGCCGTTCTGGTTCATGGTGATGGATCGCTGACACTTATTAGCATGACCGGCCCCCGGTTGGGAGCTACCCCGCTGGATACCCGCATCGAAAACCTGATCGATCTGAGCACAGCTGACCTCGATGGCGACAGCGCTCTTGAAATGATATATCTTCAATCAGATGGGACTATTGCCACTAACAATTCTCGTTTCGTGAATCCGGTTACAGGAGCAGAATTACGCGCCGCCTTACCTGCTGGTATCGAAACACCAGCAACGTATTCTCATTTTCGTGTCATACCTGCTACTTTGCTTAGTCCGGCAAGAATTCTATTCCCGGTATATACACCCCAGATGGTCTTCCTTGCTTCAAGCGCTCTGGGGGAGCCAGCGCCTGAACAGCCGCCAGGGCCAACTCCGGAGCCGATCCAGATCACCCGGGAGGCTGTCACAGCTCTGGAAAGTTCTCTGGAAAATGCGATACGAGCTGCTGAGCCCGAGGCATTTATACCTGTGGTGGAGGGTAGCGCGGTCTATTTCCCTGAAAGGCCACTATCGTCAGATCCGCGGGCATTGCCCCCACACCTGACACCCGATATCCTCCTCTATGTTGGTGATGAATTCGCCAAGGATGTTCTGGGTGAGCGAGCCAATCAATTTGCCGGATTTCGTTTCTTGCGCAAACCCCCCAACATGATTTTCAACTTCCAGCGCAATTCTATCGTTTGGCAACCAACAACGGATCACTTAGGCGCTTGGAGGATCGAGTACGAGATCACCTATGATATGGGCGTCCAACCCGATGCTGGTGTAACGGATTCAATTCTGGTATCCGACAAAGATATCGTTCGTGATCAAATACTGATCTACGTGAATGACAAGCCCCGCATTACCTCTGAACCGGATAATCTCAGCATATTGGCGGGTAACCTGTTTGCGTATCGCCTACAGGTTGAGGACCGTAATGCTGATGCCAGGATCGAATACCGCATTGAATCTGGCCCCGAGGGCATGGTCTTTGATCGGAACGGCATTCTCAATTGGCGAACGAACGAAACCCATCATGATGACTACCAGATTGTCCTCTCGGTCAATGATGGCTTTGATAAAGATGTCCAGACCTTCATCATCAGTGTAAATGCACAGATTGCCATCACTTCGGCTGTTCCCCATGTGGCTCATGTGCAGCAGTCATACCAATACCCGGTTGCATTTTTCCAGCCTGGATCGCCGAAGGATCGGGTGTTTTCGCTCCTTCAAGCACCTGATGGGATGACTATTGACCCAAACGGCCTGATTGCGTGGACTCCCTCTCCAGCCCAAATCGACACCCAACAGTTTCACGTACGAGTAAGTGATGGTCTGGCGGAGGACACGCAGCGCAGTTGGATTTTTGTCAATGCTCCCCCAAAATTGGTAAGCACACCACCCCGATCTGTTGCCGTTACAGTGGGCGATACGCTTCACCTGTCCTTCGAGGGTCGTGATTCTAATAAGCTGCAGTCACTGCAATGGAATCTGGTAAGCGGTCCGCTGAACATGACCCTTAGCCCTGATGGGCACATCGTCTGGCCTACCACTCTCCAGGATTTGGACGCTGCGCGATATGTAGTCGGGTTATCCGATGGTATTGACGTAACTCAATTCCGCGGAGTTATCTTCGTCAACAGCTTGATCAGCATCGCCTCAACTCCTCCCGATTCAGCTCTGGTGGGTCAGGCATACACCTATCCCGTCGTTACGCGGGATGAGAATCGCAGCACACTCCTGAAATTCCAGCAGCCAACCGTGATTACCGATATGGAGGGATCTACTGCCTACCAGGTGGAGCTGTTAGACGACAAGTTCAGACGGGATTTACCTCGCTATCTGTCCCAGTATCGGGATATGAATAATGTGTTCATCAATAAACCTCAGCGGCCTGAATCGGGAGAGATAGCTGAAGCCGCGCGGATTGATCTCAAGCAGCACGTTAAATATCTCTTTGAGGAAGATGGACGGCTGGTTATTGTGATAACCAATCCTGAGCAGGGACTGATCGATCTGGAGGATGTACTTTGGGAACTATTCCAGGGTGGTCGGGGCATAATGCCCAAATATGAAGCCGAGCGAATTCCATTTGTACATTACAGCCTGCGTGATTTCCCCGATGGGATGAAGGTCAGTCCCGATGGCCAAATCACCTGGACGCCAACCCCAAGCCAATCTGGCTATCACCTGGTCCGGCTGACCGTCTCGGACGGATATACTCGTGACGAGCAGGTTTACCAGATCTATGCCAACTATTCACCGGCTATCATTTCCCAGGCCGATACGCTGGCCACGGTTGACCAGCGCTACATTTACCGTATTCAGGTTGATGACAAAAACGAAGATGCCCAGCTCGCCTATCGGCTTGCCAAACACCCCGAGGGTATGCAGGTCGATTCAAAGGGTGTCGTAACCTGGATCCCGTCGGTTGAACAGCTTAACTGGCAGGAATTTATTGTGGAAGTGTCCGACGGGCACGCTTGGGATCGACAGGCCACCACACTATTTGTCAATATGCTCCCACGCCTCATTTCACAACCCAAGCCGGTTGCCCTGAACAATTTTGAATACAGCTACCGCCTCGTGGCTGAAGATCTGAATCGGGATCCGATTCATTACAAGGCCAGCAAGTTGCCTCGCTACTCTGATTTTGATCCGCGAACCGGGCTTTTCCGGTGGCGCCCAAGGGATCTGCAAAAGGGTCCCAACGATGTCGTCTTTGAAATTACCGATTCCCATGGCGGAGTAACGATTCACGAATTCCAGATTCATGTATTCGAAGACCCCAGCCGACGCCGTTTTCTGTTCACCGGCTGGCCGTTGATGCTTGCCTTTGTAGGTGTAATCTTTGTACTGGGGGTCGCCGTTGGCGGATAGCACCTAAGATTCCTCCCACAAAAAAGATTCTTTGCCAACAATCCGTTTCTTGTATCGGCTAGCTGGCAAGCGGTAGCTTTAGCCGGGGACTCCATCACCTGGATCACCTGTTTGGGCAGCACTTTGCTCAAGTGCAGAGAAAGGAAAGCCATGTCAGGAAAAAGTACTTCCAAGCGAATTCACGTCGGCCTCATGGGATTTGGGCGGATTGGTAGAAATTTCTATCGATTGGTATCGGAATCGAATGACTTCGAGATACCCGTTATCAGCGATGTGGGGAAACCCGAAATCCTCCATTATCTTTTACAGCGGGACACTGTCCACGGCCCCTTCGAACATGAGGTGGCGCTGAAAGATCATCAACTCCTTTTGAAAGATGGCCGTAAAACAGACCTGATTCAGGCCATTAAGCCGAAAGATGTCTCTTGGAGCGGCTACAACGTGGATGTTGTTGTCGATGCGACGGGGAAATATCTCAGAAAATCCGATATGCAAGACCATCTTTCATCAGGTGCCAACCGTGTTATTGTAACCAGTTTGCCAGATGAGGCGGTGGATCGTATCGTCTGTTATGGGGTGAATGACGATACGATTGCTGGCACTGATCAAATGATCTCTGCCGGTTCATCAACTACCAGTCCTACGGCTCTTATGCTCAAAATACTACACCACGAATTCGGCCTTGAGTGGGCCATGATGACCACCATCCACGCTTACACCAGCGATCAGCCCTTGGCTGATACCGCTGGTGAGGATTATCGAAGGAGTCGATCAGCAGCTGAAAACATTATCCCCAATGATACCCCAACAGCAAAATGGCTGGAGGTTGTATTGCCAGAATTCAAAGACAAGTTCGACGGCATTGCTCTAAACGTACCCGTGCCCGATGGTTCCTGTGTTGATTTGACTTGTCAGCTTGCACCGGGCGATGTCACTGTCGATGCGATCAACAATGCAGTACGGGCTGCGGCTAAGAAGATGCCGGATATCATCGAAGTAACCGATGATCCAATTGTCTCAAGTGATGTAATCGGCAACCGCCACAGCTTGGTCTTTGATGCCAAGGCGACGATGAAAACTTCTGGACGATTTATCAAAGTCATCGGCTGGTACGACAACGGATGGGGCCACGCGGCCAGGCTTCTGGACATCATCCGTGCATATAGCCAACTCAATTAAGAAGGAAGGTGCGGTATGAGAGTCGCAATCAATGGATTCGGCAGGATTGGTAGATCAGTCTATCGGATCTTGCATGAGAATGATGACATTAATGTCGTCGCGATTAATGACCTGTTCGATCACCATGCCTTGGCATACATGCTCCAATATGATACTATCATGCGAGTCTTCCCGGAAAAGGTAGCTATTGATAATGGCGATCTCGTGACATCCAAAGACCGGGTAAAAATGGTTAGCGAGCGTGACCCCAAGAGCCTTCCATGGGGGAATCTCGATATTGATGTTGTTGTCGAAGCAACTGGTGTCTTTCGCAATCGAGAACAACTCGAGCTGCACTTGGATGCAGGGGCTGGCCGGGTGATCCTGACCGTCCCCGCCAAAGACGAAATTGACAACACTGTCGTCATTGGCGTTAACGAGGACACCCTGAAACCTGAACACAAGATCGTATCGAACGCTAGTTGTACCACCAATTGTTTAGCTCCCATGGCGAAGATTCTGCACGATGCCTTTGGTATTGTGGAGGGAATTATTAATACTGTGCATGCGTATACCAATGACCAGCGTCTTGCGGACGTTCCTCACAAGGATTGGCGGCGGAGTCGGGCAGCTGCCGAAAACATTATCCCAACCACAACCGGCGCAGCCCGCGCAGTAGGAAAAGTTCTTCCGGAATTGGCGGGACGCATGGATGGTATTGCTTGCCGGGTACCGGTACCAGATGGATCAGTTGTCGACCTGGTGTGCGAATTGGAAAAGGAAGTCACACCTGATGATATTCACAATGCTGTCAGAGATGCCTCCAATACACCTCGGCTAAAGGATATTCTCTCCTACTCCAATATGCCTATTGTTTCCAGAGATATCATCGGTGACCCACATTCTTCGATCTATGACGCACCTTTTACCAAAGTTATCAACGGACGCTTTGTTAAAACTCTGAACTGGTATGATAATGAGTGGGGATATGCGAACCGTGTCGTGGATCTGATTGAAATCTTCAGTAGTTGGAAGAACTAACGAACGACTAACCCGAGTTCACATACCAGGAAAAACCTGTCCCGGATAGCTAGGCTTCTCCAGCCGTTCTTGTGACTCGCCGCAGGGGCAGTAGGTCGGCGAGCAAATCTTGATAGATCTCCAATCTGTCCCCAGACAAACAAAACTCCATCCTGAGAGCGTACACCTTGTTTGTGGCAAGAAAATCATCGCTGAGCTTAACCACATCCTTCTCCGTCGTCACCATCGCCAAATCCCCCTCTTTCCCCAAACCGGACAAATACGCCAAATCTTCAATGGTATACCGGTGATGATCTGGATAATAGCGTACCTGATCCGGCTCTAAGCCAATACTGATCAGGGAATGATAGAAGTTGACCGGTCTGGCAATGCCACAAAAGGCAAGCAACTGTTTCTTTTGCAGATTCTCCACGGGTATTTGCTTATTGGAGACCGCCTCTATTAAAGTCGGATCTGTATCCATAACACTATAAATCTGAGGAACTCCCATTCGATCTATCTTTTGGATTACTGCCGGATTTGGAACCTGCGTATCTGTGCGGGTCCAGACAACTAGGTCTGCACGCTTTAGTGCACCCAGGTGTTCTCTCAAGGAACCATAAGGGAAAATTCGATATTCAGACTTTGGTGCACTTGAATCCAGGAGAACCAGGTCACAATCTCGCGCCAATCCCCGGTGTTGGAAGGCATCGTCCAGAATAATGATATCTGGATAAAAACGGTTAATCATGACCGTGGCACCACGATAACGGTCTTCGTCGACCAGAACTGGTATTCCGCGTAGACGCGAAGCCATGAGATAGGGTTCATCCCCTGCCTCGTCCGGGTGAACTAATATTTTCTCTTCATCGCTGACAATAACGGTCCCGGTCGAGTTTCGCCCATAACCTCGACTGACAATTCCAACTTTAAAGCCTAGCTCTGTCAAATGGGCCGCTGTAAAAATGGTTGCTGGGGTCTTCCCGGTACCACCCACCGATAGATTTCCAATTGAAAGAACGGGAATGGAGACTCGCCGGGAAATAAAGAAACCAATGTTGTAGAAAAAATTCCGCCACCAGGACAGACCCCAGTATAGCATAGCGACCGGCCAGAGCAGGGGTCGCAATCTATTCCACGTTCGATGCCAAAGCATCCGTCTTCTCTTCCAACTCATTGGTACACTTTGTCATTAGATCGGCAACCTCGCGTGGATCGGCAGCCGGCGGTATTTCCAGGGGAGAGCCAATTTGGATTATGATGCGTCCAAAAGGTTTGGGCAGCTGGAAATCATCCCAGCTCTTATGAAATGTCCAATATCGACTGGCGCTTCCGGAAATGGGCACGAGTAAGGCCCCCGTTTTCACCGCGAGTGATAGACTGCCGGGCTTTGCTTTGCGAACCGGACCAATCGGTCCATCTATCGCAGTCACCAGCATCCCTTCTGGATCTTCGAAAACGGGTGTTATACGACGCAAAGCTTCCTTGCTGCGACGATTGCTACTACCGGGAATGATCTGATATCCCCAATCCGCCAGAAGCTTTGCTAGGCGGGTTCCGTCACGTGATGGGCTTACCAGTACAGCGGGGTGGTACCGACGAAGAAACCGCAAGGAGTATAGCATCCTGCCATGCCAAAATCCCAGGAATAGAGCTTTGCCGCCCCGGCGTGCCTGCGATAAAACCTCCTCTCCGTGGACCTCAACTCTGTTAAGAGCAAACAAGCCAGCGATAAACCCCCTCACAAACCAGACCACTAGCCAATCTGGGATTCTTCTGCGCTTATCGTGTGCCATGCTTCCCAGACTCTAATATGGCTTTTGCAGCTCGCAATGATGCGCCGCCTTGTTCACTATTGCCGGCACTGGCGGTGTCTTCATTTCCAGGGGGAAGCATAGATTTACGAACATCAACCATCTTTGTCAGGACGGACTGACGATGCTCGTTATCCATCAAGAAATCGAAAATTGCTTTTGCAATCAGAGCCGGGTGGGCTCGCTCCTGAAGAAATTCGGGTACCACCTGCTCACCGGACAGGATGTTCACCATCGAGACAAATGGCAGTTTTACCAACCTGCGGCCAAGCCACCAGGAAAAGGGCGCAACACGATATACTACCGCCATCGGGACCCCCCAGATGGTCCCTTCCAGGGTTGCGGTGCCAGAGGCAACGATAGCGGCGTCGCAATAGCGCAATGTCAATCTGGGATCATTTCCTACAATTGTGACGTCCTGTGCGCTCGCTGGTGTCATCTCTTCGGACAGGCCCTGAGCAAGGCCAAGAATCACCTGCAGACCCGGAATGCTTTCCCTCAAAAGACGGGCTGCCTCATAAAAGATTTGAAGATGGCGATCCAGCTCCTGCGGTCGACTTCCCGGATAGAGAGTAAGCACAGGTTTTTCAGGATCCAAATTGAAGGATCGCAGAAAATCTTCCCTTGATACCTCGGGATCGGGCTCATCCAGGAGTGGATGCCCAACAAACTGAGCGCTTACGCCTCTCTCCCGATACCACTCAACTTCAAAAGGGAAAATAACCAGCAGCTGATCCACATGTTCACGAATGGTCGCAATGCGATTCTCCCGCCAAGCCCACAACTGGGGGCTGATATAGTAGGTCACCGGAATTCCTCTGCGGTGGAGCTGCCGTGCGAGCCGCAGATTAAATCCGGGATAATCGATTACAATTACTCTCTCCGGCTGCCATTCTAAGACAAAGCGGATAGTCCTTCGCATTACTCGTAGTAAAAATGGAATGCGCCGGAGTACTTCCCAAAATCCGACCAACGCCATTTCCTCCGCACGGTATATGCATTTCATGCCCTGTGCATGCATGCGAGTGCCGCCAATGCCGGCAAAGCGAAGATCGGGATGCAGGGTTCGCATAGCGGCAATAAGAGATGCGCCGTGTTGGTCCCCAGAGACTTCCCCCGCTACTAATACAAATCGTCGCTCAGAAGTGATCCTGTCCTGCATCGCTCAGCTTAAAATATTCCGCCGGGGAGTGCCGGGTCACAAGAGCGAGACAACTGTCAGTTACCTTGTCGTGGTATGCTGTCCGGGCAGGGCTTGCCCGGCGATAATGGCTTCATGGATTCGAATTGCTACTTCCAGAGCTTCACGTGCCGCATATCCGTCTACAATTGGCTTTTCCAGCCCCGCTACTGATCGAATGAAATTGCTTAACTCTAGGCGAAGCGCATTTTCCTCATGAATGGGCGGCTTTTCATAGGTGATCAGGCGGCGGCGGCCATTGAACTCAAAAGGCATGGTCAGCTCCGCGGTCGGCTCCACCTCATCCGGACCCACCAGACGATACACTTCCGTCAGCTGCTGCAAGAAATCTACCCCGATATAAAAATGGCTCTGAAAGATGCGCAACTTACGCATCTGCTTCTGTGAGATACGGCTGGCAGTAAGGTTGGCCACGGCACCATTCTCAAATTCCAGACGCGCAGTAGCGATATCTACAGAATCGGTAATGACATTGACTCCATTGGCTCGGATCTCTTTTACCGGCGATTTGATCAGATGCAGAACCACATCGATATCGTGAATCATCAAATCCAGCACCACGGGGACATCAGTGCCTCTGGAAGAAAAGGGCGCCAGGCGATGCCCTTCGATGAAGCGCGGCTCAAGGGCGTACTTCTCCAAGGCGCGGGCTGCCGGATTCAATCGCTCGATATGTCCGACTTGAATCAGACATCCTTGGCCCTCCGCTTTGCGTAGCAGAGCATCGGCCTCCGTTAACGACTGGCTGATCGGCTTCTCAATGAAAACATGACACCCCGCCTCCAGAGCTTTGGAGGCAACCTCAAAGTGTTTTTGAGTGGGAACCACGACCGACACCGCCTCCGCACTGGCAAACACCTCGTCCAGCCCTTGGAATGTATGCACACTGTGCTGTCGCTGAATCTCTGCCATCACTTCCGGCCTGACATCGTAGATCCCAACGACATTGGCCTCCGGTATCTGAAGCAGTTGCTCCACGTGGTGGCGGCCAAGGTAGCCAACCCCAACTACAGCCGTTTTTACTAGCCTGTCTGTCATTGCCATAAAAATTATCGCCATTTAGTGTGCATATCCAATTCGCATCTTGCCCAGCATGACAATCCGACCGTCCTGTCGATGAATCAGGATCGGTGGCCCAAACTTGGAATAGACCTTGCATTTACAACAATACCCGTGGAAAATTCCTCTTATTGCATTACACTTTCACTTGGTTCGTTCCGGAGTGGAAGTACATAACATTTTTTCAGTAAGGAGTGGGCATGTCGCTGGAAGCTCGTGTGACCATCAGCAGATTGATCGTTGCCACCATATTTATTATCAGCATCATCTCAATGGTTCTCGGCAATTTTTTTACTACCCTCATCGCTGTAAGTGGTGGGCTGGTGTTCTGGTTGTTGTATCTGGTCGCCGCTGATCTGGGCGTTAGGCAAACCAGGGAGGAATCCGTTACTCCTTTGGGTAAGAGCCTCAGCATGGTCGTCGCTGGTTTGGGGGGAATATTGGCGATATCCACCTTCTTATCATATGGCCTGGAACTAACTATGTGGGGTGGGTACGCTTTCGATGTCGCGGGCATCGCGTTGACGATTGCCGTGTTGGTGTTAACACTCTTGCCGTTACTGGTTTACCAGCTGGTTCGCCGGCCGGCAGATGCTCCACCTGCCGCTATAGCAACTCCACCCGTAGCAGAAGCACCGCCTGCCCAGCCATCTCTGGATCAGGCACAGCCGATCTACTACGGCGCACCATATTACCCCGAATACGGTGATTATGCCCCTCCACAGGAACTTGAGTACGAGGCAGAAGGCGAAGAGTGGATGTCGGAAGATGAATACGAGGAATCTGACGAGCTGGAAGAAGAACCGGAGGAAGAGTATTACTCTGAGGATGACGAAGAAGGAGATGAGGAAACGGAGCAGTAAAACTACTGAAGTCTAACCTTTATCTGGCAGCGGGATCCCTCCTTTTATAAACCCCGAGCCTCTATCACCTGAGCCCCTCCCCAACACCATTCACATACCATTCCCTCCAGGGAAGATCGCGCAGTGTCTCATCTCCGGAAAAGCCGCGCAAGTCTTCGTCTGCGACAACCTTGTGAAAGTAATGTCTCAGTATCGGCCGAGCCATTGGCTGGTATGACCAATGCCATGGCTCGTATCGGTATCCGTGATCCCTATCTGGGGGATAGGCCATTACATACCCATACTTGGGCGCATTGTGCTCCAACCATCGAAGAACTGCTAGTCCTTCGCCTTGGCGCCAGTACGCCGCATCCGTCTTGTTGAAATCCACCTCGGTTCCCCAGTGGTGACGTGAAATTCCCGGAGCTGAGGAGTATTCGAGAATTGCCTGGCAGCGTTCCAGCGTATCTGGATAGTCTTCGGCCAGATTCCGCCCTTTGGATAATCTTTGCCCGGTAAATTTCCCTTCCCAGATCGTTCTTTGGCTGCTGAAAGTCCTGGTTGCAGATACTGCTCGTAAACGAATCCCCTCGTTTTCTGCCGCTTGGTACATCTGTTCCAGCGCCACCGCGGCTGCTGTGCGCAGGTAGGCTCCTCTGCCACCTGAAATATGCTGCGGTAAACGCACAAAGTCCGGAGTTGTGTCAGGACGAAAATGTCCCAGCAGATATGCCTTTGGATCAATGGGGAAAAGTTGTTTTCGGGTAGCCAGCGAATCTGCTGGCGTCTGACCGATCACTGGCATTGCCGACGCTACCAATGCGAAGACGGATACGTACATCATGATCCCCTTGCTTCGAATACCCCTCATCACGCTGATTGCAGACCCTGCTCTTACGTACTGACCTTGAAATAAATCACGTCCCCGTCTTGCACCCGGTAATCTTTTCCTTCTAGTCCCGCTAGGCCGGCATCTCGGACAGCCTTCTCCGAGCCGAATCGTTCCAGGTCCTTGAAGTGAAAAACTTCTGCCTTGATAAAACCTCGCTGGAAGTCCGTGTGGACCATGCCGGCTATGTCATATGCCGTTGCGCCCTGGTGGAAGGTCCAGGCGTGCGCTTCATTGGGGTTGCAGGTAAAACAGGTTTGGTAGCCCAGCAATTCATAGGCGGCATGAATGAGTTTCTCTAAACCGGCCTCACGCAGATGGTATTCCCCTACGAAGGTTTCACGCTCCGATTCTTCCAGTAGCGAGATCTCTTGCTCCAACTGCCCGCACAGTCGTATGGCGCGATTCCCTTCCCCGGCGGCAAAATTAAATAAGGCTTCGATCTGCTCGGAACGGTCCTCCCCTTCCATTTCTTCTTCGCCCACATTGGCTACATATAAAACAGGCTTGTTGGTCAACAGGTGCAGTGGGTCCATCTGGGTGAGTTCAGCGGGTGAGAGGCCCATAGCGTGCACTGCATGTCCACTGTTTAATTCCTGCAGAGCCTTCTGCAACAGCACCACCTCCGCTTGTGCTTCCTTGTCTCCGGTGGTAGCTGACTTCTTCATCTGGGACAATCGTTTCTCTACCGATTCCAGGTCTTTTAGCAGGAGCTCCGTCGCTACAATTTCTACATCCCTGACGGGATCAATTCCACCTTCAACATGTGCAATGTCCGGATTCTCAAAACAATGCACTACATGAATCAGCGCGTGCACTTCCCGTATACGGGCAAGGAACTGGTTGCCCAAGCCTTCACCCTTGCTGGCGCCCCTTACTAATCCGGCAATATCCACAAACTCCACCGTGGCCGGTGTTGTCTTGCCTGGCTGGTAAATGCGAGTCAACTGCTTAAGGCGTTCATCCGGTACGGGCACTACACCCACATTAGGGTCGATAGTACAAAAGGGATAGCTCTCGGCCGGGACTTGTGATGCCGTCAGGGCGTTGAAGATAGTGGACTTCCCTGCATTAGGAAGCCCGATGATACCGCATTGGAGAGCCATGGCAGCTGAAATTAGGAAATAGTTGCCGGGGTTGCGAAGAAGTCTATCGCCGGATACGATCCTTTACAGTTCATCCACCAGCAGATTCATCACTTCCCCCCGAACGGAAGGGCTGCTGATATTCTTAACCACCTCGATGGCCTCCCGGATCACCGGCTCAGGCAAATCCCCCAGCTTGATTAAGGCTTTTACACTCTCGCCTTTCTCAGAGGGGGAAGAAATGTTTTCCACTACTCGAAGGTAGGCCAGCATCGCTTCGCCTGCCATGCCTTGGTGTTTGGCCGCAATCTCCAGCGTTCTTCTGGTCTCCGCAGCGGATTCAATTTCTCCAACTACTGACAACACACTTACTAGCTGCAATTCCGACAGTTCGTCTTTCTCCAAAAGCGCGGTGGTCGCACGCCTTTTTTCAGAAGACGAACTTATTCCTGCTGTCGCATTCAAGTATGCCTGCACAAACTGATCGCTTAGCTCCGCATATCGGGTGATAGCACTCAGCACACGGGACCGCTCGGTGTCGGAAGAAATAGTACTGCTGACTTTGGCAATACCAACATAAACCGACTGATGCAAGCCGGGCAGTTCAGCTATGTTTCGCAGTGTCCGGTTCTTTTCCGTAGAGGAACTGATACTCACGGCCGCCATAAGCAGATCATTCATCGTGTCACTCAGATACTGGACATGTGGAGTGACCTTACTGATTGCCGTTGCTTTTTCCGTACTGGACGAGATATTGGTGATGGCGTCCGCCATAGCAACGCCGGTTTCATCATTGATGGATACAATAGACACCAGTTCCTCAACGGTCCTTCGCAGCTCGGAGGAAGACTCAATTTCTCCCGCCGCAACAAACAGGGCTTGTGATATAATCTTTGATTTGGGAAATTTTCTTCCAACCGAAATAAGATAATCACTCAAAGAGCTACTGCTACTGATGATCTCCGGAGCCAATAGCACTGCTTCCGCCGCCACATTATCCATAAGATCAGCATTCACCAGGATTTTGAGATAGATCTGCCGCTGCTCATTGGAGTTCAACTTTCGGGTGGCACGCAGGAGGGCTTCCGCTCCTTCCGTGATCAATATATGCTTGGCCCGCGATTCCGCGCCTATGCTGGTTTCATAAATGACCCTCATGACAGATTCACTGATCCAGCTTTCGGCACCTTGATCCACATTATTCACTTTACCGTTCATGTAATAGGTGCGCTTGACGTCGCCTGCTTGATCCGGCTCAAAGACAACCTTTCTTTCGCGGAAATGTCGCTGCTCGCGGATGCTCAAATAAGCACCGGAGATCATTGATGCAACATTTTGCCCATCTGAAGCAAATGAAATATCACCCCGCGCCCGCACCTCGAAGGTCCTGCCCGGAGATGTTTGGAGGTAAACGGTGTAATCATCCTCGCCTGTTGTTATGAATGAAATGTCACCCCGCTCTCGCACCTCGAAGGTCCAACCCGGAGATGTTTGGATATAATCGGTGGAATTATCCCCGCCTGTTGTTATGATCGTTTTCTTCGGCGTTGTTGTTGACAAGACGTCTGGATAGCTCGACCCAATTACAGGGCTTGCTAGCAATGAGCAGAATAGAAGTGTCCTTGCGAACTTCATAACGGCCTCCAAATAAACTTGTTCAGTGTAATAGTCTTGGCGCAAAGAAAAGGCATGACAGGAATCATAACCTTTAGACCATTATTGTCCTTGCTTGGTTGTCAGGTGTTATAATTCGTGTGCACTTATTCGGGGTGACGGAGCGGATCTGTCTAATTCTGCAAATGTCGCAGCACTGAGATCTTGCTGTGCTGCTGCTAACGAAGGAATCTACCTATGCCGACCCACCGATAACTGCTGCCGCAAAGATGCGTTCCAGGAACATCCCTTCCTGCATGGCTCCCTCGGCGGCGTTTTGCTCATTGGCTACTGTTTTAGGTACTCCTCTTACCCCATAGCGCTGGGCCAGATGAGGGAATTCGGTGACCTCAACCATGTCCGCCTTTACCTTGTCGCTTTCCATGGCAAACTGATGCGCCAGGTGCACCACCTGGGGACAGTACGGTCACGTAGGTGTAATAAATACTTGAATGTGGATCGGACTCATCAAGGTTGCCAGCTGCTCCTTCGACGCCTCCGACAAACCGGATTCGCCCTTGGAAACCATCGCAATATCATCCAAAAGCGTTACAAACTCATATCCGGATGGAATGCCGTAGAATCGAATCCCGGTATCCCTGTCTCCCTGAACGATGGTCGCCGGAATCTTATCGATGCCATAAGCCTGGGCTTTATCCTTGTCTTCAACGAAGTTGTAAACCTCCAGGCTGATCTTGTCCGACAGCGCCGCCAGTTCTTCCATGATCTGGCGTGTTTCCCCACAATAATTGCATTCGATCGTCTGGGTGAAGTTGATGATCTTGACCGGCTTGGCCAGATCCTCGAATCGCTTGGTCACCTCATCCCGAACCGAGTCGTCAAGTAGTGCCATAACATTCCCTCCTCCAGTTAAGAAACGTTTGTCGCCTGCTGGTGGCTTGGAAACTTAGTACTGAATAAAACCGTGGGGCTATAGCAATTGGCTGGAAATTAAAATCAAAATCCATCGCCCGACACGAACGCAATACCTGGTTCAACCGATTATTCGATGGTGCATCGCCGAAATGACACAGTCCTGCTTCCAAACAGATAAGGGGCCTGATTGGTGTCCTTGCTGCCACGAAGTTATGCAACACGGAAGGCCGTTTGGCATTCTCCCGCTACCCCTGCTAAATTCTGTCATTCAATACGCGAGGGAAAGCATGTCAGATTGGGCGTTGATTCTTGGAGCCTCCAGCGGTTTCGGCGGGGCAGCTGCTATTGCCCTGGCAGAGGCAGGACTGGATATCTTCGGTATTCACATGGACCGCAGGACCACCCTGTCGCACGTGGAGACCATTATCAGGGAGATCACCGACAAAGGCCGTCAAACCGTTTTCTTTAATATTAACGCAGCTGATTCCCACAAACGTGTGGATACGGTCGCGAGAATTAAAGATTCCGCTGGTAAGGATGGACGTATCAAAGTATTGCTCCACTCGCTTGCATTTGGCTCTCTTAAGCCGGTTGTCTCCCAGGTCCCTGATGATGCTCTTAGCCAATCTCAGGTGGAGATGACGCTGGATGTCATGGCCAGTAGTATCCTGTACTGGACCCAGGATCTTCATCATGCCGGTTTGTTGAAACGTGGAAGTCAAATTTTTGCCATGACCTCATCCGGTGGGCGCCGCCAGTGGGAAAGCTACGGTGCTGTATCGGCTGCCAAGGCTGCACTGGAATCATATATTCGCCAGTTGGCTGTCGAACTCGGTACTGAGGGAATTGCGGCCAACAGCATTCAAGCCGGTATTACGGACACGCCCGCCCTGCAGAAAATTCCCGGCGCCCGTCAAATGATCGAACATGCCCAACGGGTCAACCCGAGTGGCCGCCTTACAACTCCCGCTGACATCGCCAGGATTATTACGCTTCTGGGCATGTCTGAAGACGCCTGGTTAACCGGCAATGTGATTCGCGTCGATGGCGGGGAAGATATCACCGGATAGCAGTGCTCATCTCAGAGCACCGAAAACGAATGCTCTTCAGCTAACACTATTGACTTGGTAAGTGGCGCCGGTCGTTCAGTCCTGGTCCGGCTGCTTTCTCAAATCAGTTCCCAGCGCACCTGCCATCGGGAGTTAACTAAGCGTGTAATGATTAGCAGCGTTGCCACAACTCCCGTAATAACACCGGTGGCAATCCACATCATCATAATGACGATCTGAAACTTGACCGCTTCAACAGGCGGCATTCCGGCCAGAATCTGGCCCGTCATCACTCCCGGCAATTGTACTAGGCCCACGGTCATCAATGCATTAACCGCAGGTATAAGTGCACCATAGAGAGCATTCTTGAATGCGGAATGCAATGCTTTCCTTGGTGGCGCCGCTAAAGCAAGGGCTACCTCCACTTCATTCCGTCGCAGCTGCAGCTCACTAACGAAGCGGTTGGCAGCTAAGGAAACAATGTTCAGGCCATTTCCGAGTACCATGCCGCTCAGGGGGATAATTATCACCAGGTTATACCATGGCTCCGGGCGGATAACCAGATTCACGACCACTCCCAGACTGACAATTAGTGCCAGTGTCAACGCGAAAAATGTGATCCAGAAGAAATGCGGCACCCGTACTTGCTGACGCCGAACACTCTCAATGCTTGCCACGGTCAACATTACCGGCAGTACCAACAGCAGCAACCAGGGCGAGTTAATCTGAAACAGGATCTTCAACGCGAACCCAATCAATGTCAACTGAATAAATGCCCTGACCGTGCCAATGGCTAGGTTCTTCTCCAGCCCCAGTCTTTCCCATCGAGATAATGCAATCGCAATTGCCATGAGAATGAGGGATAGCGCAACGTCAGTGAAACTGAGGTGAAAAACGGCCATCAGGCAACCTCCTTCAATGTGAGATCCCGGAGTTCCAGTAAAACCTGGCCAAGCTTTCGAGCATGTGATCGCCGATGCGTTACGAAAATTGTGAGCAGCTTCTCAGCCATGCTTATTTCGCGCACCAAGCTCAGGATCCTCTCTGCGGTGGCATCGTCAAGCGCGGAGGTCGGCTCATCCAAAAGTAGAACTTCCGGTTGTGTCACAAGGGTACGTGCCAGACACACCCTCTGCTGTTCGCCAACACTCAGATCTGTAACCTGACGATCGAGAAGTGAGGCATCCAGATGGACCTGTGTCAGCAATTCTTTGAAGTCCGCCTCCCCCCGGCGGGCAAATCGTTGTGCGAATTGCATGTTGCTATCCACGGTTTCTCCCACGAACGCTGGTGTTTGCGAAAGCAGGCTGATCCGCTGGCGAACTTCGGATGGATGCAGCTTGGAAATGTCCTGTCCCCCCAGGAGTATTTGACCCTTGTCAACCGATGCAAGATTGTTTATCAGGCGCAATAGGGTTGTCTTGCCCACGCCGGACACACCTTGAATCGCATAAATCCGTTCGACATCGAACGTGTAGGAACAGTCTCTGAGAACGTATGCGTCAGATTGGCTGGGAATAGACTTCCAGACCGAATCCAGAATTATCACGGGATATCAGCCTGGTCGAACGGCAGAATCAGGTCGGAGCGGCTCAAGATCCTTGCGTCTTCGTACCAGCTCCTGAAGACGATAATTCTCGGGGGTTGGGCGCAGATCAAAGGCTCGACCAGCTTCTGCAAGTGCGAGCTCGTACCACTGCTTCTTTGAATAGGCTATCGCCAGATTGTAGTGCGCTTGAGCGACAATATCGAGTTCGCGGCTGGTCATACGCCGGGAGTCTGCCGGGAGCAGACGGATCACTTCCTTGAACTCCAGGACGGCATCATCCACCAAACCTTTCTGATAATACCAAAGCCCCAGGTCAAGATGACGTTCCGGCTTCTCGCCACAACCCACAAATAAGAATAGCAGGATGAATATTGTAAAAATCTTGGATGAGGATCTCATAACAGAAAATTTCAATAGGTGTTGGTTCATTGAAAAAAGTTCCTTGTCACTCAGAGAAAATGCAAGGGAAAAACCGCTGATCGCCTAATTCTTCGATCGCACTGCATGGGCGGATATTATTCCTTTTTATCCTCAACTTTTGCCGGCAAACGACTCCGCCGGACAATCTTGCGAATGCGACGAATAGCAGCGGTGCTCCCCTTCACCAGCAGCGTCGAAAGCTCATCCGCTTCATCGGTTTGAAATTGCACCCGCTGTTCCATTTCTTGCAATTCCTTTCCCGTGGTAGTCCGTATTACCGGGGCTTTGATCATCGATAACACCTGGCTCGGGTAGATACTGCGATGCCCGGTCATCAGGAAGCTTACTATGGAAGCTAAAGCTGCATAGGGCACGATGGACGGCCCAAAAAGCTCAACCGCCATAATGCTGGCTGAAATTGGTGTATTGGCTGCGCCAGCCAGTAAAGCCAGCATGCCAATGGCTGCAAAAAAGGAAGTATCAAGATGAAAAATGGCGGCAAATAGGTGCCCTCCGGTTGCTCCAATATAAAATACGGGACTAAGTGTACCGCCACTCCCACCGAAACTTAGTGTAATGCTGGTGAATACCATCTTGGCAAAGGGCGCGAACAGCGGCGCTGCCCCCCCCCTGGATCACCTCAACCGTTTGTGTCAATCCAAGACCGAGATAGTCGCGCCCCACTACCAATGTCAGGGCCACCAGGATTCCACCACCGGCCATTGCGACAAGCACCGGCGGTAAATTCATCCGCTTGGCCATCTTGTGTGCCAGTCTCATTGACTCGATGAGGGTCAGGGCCAGGAGGCCAAAAAAGACACCCGCGAAAAGGACTTGCACCATCAGAACCGGATCTGTCGCAACGGTGAAATGCTGAAATTGCTGTGCGTGCATCAGCCCTACCCACCGGGCGGTACCAAAAGCCACGATACCGGCAACGAATGATGGAAACAATACGTCATATACGATAGCCCCCACGAAGAGCGCTTCTACCCCGAAAATGGCTCCCGCAATCGGGGTCCCAAAAACCACTGCAAAACCGGCACTGATCCCGCAAACCACCAGTTTCTTGCGATCCTCCGTCCGGAATCTAAGCAGATCGGCCAATTTGGATGCTAACCCGGCCCCAATCTGTGCTGAGGGTCCCTCCTTTCCGGCCGAACCACCCACGGCAATCGTAACGATTGTGGCCAGGGCTTTCACCGGAACCACCGCGAAGCGAATAAAGCCGGAATTCCGATGATAGGCCTCGATGACTTTCTCGGTTCCGTGCCCCTCCGCCGCCGGGGCAAACCGCTTGACCAGGAAAGTACTCAGGACAAAGGCCGCCGGCAGGAACAGAAATGTCCACTTCCATTGGGCTGTAAAGGCAATCGAACCGTCCAATGCTTTAAGAAAGTACGCCGTAGAGACACCCACCAACAGGCCGACCACGACGGCGAAGAAAAACCACCGGATCACATGAATGAACAGAACGGAACTTTCTAGGAAACGGCGGAGCAATATTACCTCAAGCCTGGTTCAGTAATTACATTCTGATAGAACACAGGGGGAAGTTACATCTCCCCCTGTTCTTTGGATATTAGAAGATATCTGATTGAAGACGAACCGGCCGGATCTCTACGGATCGGTCGGCTCAACAAGTGCTTACCGGTGCATCACCGTATAGCGTTTCAGGTCACCAATGGCTTTGGTGATCTGGATTTCCCGCGGACAGGCGTCGGTGCAGTTGTAGATGGAATGGCAGCGCCACAGTCCATCCTTGTCGTCCAACTTGTCCAGCCGCTGCTCATTGCCGCCATCGCGCGAATCGAAAATAAAACGATGCGCCTTCACAAAGGCAGCCGGACCGACATATTTCCCATTGGTCCAGAATGATGGACAGCTGGTGGTGCAGGATCCGCACATGATGCACTTGGTGGTATCATCGAATATTGCCCGGTCCTTGACCGACTGATAGCGTTCTGCTGCCGGGGCTGGCTCCTTCGGGATGAGGTAAGGTTTTACGCTCTCCAGGCCCGCAAAGAACGGTTCCATATCCACAATCAGGTCCCGGAGGATTTTCAGACCTCGTATCGGCTTGATGCGAATCCGCTTGCCCTTCAGGTCCTGTACCAGAACCTGGCATGCTAAGCGGTTGATGCCGTTGATCTCCATGGCATCCGAACCACACACGCCGTGGGCACAGGACTTGCGGAACGCAATGGTGCCATCTTCGTCATCCTTGATGGCCATCATGACATCGAGAACCCGGTCCTTGGGATCAACCTCCCTTACAAACGTATCGAAACGAGATTCATCCGTATCCGGGTCGTAGCGGAAGATTTCAACGGTCACTTGCATGTTAATACACCCTCGGCTTCGGTTGGAATTTGGTAATGGTTACTGGCTTGTAGCTGAACTTTACTTTTCCGTCCTTCACATGGTGAATGAAGGTGTGTTTCAGCCAGTTCTCGTCATCCCGCTCGGGAAAGTCCTCTCTGGAATGAGCACCCCTGCTCTCGGTGCGGTGCAAGGCGCTCTCAGCTACGGTCCAAGCGCAGTCCAGCAGGAATCCCAACTCGATGGCTTCCACCAGCTCCGTGTTGAAATACTCACTCTTGTCCTCGATCCCCACCTGCTGATAGCGCTGGAGTAGATCAAGAATCGTATCCCTGGCTTTTTCCAGGTTCTCTTTTGTCCGGAAAACCCCGCTGTTCACCATCATGATGTTCTGCATCTCTTGGCGGATATTCAGAACCTTCTCCTTGCCGCCACCATTTTTCAGGCGATCAATCTCTCCTTGGATAAACTCCTCCGGCTCGCCCGTAATCCGGCCGAAGTCCGTGCCCTGCAGGTAGCGCACCATATCTTTGCCGCCCCGCCGTCCGAATACAACGATATCCAGCAGGGAATTTGTTCCCAGCCGGTTAGCGCCATGTACCGATACGCACGCCACTTCGCCGGAGGCATAAAGACCATTCACCACCTTGTTCTTCGCATCCCACAGGACCCGGCCATCTACGTCGGTAGGAATGCCGCCCATGGCATAATGGGTAGTGGGCTGCACTGGGATGGGTTCCTTGATGGGCTCCACGGCCAGGTAGGTGCGGGCGAAATGAGAGATATCCGGCAGCCGCTCGTTGAGGATCTCGGCGCCTAGGTGGACCAGGTCCAGCAATAGATAGTCGGACCCGGTATCGCCGCTACCCTCAATGCCCCGGCCTTCCTTGATCTCATTATACATCGCTCGGGCAATCACATCGCGCGGCGCAAGATCCTTAACGCTGGGGGCAAGGGGAGCCATGAAACCATCTTTGCCGGAACCGATATTTGCCATATCCTCCCGATTGCGTAGTATACCGCCCTCGCCTCGGGCAGCCTCGGAGATCAGGATTCCCAGCTTCCGCATCCCGGTGGGGTGGAACTGGACAAATTCCATGTCTTCCATGGGAATCCCTCGACGGAAGCAGATGGACATTCCGTCGCCGGTATAGGTATGGGCATTGGAGGTTACCGAGAAGGCGCGGCCGTGACCACCGGTGGCCAGCATCGTCGCCTTGGCCTGGAACACGTGGATCTCACCCTTGGCGAGGTCAAATGCTACCACACCCTGGCAGGTGTCGCCATCCATGATCAGGTCAAGGACATAGAACTCATCGAAAAACCGTACCTGGTTCTTCACACACTGTTCGAACAATGTGTGCAGGATCATATGCCCCGTCCGGTCTGCGGCATAGCAGGCGCGCTTTACCGGTCCTTCCCCGAAGTTTTTTGTATGTCCGCCAAAGGGCCGCTGTGCGATCTTCCCTTCCGGTGTGCGGCTGAACGGCAATCCAAAATGCTCCAGCTCCAGGATTGTCTCCACCGCATCTTCACACATGATCTCGATGGCGTCCTGATCACCCAGGTAATCCGAACCCTTTACCGTGTCGAAGAAATGCCACTCTGGACTGTCCGGCTCCTCGTTGCCCAGTGCTGCACCAACACCGCCTTGGGCGGCTCCCGTATGGCTCCGAACCGGGTAGAGTTTGGAAAGTACCGCGACATCATAATTGTGCTGGCTGAGCTCCAGGGCGCAGCGCAGGCCTGCTCCACCAGCGCCTACCACGATCGCATCAAACTTGTGTACCATGGTTGTCCCTTAAAATAGCTTAGGATTAAAACTGATTACCGCCACTGTTCCCATCACCCACAAGATGAATCCGATGATATAGACAATCCAGTTGGAAATGGACCGCCAAGTATCGTGTGTGACCCAGTCATCGATGATGGCCTTGATGCCGTAAAATCCGTGGTAGGCAGCCAGGGAAATAAAGGCCACATCAAATACCTTCCACAGGGGAGCGGCAAACAAGTGGGCTAGCTTGTAGTATTTTGCCATTTCCGGGCTACTGGCCATCAAGGCCTTGAGTGTAGCCAGGTCCGTAGCCCCGAAACCGATGCTGTCAAAGCCCCACATACCGGGGCCCATGAAATAATGGTATAGGTAGAAATGGGTGCCCAAGGTGACAAACAGGAGAGCACCCGTAACACGCTGGAGCAACCAGGCACTGGATCCACGACTACTCATCCTTCTGCCCTCCACATGAGATATCCACCAATAATAAACAACGCCCCGGCCAGCGCATATACTATATATGCCAACAGCTTGTTGTGCTTCATGGCCCAGGCCGTGAACTCTCCCAGGATCAATCGCATGCCGTTAATCCCGTGAAACAGCACCCCGCCCAGCAGCAGAACCTCGCCCGCCCTGAATAAGGGGCTCTTATAGGTCTCGATTACGGCATTGAAAGCTTCGGGTCCCTTTGACATCTTGGACATACTCCAGATGTGAAATAAAAGAAAAGCGACCAGAGCTATCCCGGTGATCTTGTGCAAGATCCAGGAAAACATGCCTTCCTTAATCTTATACATCTAACCCTCCTGTGTGTCAGGGTGCGGAAAAGCAAATGTGTGTATGATAATCACTTTGATTAAAATCATATTGAAGTAGCACCCTGAATTTCGGACCTGTAGGTCTAAATTTCAAGTCTCGGATAGACTTTAAGGGGAAATATGAAAAGCTCGGAGGTCAGACCTGAGAACTCAGGCCACAATAAAATATAGCATCGATGTGATGCCGGCACCGATCAGGGCATACGGGATCTGCGTTCGCACATGATCGATATGGTCGGAAGCGGCGGCCATGGAAGATATAATGGTAGTATCGGATATAGGAGAACAGTGATCGCCGAAGACACCGCCACCCAGAACGGCGGCAAGATACATAGGAAGTGAACCGTCCATCGCTATCGCCAGGGGTACTGCAATGGGAACCATTAAGGCGAACGTGCCCCAGGAGGTTCCGGTTGCGAAGGCCATGATGCACGCCAGCAGGAACAAACCCACTACGGCCAGCTTGCTTCCGGCTACTCCGCTGATCACGCCGGCAACATAGGCCCCGGTGCCCAGCTCCCGAACTGTGCTTCCTAACGAAAAGGCCAACACCAGCAGTGCAACCACCGGAATCATCCCTCCCATGCCCTTGAATACCATATCAATGAAGCTCTGGCCTGACATTCCTTTCCGTTCGGGATGTCGACTTGCGCCAGGCCGGATGTTCAGAATTGCCAGCACACCCAGGCTGGCAAGAACCGCCCACAGCACCGCTGTGGAACCGGAGCTTGCTTGGATAATTTCCCACAAACTGCTCCCCGCTGGAGTCGCAGCTCGACCCGTCAGTATGAGACTACCCACAATGGCCGCCACCATGGTTAGCACCGGCAGAACCAGGTTCATGGGTCGGGGCCGTAGGCCGGGTAGCGTGCCAACACTCAGAACATCCTCGCCCACCATCGGATGAGCACCATCCGCCAGCAACTTGCCCTCTTCTTGGGCTCGCTTCTCTGCTCGCCGCATGGGACCTAGCTCCCATTTACCGAGGATGGTGGTTAATACCACCACGATTGCTACCATGGCATAGAAGTTCCAGAGTATACTCGAAAGCAACACCGCTACCGGACTGGCTACTCCCTGCACAGCCAGCAGGCCGATCACTAGGGCACCCCAACCGTTAAATGGCACCAACATACAGATTGGCGCTGACGTGGAATCGCAGATGTAGGCCAATTTCTCCCGGCTTACTTTGTAGCGATCCGTGAGGGGACGCCCAACCGTACCGGCTACCAGGGACGTGATAGAACTTTCTACGGTGATAAGGATTCCCAGGAAAAAGGGTACCAGCTGCGCTTGGCGGCGATTGGTCACCCAGCGACGGTCACCCACCCATTGGACAAAACCATCTACACCCCCCGTGGCACTGATGAGGGTAAGGACACTCCCCACCATCAGGCTATATATCAATATACGCGCATTGGCGCTGTCCGTGAAAACCGATACGATCGAAGCCACAGTAGCGGTAGTCGCCGTCAGGGGATTCCAGCCCTTGAGCACCCACCAGCCAATCCAGATTCCCAGCAGCAATGCCGGATAGATCTGCTTTTTCCAGAGGGCCAAACCAAGGGCCACTACCGGGGGCAGGATAGAAAGGATACCGTAGTGTTCTGCCAATGCTCTCTCTACTTGGGGTATCTGGGCTTGGCTGTCATGAAAGAATAATCAGCTAGAAGGGAATATCGTCATCACCGAATGGTGGTGGCTCATCATAGGCTCGTGTCCCCCCCTGAACAATGTCGCCCCCGTAAGCCTCCATTGCCAGCCGCGTGATCTCCTGCTTTACCTCGGTGTCAGCCATAACTGTGTCATAGTACTGGTCGTCACTACCCTTCTGGCTGGGCATGCCTACAAAGGGACCGCTGGTCCCTTCCACAATCTTGAAGCCCTTGATCACCAATCCTTCCGTGGTGCGCAGGTCAAAGAAAGCCCGCACCTTGCCCCACTGTCCTTTATTGATCCGTTCAATTTGCATAAAAATCTCCTCGAAAAGCGGGATGAAGGTAGGGGTGGGCGAAGGCGGGGGGCAAGGAACGAAGCCTCAACATCAAGGATTTTTCTTCGTGCTGTCTGTATCACCCCGCCTTACCATGGCAGCCGGTCCAGATCCACGTTCCCGCCGCTGATGATAATCCCCACCCGCTTGTTGCTCGCCTCCAGTTCCTCTTCCAGAGCCACGGCTACTGCTACTGCCGAAGAGGGCTCGATGATGATCTTCATGCGCTCCCATACATGACGCATTGCACTGATTATCGCCTCTTCACTCACTGTGACAATCCGCTCAACTCTCTTGCTTATCACTGCGAATGTCAATTCACCCAGCGATGTACGCAGGCCGTCAGCTACGGTCTGTGGATCCTTGGAAGGAATAATCCTGCCGGCTTTCAATGATCGATACGCATCGTCTGCATTGGCCGGCTCTGCGCCAACCACCTTTGTCCCTGGTGATAATTCGGATATTGAGACAGCCGTCCCGCTTAACAAACCCCCTCCGCCTACCGGCGCGATAACGATATCCAGGTCTGGGATCTGTTCCAGAAACTCCACCGCGCACGTGCCCTGCCCCGCGATTACACGTGGATTATTGTAAGGGTGGATAAAGGTGGCTCCCGTCCGTTCTACCACCTCTTCCAGGGTGGACTCCCGGGAAGCCAGCGTGGGCTCACAGGTTGTAATGATACCACCGTAACCTTTCACGGCAGCTTGCTTGATTCTCGGTGCGGTGCTCGGCATCACGATATGCGCAGGAATGCCGCGCAGTCTCGCCGCCAGTGACAAGGCCGCCCCGTGATTCCCCGAGGAGTGCGTAGCGACACCGTTCCTGGCCTCTTCTTCGGACAAGGAAAAGACGGCATTACTGGCCCCGCGAAATTTGAAAGCCCCGGCTTTCTGCAGGTTCTCACACTTGAAAAACAACTGCGCTCCCGCCATCTGGTCCATACTGGAGCAGGTCAGTACGGGAGTATGGTGAACGTACGGCTGGATCCGTGCCGCCGCAGATTGAATGTCTTCCAGATGTACGGGTAGAGCCATGGGCGGTATTACTGCCGGACCGTTGTATCCAGGTAATTATCCAGCGGATCCGCAGCGGTGGTGTTTTGCGCGCGTATCCAGTCGATCACCGGGTCTCGCCAATTCGCATTTGTGGGATAGGGTTCGGGATCGTAAACCGGAAGACTGCTGGAAGCCGACCACATGTAATCGGTCACCAGTACGCTATAGGTGGAGTCGTTGGATATCGGCGTACCGTCGGTATGGAAGTAGCCCCCCATGGTAGTCATACCGCCTACGACCGGATTCTCATTTTGGATATAACTGATCAGCTCACTTCCTGTTATTTCCAATTCCACGACACTGTTCTCAAAGGGAAGCACGCCTACAATCGTGCCAAGGGTAATATCCCCCGCAGTAATATCGGCTCGGAATCCGCCCCGATTCGTGGCCGAGATGGCCGCTTGCGGAAAAGCTGCCAGCCAGGCATCGGTTACCATATTATGCATGGCCGGCGAGTAACTGAATATCGTAGCGGACAGGTAACCAATTACCTCCGAAAGTGCTGCATCCTCCTGCGCTGCCCAGTACGACACTATACCCCCAACTTCCGCATCGGGTGTCCCCCCGACATTGTCGTGGTTGCTGACGGCCAGGGAGATCATCGTATCCGCCTCGGTGTCGAAAGCAAGTTCAACCTTGGCATAGCTCTTCATCTCACCCCCCCCTTCAATGAGCGCTACACCGTCCTGCATTTCAGCCACCCGCCGGTGGTCATGGCCTCCGCCAACAATCGCAATACCCAGACTCGCCGCTGTTGATGCCAAAGCACGCATTTCATATTGCGTGATATGGCCCACCACCATGATCAGCTCCGCTCCCGCCGATTGTATCTGTGGCGTTACCTCAGAAAGGGCTTCATCATACGCAATGAAATCGTAGTCCTTGACGTAATCGGGAAATGTACTCGTTGGTGCGCTGATTGTCGTCAATCCGATCAGGCCCACCTGTATGCCATTGATTTCTTCAATGATATACGGTTGAGCGAAATCAGGGATATTACCCGTTGCCTTCTCCCGTATATTGGCCGAGAGGAATGGAAATTCCGCCTGCTCGAGTCGGTCATAAAGTCCGGCCACTTGGAAGTCGAACTCGTGATTGCCGATCGCCGCAGCGTCATATTCCATGGCATTCATCACCTCTACCATGGATTCGCCTTGAAACCAGGTTGAAATCGCCGGGCCGGTCCACATATCTCCGCCGCTGAGAACCAGGAACGGACCGTCATCCGTATAGCCCTCCTCCTCCCTCCACAATCCCATCAGACCGGCTGCCCCGTCAGTGCTCGCCGTCGCTTCCATCCAGCCGTGTTCATCATTCGTATACAGAATAACCAATTGCCGTTGGATTTCGCCATTTGGTTGAGTTGCCTGCTCCTTACATCCCGGGATAAACAGTAGGAAAAATAATAAAATCGGAAGTATACGCTTACCAAATGCTGGGCATCTCATGTTATTCGCCCCTCCTTTTCTCCAATGTCCGGAAGCCTATTACTCATACTCGACAGTTACCTTCACGCCCATTTTTTCAATGTCTCGCAGCATCTGTTCGGGCTCCATGATGTGTGCCATGAAATGGAGTCCGGGAGTGGCGGCTTTACCCTCCAGGTACTGCATGATACACGCCACCGTGGGTGCCGCCGTCAGGAAGTAGCCGTCCTCATGCGAGACGCGGATCACCATGTGTCGCCACACGTCCCCCTGCTTGCCACCCGCCTTCATCTGCAGAACAATTCCATATGGCGGTTTGGAAAACCTGTCCAAGCCCCAGAAAAGAGTACGTCCGGCACGTCGTGTTATTGCACCCGGCCCCAGGCGCGCAGCTGCAATACTCATGGGAAACAGAAACCAATCCGCGAACCAGTTGAAGCCTGCAACATAGAATCCGGTCTCCTTAAGTGATGGCAGCATCTCGGGCAGGGCGCGCATCTCTTCCAACATCATGGGTGCCGCGTATGCTTTCCCAAAGGGCTCGCCGTAATTCATCCGTAGAAAATCACGGATCCGCCACATGTTCGCTTTCCGCCATTCGCCATTGCGATAGACCAATGGCTGGTAGTTCTTAAATTCGGACACGAACTCTTCCGCGGCGCTGTCCCCAACCGAATAGGCTCCCCAATCAACTTTGAGTACGGCCCCCACCACCGCCCGCTCCAGATTCCTGATCTTCTCTCCCGCATAGCGCACCAGTGCTGCTGGCAAACCGGGGTGAAAACCACCGTCCGTGATAAAGCAGCGTTCTTGCTCTTCTATTGTGGTAGCTATCGCTTGTAGTGCACGGAGTTTGTCCGTGGAATATTGAATATCCAGGTAATCCACTCCGGCTGCAAGAGCTGCCGAAGCCACCTGGTGAGCATACTGTGCGGTGCTGGAAGCCACTACCAGCAGGTCGATCCCGACCAACGCCCGTTTTAAATCTTCCTCTTTGGAGGCATCAACCTGGATGCCCGCCACCCGGATCCCATCGTACTGCGTGTTTAACTCGGCTGAAACCTCTACCGCTTTCGATTGGCTCCGGCCAGCCAGCGTCAAACGAACATCGGTGTTTTCCAGTAGCAGCTTGGCAATATGTAGTCCGGCCGATCCATATCCGCCGAGGATCAAAATGGCCTTGTTATCCATACAACCTCCCGTCCTGTTTGGCGGCGATATCTGATGGTCTCCTCATTTAGAATCGCAGCCTGCCAGGTATTTGATTACACTCGAGGAACAGCCCCAATGCCCGGCCGGTCATTCAACATTAGCCGGCCATCGTGAACTTCCACGCCTTGGTAGGGATCGTTGGTAATTAATAGATTGCCGTCCAGATCGGCATAGTCAACCAGGGGAGAAATGCTGGCGGCCGCGGAAATGGCAATGGACGTCTCCACCATGCAGCCCAACATCACCTTTAGACCCATAGCGCGGGCCTGGCCGATCATTCGGAGCGCTTCCTGGAGACCCCCGGCCTTCATTAGCTTGATGTTGATTCCGTCGAATGCTCTTGCTAGCAGGGGGATATCACGACCGGTCTTGACGCTCTCATCCGCGATGATAGGCAACTTGCTCTTCTCGCGCAACCAGCCGGTTTCATCCAGCATATCAGCAGGCATGGGTTGCTCAATAATCTGGACTCCCTGGGGCTCCAGCCACTGAACCTTCTCCAGCGCTTCCTGCTTGTCCTTCCACCCCTCGTTGGCATCCACAAAGAGCGGCTTGTCGGTAACCGAGCGGATGGTGCTGATAATCTCTTCGTCCCGATCACCGCCTAACTTGACCTTCAGCAGTGGGTATTTCTCAGCTTCCCGTACCTTCTGCTTGATGATCTCAGGCGTATCAATTCCGATGGAAAAGCTGGTCATCGGGGCTTTCGCTTTGTCCAATCCCAGGTAACGGTACATTGGCACCCCCAGCGACTTGGTGACCCAATCCATAAGCGCGATATCCAGCGCGGCCTTGGCTGCTGTCTGCGCGGAATCCAGATCCTGGATAGCATAACCCAAGTCGACGAACTGCCATGGATCCCACTGTGCGAATAAAGGAATCGCACTCTCCAACACCTCCATAGTGGATTCCGGAGATTCCCCATATCGGACATTCGGCGCTACCTCGCCGTACCCGGTAATGCCGTCCCTCTCGACCCGTACTACAATGTTGTCTTTATATTCGCTTGATCCTCGGGCAATCGTCCAGGCGTGCTTCAGATTCAGCCGAATGGGTTCGTAGGTAAGTGACAGTCCTTTGATCATGGCATAACCTGCTTTTTTCAGTCCGAAAGGTGACGCCGTGCAGTGCGGATGGTACTGTAACGGTATTCATTGTACAAAGGATGCTCCCGATCAAGACTGTTGATATGGACCCATCCCGAAGAATGGATGAACAGCTTCTTCCCCATATAAAGCGCGACGTGGGTGATCCTGTCAGGAGAAGGACCGAAAAATAGCAGATCCCCTCTTCGTAGGTTCTCATAGTCCTCGCCGAATTCAACCGGCTCTCCTGCCTTCACCATTTGGTTCGCGTCTCTGGGAAGCTCCCGGTTGTTCATGCGATACACCGTCTGAATGAATCCTGAGCAGTCAAATGCCTTACATGATGTTCCGCCCCAGAGATAGGGGATCCCCAGATATTCCCGGGCCACTGAAACCAGCCGGTCTCCTGTCGCCTGCACGCCCTGGAGCCCCGACTCATCCATGACCACATCTGTCTTCACGTAGCCTTCGCGATTATCCGGCAGCCTGACTCTGGTCCAATTCCCCTTTTGGCTAACCTTTTGTAGCACTACGCCGGGAACAAGATCCACGAGAATTTCGGCATCCTCTTTGCGCTCTTTTCTCACAACCCCGTATACCGCTGTTGCGATTACCCGAGGACCCTTCCTCCAATTCTCGGCTGTCTCGGAATCTACCCGGATCACGGATGATCTACTGATCCAGCCCAGATAGTGATCCCAATTCTGTATATAGTAAAATCCATCCTCCTCTTTCAGGATCTTCACAACGGTACCCAAGAGTGTCTGGCTTATTAATTCTGTCTTCATCGTTGGCTGTCTGCGCAGATTGGCCACACTGATCTTCACAATGCCAAATGCTTCCGGCAGCAGTTGCTCATCTGGAAGTATTTTCACGCTGTCCGCCAGCTCTCCGCCTCCTGCTTCGGCGGAAAGCGCCTCAAAAAGTGCCGTCTTTATTGCCCTGTCGGCCAACTCCCCCGTTATCACGAACTGGCTTCCTTTGTCCTTGACCTCAATCTGGAAAACTTCCACACGCGTGTCGGGAGCATACTGCTGCTTTATTTGCCCAACGGCATCTATTAGCGCCTTGATCTGTGGTCTCGCAGCCTGTGCTGAGACCATTATTGGTATACATGCAAACGTCATCAGCATGACCGTGAATCGGGATCGTACTGATATCTTTTCTTTATTATAGTAATGCTTCATAATGCAGCCTCTTCATATATCGCTTTGTCGTTGGTTGGGGTCATCGTCCAGCCGGCCTGGATTATTGATCCAACACCTCCCACGAGAATCCCCATTTCCACTGATCAAAGTACAGGTTACCACCGCGCCATTCCACTTCTCCCCGTTGAGAGTCCACCGTCTCGGAACGGGGATGTTCTTTTTTCGGATAAAATAGCTGAGAAAAGGCATCGTTGAAAATCAGCCGGTAGCTGTCCATGCCGTGGAGGTAAAACCATTTCAACTCTTCATCCTCCGACTTCCGCAGTCCATAGGTGACATCCATGGGTGCCCAGCCGTATGGCTCAAAGTAGATCTCTCCCCAATCATGCATGCTGTCATCCGGCGGCTGAAATTCCCAGCCCGATTGCCAACGCGCCGGAATTCCGTTGATGCGGCATAGTGTGATAAATAATAACGTTTGGATTCCACAGTCTCCGTGCATGTTCTCGTGAGCATAGCGGCTTATATTTCGAATCGTTGAATACTCCCGCGCCGAAGCCCAGGGTATGTTGTTGTCCACCCACTCAAACAGCCTGCGCGCCACTAGGTATGGATTCGTTTCCCCATCAATAATTTGCGTATTTAATTCCCGAAGCTCCGGCTTGAAAACAATATGCGGTGGTACTTCAGATACATATGGCGCCAGCTCCTGTGTGATCTCCGCCGGCATAACCTTTTCAGCCTCAATTGGAATATAGGAGCCATAGGACGTATAGTCATACTCGACTGTAAAGCGCGTGGGGGCCTTCGCCTCCACCATTTTTTCAAAGTAGATGGTGCGCTGGAGGTTGACTCCATTATCTGATACCAGATGCCTCTCGGGCTCGGTATTGCGCAGCTGTATGTCCTGTTGACGGCCCTCAATCTCCCGGGGAAAAGGAATCCAGCAACGAAGAGTCTCACCGGCAGATACCTCGCCTTCCTGCACTGTGATCGACTGCCGAATTCTCAGGCGCACTGGCTCTGCATAGCGCTTCCCGGTTTGAGTTGTCAGATCTATTACCTTCCGGTTATGAAGATCCAGCTCCAGCTTCGCCCCGGATCCTGATGTCAGCGGCTGCTCCGGATACTTCGCTTCCCAGGCTGTCTTGGCATCTTTATCGATGCGGAACAGGTTTCGCCCGGCCCGGTTGAAATAGCGCTTCTCTCCATCGATGAACATGTGCTCCAGTGCTTTGGTGCTCTCCCAGCTCGCGATCTGCTCATCGCTTACATCGGGAATAATCCCACGTATATATTTAACGACTTCTTCTTCGGTCTGGGTAAAATCCTTACGAATCCGCGCCATGCGCTCGATTTCGAATTGCAGCTCCCCTTTCTTTTCCTCAGATAGATCAGGATCGCTTCGAAGCCGGTCTTCAATGATCGCCTGGGCGTTGGAAAACTCACCACGTGCGATCAATTCTAGATGGTAGTCTTTGGATGTACAAGTATTCAGCGCCAGCACACATAGGATTACAATACCCGCGGGAACCATTCGCGCTGTACGAGTTAATGGATTCATTTTCTTTCGCATGAGCTGCCCCTGCTATTGATAGTAGACCATACGTCTGGAGACCTTGAACGTTAGTTTGCCAAACCATGGGAAGGCTAGTAGTGAATAAAACGGTTCGATGGTTCTGCCTTGATATATGTTATTTCGTTTTTTCCTGTGTATACAGAAGCCCTTCATTGCTGGGGCACCTAATGTATGGTAAGTTTGCAAGCACTTTTTTGAAGGGAGATATAGTTCATGATCAAGTATGTATACTCGTTTGGTAAGGGTAAGGCCGAAGGTTCCGCGAAAATGAAGGAGCTCCTCGGCGGCAAAGGGGCCAATCTGGCGGAAATGGCCAGCATTGGCTTGCCGGTTCCTGCCGGCTTCACTATTTCTACGGAAGTCTGCACCTATTTTAGCGACCACGACCGAACGTATCCTTCCACGCTCGAAAAGGAAATGGATGCGGCGATCAAGTTCACGGAAAAGACTATGGGGCGCAAATTCGGTGATACTGACGACCCACTGCTGTTTTCTGCCCGGTCGGGAGCCCGAATATCCATGCCGGGGATGATGGAAACCGTTCTCAACCTCGGGCTGACCTCAAAAACACTGCCCGGCTTGGTGAAGCACACCAATAATGAGCGTTTCGTATGGGATTGTTACCGGAGATTGATCACCATGTATAGCGATGTTGTGATGGAAAAAGCTGCCGGTATCAGCCCCACCGAAGGTCAAGGCATACGCCACCAGTTGGATCAGCTCCTGGACGGGATGAAAGAAAAGAACGGCTACGAGTACGACTATCAGCTCACTGTGGAAGATCTCAAATCCCTTGCTTCTGCTTTTAAAACACGGATCAAGGAAGTCTTGGGAAAAGACTTCCCCGATGATCCCAAAGAACAACTGTGGGGCGCTATTGGCGCCGTCTTCGCTTCCTGGAACGGAAAGCGCGCCATCTCCTACCGCCGCATCGAGGGCATTCCTGATGATTGGGGAACCGCCGTCAATATTCAGGCCATGGTTTTTGGCAACCTCGGCGATAACTCCGCTACCGGCGTCGCTTTCACCCGCAATCCGGCAACAGGTGAGAATGCCACCTTTGGAGAGTGGCTTGCCAACGCCCAGGGCGAAGATGTGGTTGCCGGCCTCCGCACACCCAATCCCCTGAACGAGGCCAGCCGTAATGAGGGCAATACTCTCCCATCCCTCGAAAATCTGTTCCCGGATCTCTTCCGGGAATTAATCACCTATCGTGATCACCTTGAAGAACACTACACCGACATGCAGGATCTGGAGTTCACCATCGAGGACGGAATCCTGTATATGCTTCAGACCCGCGCGGGTAAGCGCAATGGTATTTCAGCCCTGCGTATGGCTGTAGAGATGTGTCAGGAAGGTTTGATTGATAAGCCGACGGCCCTGAAACGCCTTAAGCCCTCGCAGTTGGACGAACTTCTCCATCCCATGGTAGATCCGGAAGTAGAGCGTACGCATCAGCCACTGGCTAAGGGCTTGCCCGCCGGTCCTGGTGGTGCCTCCGGTAAAATCGTCCTGACTCCCGATAAAGCTGAAGAACAGGCCCAAAAAGGTGAGCAGGTTATTCTTGTCCGCACCGAGACCAGCCCTGAAGATGTACATGGTATGCACGCCGCAGAGGCTATTCTTACCTCACGTGGCGGCATGACCAGTCACGCTGCGCTGGTTGCTCGCGGCTGGGGCAAGTGTTGCATCGTGGGCTGCCACGACATGGAGATCGATCTCGGCAGGGGAGAGGTCAAGGCGAACGGTAAAACCTTCCGCGAAGGAGATGTCATTACCCTGAACGGTACCAAGGGGCTGGTCTACGAAGGTGAACTGCCCTTGATCGCTATCGATCCGGCTAAAAATGAGAACCTGGGTGTCTTCTTGAGTTGGTGTGATGAAATTCGAATCCTGGGTGTCCGCGCCAATGCAGACCGGCCTGAAGACGCGGATCAGGCGCGACGGTTGGGAGCGGCCGGCATCGGATTAACTCGAACCGAGCATATGTTCTTCGAGCCTGAGCGGATCAAATTCGTGCGCAAGATGATCTTGGCCGAGGATCCTCAAGCCCGACGCGACGCCATCATGCAGCTGCTCCCCTTCCAGAAAGAGGATTTCCGCGGGATTCTGACCGCCATGGAAGGCTTTCCGGTAACCATCCGCCTGCTGGACCCCCCGCTGCATGAGTTCGTACCGCACGAAGAAGCCCAGCAGAAAGAACTCGCCGTGGAAATGGGCGTTACACCTGAGGAGATTCATACTCGCGTACAGGCTTTACACGAATTCAATCCCATGCTGGGACATCGAGGGTGCCGCCTCGGAATAAGCTACCCCGAAATTACGGAAATGCAGGCCCGGGCTATCTTGGAAGCAGCCGCAGAGCTGGTAAAAGAAGGCATTGATGCACAACCCGAGATAATGGTACCACTGGTCGGACACTCCAAAGAGCTCTCGAACCAGAGGGAGATCATCGAAAAGGCCTATGAGGATGTGAAGCTGACCATCGGGGAAATTCCACATCTCGCCATAGGTACCATGATTGAGGTTCCCCGGGGCGCTCTTACAGCCGATGAGGTTGCCAAAGTCGCCGACTTCTTCAGCTTCGGTACCAATGACCTCACCCAGATGGGCTGTGGTTTTTCGCGCGATGACTCCGGTTCCTTCCTGCCACATTATATTGAGGCAGGTATCTATGCTGTGGATCCATTCCAGAGCATTGATCAGACCGGCATTGGCGAATTGGTTCGCATCGCCATTGAAAAAGGGCGTGGTGTAAAATCAAACCTCAAGCTGGGCGTCTGCGGAGAGCACGGCGGTGATCCGGACTCCATACACTTCTTTCATAAGGTCGGTCTGGACTACGTGAGCTGTTCGCCTTTCCGGGTGCCCGTGGCTCGATTAGCCGCTGCCCAAGCCGCCCTTGAACATGGGGAAAGAAACTAGCCCCTGCCGCTGTTGGCAATACTGAAATGAAAAGAAAACGGGCCGTTTTGTCGGCCCGTTTCTTTGTTCCATAATTCGTGGATGATATTTATTCCACCATCTCACCGCTTAGGATGTCTGCAATATTGATTTGCCCCTCTTCCTGCATCTTGCGGACCTGATCCATTATCTTGCGCCGGGCTTCGTTCACCTCGCGCTTTGAAAGGGCTGTCTCAACGGGCTCATACATGGCTTGTCGCTTTGCCGGCAAAACACTGATGCCGTGTTCAATGGTTTCGTCATCTAGACCCTTCACCGCTTTTGCCAGATCATCAAGATCTACGACGGTCAGGACATCGCGCAATACGTTATCAGGAAGTTTAAAGACATCATCAAAAGTGAGATAATAGCGCTTTACTTCCCGGTATAGGTCCGGATTCTCCTGGCTGATTTTCTCTACCAATAAGTCTGCCTGATCCATGGGCATACGGCCCAGCATGCCTGCCAGTTTCTCACCGCTGCCGCGCTCGAATTCGGAGGCCTTGGGTAGATAGCGCGCGCGCTCACGTAGATCGCTGGCTATGCTCACTACCGCCTCGAGATTCATACCGCTGGCCTCGCCCATCTGCATCAGCGCCTCAATCCGCTGATCTGGATCCAGCCGGTCATAAATCTTCATCTGTTGCTCGGCGTTCAGTTGCGCCAGAACCAGGCCCACAATAGCCGGAGATTCTGCAAGGAGCAGATAGCTCACCTGCTCTTCGGACAACTTATCTAAGAAAGCAAACGGTTTGCGGGTGTCCCCGGCGGAGTCCTTGAACTTCTCCGTGAGAAAAGCGAAGTAGAACTCCTCCAGGACGGACTTCTTTACCTTAAAGGGTATGTCGCCCAGTTCCCTGGCACGGACCCGAACCGTCCGCAGGTCGGTATCACTCAATTCCTTGAAAATGGTTACCGCCAGGCCATCACCCAGAACCTGAAATAGAATGGCTGATTTGTCGAGACCGGATAAGCTGCTGTATTCCATCTTAGGATTCCTCCCCGGCTGTAGCTTCATCAATCTCATCCGGTGGCGTAGGTTCTTCTTCCTCCGCTGGCTCTTTGGGCTGCTCTCCTTGGAGCCAGTCACTCAGGATCTTGGTTGCCGATTCAGGACGACCAACACTCATCGAAACTACTGATTGTCGAATAGACTTAACTTCCGATCTTAAAACTTCCGGGTCCTCTTTCGCATGGCTGGGTGCCAGTCCCGCTTCAGCTTGTTCCGGAGGCTCTACTTCCTTCGTTGCTGCAACCGGGGGCGCCTCCTCTTCAGCGGCTGTCTCCGCTTTCGCGGTCTCTTCAACCACCTCTGTCTTGGGCGCGGGGGGCTCTTCCGGGGGTGGCTTCGGCTTGGTTTTCTTCTTAGCTCTCGGTGGTCCCTCGCGAGGAACTGGTCTGCGCATCCGCGGATAAGGCGGCGGCATTTGGCCCGGATAGACCATTCCCGGTGGTACTGCCTGTGCTCTACTCCTGGACGTGGCCAACAGAATCGCGACGATGATAAATGCCGCCAGAAGAATAACACCCAGAATGATCAGTAAAGTACTGCTCATCCCTGCTCCGATTCCTTGGGATGGGGGTGGTTCCCGGCTGCCAAGGGCCGCTTCGATCTGGGACTGAAGGCGTTCTCGCTCCCCTTCGAATGCCACCTTCATGGCACTCAACGAGTCCTCTAGTGATCTGGTCTGCAAAGATAGAATGTCCTGCTCTTCCTGGGGTAGCGTCCCGGATGTTAGATCTTCTCGCATTTCATCCAGCTGATTCAGCAATGCATCTTGCAGGCGCGCATTCTGTTCCTCTCGCTGCTGCTGGAGAAATATGAGGTCCTTTGCACGCTCAGTCTGCACCTCGGCCAGATCCGACAGGGCTTGCTTCCGCTCTTCCTCGGAACGCTCAAGATACTCTATCTCCTTCTGGCGAATCTCCTTCATTAGCTCATCATTGCGCGCTTGTGCCTCACGAAGCTTTTCTTCAAGCTGTGCGTTCTGTTCTATCTGAATCTCCGTCAAGGGTGCTGCCGCTCCTGCATAATCTCCCGCCGGGCGTCGGTCCTTGAAGGAAGCAGTAGTGATGGAAAGCATATCCCCCCGGTCACGATCAAACCGTGACGCGATCAGGGCTACTTGCCGGACATTTTCAATGGTTTGGGGTGATACGCCATCTTCCAGAATGACGTTGATGGCCATGGACCTGATCTGGGGTAAGCCCTCTGTGATTTCCGCAAACCTCTCATCCGTGGTTACAGCTTCGGTGGGTGCGTCTCCCTCACCCATGAAAAAATCTTCGTCCTCAATAGGCTGTTCTTCATCAAGAATGGCCTCAATCGGTCCTTCTTCAGCCGGGACATCCGGAAAACCGGGTATGGGGAAAGGATTGGTGACCGATCGCTGGGAGCGCTCCCCGGGGGTCTGTGTCCCTGATGCCCCGATATCCTCTCGGCCGGAAGGCTGGGCTCCGCGTTCAACCATACGGCCATCCTGTGTACGATAGACGGTCTCAACCTGACGTGTGGGCGTCATAGCCATCTCAATCTTTACATCTACGACAAATTGAGACTCATCTAGTATTTTGGATACTGCGCCGGTTACACGCTGTTGAATAGTGCTTTCAAGTAGCAGTTTCTGTGATAAATACCCCTGTTCCTGACTGCTACCCGGGGAGACAATCCCCAGTAAAACAAGTAGGGCGGTTGTTATGGATGCTGTACGCAATCGCATCAGGAGCTCCTATATGGGTTAGCCAACAGCGAGAAAGGTTATCTCCACGCGTCGGTTTGCTTCTTGAAGCTGGGAAGTGGCATTCCCCGCTCGTACTGTTTCTTCGCTTACACCGATGCGGGTATCTGCCCAACTGGTGCCGAATGGAATCCGATCCGCGAAACCGACCGCCCGCAGTCTACCCCCGGGCACGCCTCGCTCGATACAATATCTGACCACGCTGGACGCTCTGGCTGCCGACAACTCCCAGTTCGTCGGATACCGTGCCGCAATCGCGCCCGCAGTTGGCAGGTTGTCGGTATGGCCTTCTACGGCAATGGGGAATTTGTTTCCTGGGTCCATCATAATCGGAATAATGGAATTCAGAAATGGGTAAATATCAGTCTTCAGCCCTGCTTCCCCCACATCAAACGCGAAGCGGCTGTCAATCGTAATTGTGGTGCCCTTCGGGCTGTGCGTGACCTGTGCATACTCCTGCATTTGCGTCTGTTCAATCGCTTCCTTGACCTCGTCACGAATGTTGCTCTGGGTTTTAATGGGCACGCGCTGTGATCTAGCCTCGCCGGTAAGATTCTCCTGCATGGATGCCGCCATGTCGGCTATCTTTACCGGATCAAGTGTCGACATTGAAAACAACAGCACAAAGAAGGTCATGAGGAGGGTCATCATATCTGCGAACGTCGCAAAATATTCCGGTAGGCCCTCTTCTTCTTTTTTCTTGATCGCCATAGTGTTGCTTTAGGCTCCTCCCCCTCCGCCGCCACCGGGTTCCACGCGCTTCCATTCTCGAGGTGGGATGAATGAATTTATCTTTTCACGAATGATTAACGGGTGCTTCTTCATCTGCAGTAAGCAAATTCCCTCGGTTATCATATTTTGCATGGTACTCTTGTGCGTGATCTGGTTGAGCAACTTCTCCGACATGGGCAGGAAAATCAGGTTGGCAAACAACGCGCCATAGAACGTCGTGATGAGCGCCGTGGCCATACCACCGCCAACCTGTGCGGCGACATCTTCCCCGCCGCCAACACCCATGCCCTTCAACATGTAAACCAGACCTATCAGCGTCCCGATAATACCAAAAGCCGGTGAAAACTTGCCCATGGCCTTGAAGAGGGCCGCCTCCGCAAACTCCCGTTCCTCCCGGTATTCCACCCGGGTGCCCAGGATGTCACGAATCTCCTCAACCGAATAGCCATCTACCACCATTTGGAGGCCGTCCCTGAGAAAGAAATTGCGGACATTACCGAGAGCATCTTCCAACTCCTTGGGGCCCTTCCTGGCTACGCCTCCCATATCGACCACCTCATCCACCAGCGAACCCAGCTCCATTTTGCTCCCCTTGAAAACTGCCCGCAATATGGTCATTAAGCGCATCACTTCCTTCAGGGGAAAGGCGATCGCGGTGGCCGCTAAAGTACCGCCGAAAACGATCATGAATGATTGCAGTTCAATAAAAACGATCGGATTGGTGCCTTGAGCTGTCCCTTGCATAACAATGGCGCCGCCCACCAGGCCCATGCCTACCAACAAACCGAGAATGGTTGCTATATCCATACGAACCTACTGCTGTTGTGTTACCGAAGTTGTTTTTAAGCGATTTTCCTTCAAGGCGCGGAGAATATTCCGGACATCATCATATTCGGGATCCAGCTTTAACGCCAAATTCCAATTGATTGTAGCTCTCTGAATGTCACCTAATTTAAAATATATTGATCCCCGACGGGCATATGCAATTGCTAGATCGGGATTTAATTGGATCGCCATCTCCACCTCTTGCAGTGCATCCCTATAGTTGCCCTGATAGAAATGCTGCAGAGAGGACGAAAGGTGGCGCATAGTGTAATTGACGTTTGATTTCATCATCTGGATGCGCAACTGCATGGCTCGCACCGAATCCGATAATACCACCCGCTCCTGTTCCAGCATCGCGACCTGGCCGTGCACATTATCGATCTCAAATTGGGCTATGCGGAGCGAATCCCTTAGATTGGCCATCAGATACTCCGCCGCCTGTAGCGTGGAATCCATCTGCCGCGTTAAAAGTCCTTCATCCAACAGCTCCAGATCCATGCGGGGACCCATACCCGCCACCTCTGTTGCGGCCTCAGCTCGGGTGGCTGCGCGGCGCGCTTCGAGCCGGGGTACCGACAGGTCCAGTCCTATCACCACCGCTGGTCCGTCAGAACTGGCTAATGCTTCATCCTCCTGGCCAACGATGTCGGGGAGATTCTCTACATGCACGAATCCTAGATGCATACGGTAATCTGTGGTAATCGGAATGCGAAACCCTATATTCACTCCCCGGCCATCGAACTCTCCGATCACGTCCAGTCCCCCCTGGCTGGCAAGCACCGGGGTCTTCATGAGGAATCCGGCATATACGCCCAGGGTTAACTGTGTGGCGTCCTCAGACCCGGGATCTCCTATCTCAATACCACTGGTAGTGTCGTCATCGGCACCTGTTGCGCCCGCCAGGGTTCCGGTCCCAAAACCCATAAATGTACTCAGGTGATATTTACCCAGTGATTGCTCACTTGAGATCACACCCATGAAGGACAGCAAATCCGGATTCATGCTCAACTTTCCTTCAGATTGGCTGAGAACAATGTCTTGCAGTCCAATGGAGAAGCTGATATTCCCGTAGGACCATAGCCGTTGCTGAAGATGGAATCCGATTTCAAGGGTGGTGTCTAGCGCGGATACGGAAGATAGACCTAGCCGAAGGTTCCGCGATACTTCAGCGTCGAAGTAAACGCCGGAGGCGTAACTGTATGGCTTCGAAAGTTTCGCGATCTCCGATACAAATCCCGCACTGAAGAGATATTGCGTTCGCTCCACTGTGCTCATGGGAACCCGCATCATCGCTCCCGGACGACTGTAGGACAATCGGGATACACTGCCATACGTCGGCCTTCCAAGCGAGGCCGCCAGTACCGCTCCAATAATCGCTATTCTGAAGGTGATGCCTCTGGACATATAAAAACCTAGAGATGATTAAGTTCTTTGATCGTTAATTCCGCCAGTCGATAATAGGTGCTGGAGGGATAATCCTGGATGATTCTATCAAAAAATACACGCGCTTGCCGTGGCTGTCCCTGTCGAATATAGATCAGGCCCTGCAGTACAATCGCATCGTCCTTCAACTCATGATCCCCGGCCAGCACCTGCTGGAGAAATTGTAGGGCCGAATCGAACTGCCCAGTACGAAAACAGGCATCTGCCCGCCAGTAAGCCAGCTGGGCCCGCCGGGTTTCGTCTAGCCCGGATTCATCAAATGCCGCGCTTAGCATAAGCACGTCTTCATATTGCCCCGCCGAATAGACCCGCAGGATATCACGATATGCTGGTCTCGCGGATAGAAACTGCGGCGTTTCCTCGATTTGTGGTTTTTCCTCCACCTTCTCGGTCTCGGCCATTACTTGGGTTACCTCAGCTTCCTTCCGCTCGGTCTGTATTTTCCTGATGAGCGATCTCAGCCGTTCGTTTTCCAACCGGACGGCATCCATATCATTGTTCAGGGAGCCCTCAAGTTCGTTGATCTTACCGCTCAGATTATCCAGTACCGTTCGCAGCTCTTTAGTCGATTCAATAAAGGCCGCTCCCGGAGGCGCCGTGCCCACCAGCAGATCCACTTCTTCGCCGGCAGCAGCGCGGCCGGATATGACGGAGGAATCATGACTTTCGGGTTCAATCACGATGCCCAGGTCCGGTAGATATACCCCTTCCTCCTGTTGATTCTGAGCAAACAGGGCCTGGCTTGAACTAAAGACCAGTGCAAATAATAAAACCAACATGCCCCAGCGCATCGGGAGGGTTGTTGGCTCTGATCGCTGTCTGGGATACATGCTATCTATTGGTAATCTTCCCAATCAATGGTATACGAATAGCCAATAAAGGTCCCGAACGATTTCGGTACATATAATTCGAAGCCTGCCGTGGCTCCCGGAAGTACCGACGCGTCTGAGGTTATACCCGATTCAAAGGTATGGAACGTGCCTTTTACAAATGTGGTCAGGGTCTTCGTGTTGCCGCTCCAATCCTTCCGGAAAACAAAATTCACCTTGGAGAAATCCGCTCGCCGGCCACCAATATTCTTCACTTCGCCGCCCAGCTTAAGATTGCCTGAGCGATCCTTCGTCTCATTGATGGTGCCAACCAGCACGACATTCGGCGCGTAGGCCGACTTGGCCGCCCTTGCGGTCGCTTGGGCTGGCTGGGTGGTCGCAATGGATGGCTCAACCATCCTGGTGGCTGGTGCTTGCGGTGTCAGAACCCGGCTGTCCATGGACTCCAGCGCCGTTACATCTTCCATCGGTCCTTCGGGAATGTTCTCAACGATTCGCACTACCGAGGGGCGCTCCACGATAAGATAGCCAATCAAGGTCTCTACCTTGAGGATTTTCTCATCCTGATACACGATCTTACCGAAGATCGTGCTCCCGTTGTCCAGGATGATCTCTTTGTTGTAAATGGTCAGCGGATTAGCCCACATGGTGCTCTTGGCCTGCAGGTCGCGGAGTTCCGTGGACAGGTGCTTCACTTCCGCTCCCATCTTCTTGACCTCAAAGTTCAGCTCGTTCAGCACGTAGGCCTCATCTGTTCCGGGGGCCGCCGCACGTGTCTGGCCGGTAGGAACCGATGGGGGGGCTACGCCGGGGGCCACTTCCGTCGGGGGCCCCTCGCCCTTAACAGCTGCCGCCTCTTCGGGTGTAGTACCCTCAACAACCTGTTCCGTTGCCGCCGCTCTAGCTTCCCTCTTGGCCTGCTTTTTCGCGCGTCGTCCGGCACACCCCGCCACCAATAGCAGCGCCAATAGGAATACCAGTAATGTGGAGAATCTGTACTTCATTTATATTTCCAAGATATTAATTCGGATTGTACTGCCATACCAGCAACTTTTCTGAAAGTTTAAAAAATGTAGTTGTCACCCACGTGAATGTCAAGGTTTTTCAGCATTATTTGGCTGTTCCTTGAAGTAATACTTTCAGCGCCTCAGAGGCTTGAAATAGCCCTTTTAAGGTCCCTTTTTTTGCACCGGAATACATAAAATGCCGTACCCTTTTCCAACCATTTTTATGCTTTGCCATTCCATCTGTTTCATACGCACAAATCGTGCCAGTTCCTTCAGAAACAGCTTTCGAGATGAAGATCAAAAAAGTTGCGCCCCCCGATATGGGAAGTTCTTTCCATCGGGGGAGATTTATTCCTCCTTCCCCTTGGCGTTTCACCGGCCCAAAAAGCAGGAAGCCCTCCCCCGCAGGGAAGGGCTTCCATTTTTCCGGTGGATGCAAGTCGTACGTTTAGAAACGCACGCTCAGGCCCACGTTGAAGTTCCGCGGCATGCCCAGGTAGGCCTCGGTGGCGTCCGCTTCATGGTTCTTGCCGTCACCGGTGAACATATTATGCTCGGTGACGAAACTCGCCCTACTTTGTACCGCGAAGTTTTTCGGCCAAGCCTTTTTTTCAAAGTTCTCTACAAGGCCCGGTTATCGATCAGGCGGACGGAACTCAGGCGGGCCGCTACCAGCAATCGCACTTCATTGCTTTCGTGCAGGGAAATCACCGGTTCTAGACTCTCGGAATCGACTGCAGCCAGGTAATCTACTATAAAACCATCAGATTCCAGAGCCTCGCGCTCCGACTGTAATATAGAGGGGCTTTCCCCGCCGGCCAGAAGGCCACTTCTGACTCGATCAAGGGCGGCTTTCAACCGAGGCGCACGAATCCTGTCCTCATCGGGCAGCCTGTGGTTCCGACTGGACAGAGCGAGACCGTCTGGTTCCCGGATAATATCTCCTGAACTGACCGTAACCGGGATGTTCAGGTCTCTGACCATGGCCTGAATCACCTTCAGTTGCTGATAATCCTTATCACCAAAGTAGGCAACATCCGGCTGTACCAAGCTCAGCAGTTTGGCCACAATTGTACAGACCCCATCAAAGTGTCCAGGACGGTATTCACCTTCCCAGCGGGAAGCTAGCTTGCCTGCCGTTACCTTGGTGGAAAAACCTTCCGGGTACATAACGGCATCCTCCGGCAGGAAAACGGCACTGATGGCCAGGTTTGCCAGTAAATCCTTATCCTTCTTCCACGTCCTGGGGTAACCCGCCAAATCATCATGCTTTTCAAACTGGATCGGATTTATATAAATGGAAGCTATGGCCGAGGAGTTTTCACGAATAGCCCTTCGAACCAGAGAGAGGTGTCCTTCATGCAGGTCTCCCATGGTGGGCACAAATCCTACGGGTGCCTGCAACTGTGGACGAAAAGCCCTGAGCTCCTCAGCTGTGCGGATGACAATCAACCGGGCTTGAATTCCCTCTGGTGTACATCCCTCACGTAGTCTTTGAGGCCTGTAATGATCATATCGCCGATTGGCGAGTAGCGTTTCGTATGCTTGGGTTTGAAATCAGGCTGGAGACCAAACAGGTCGTGAAAAACTTGAATCTGGCCATCGCATGATGGACCGGCTCCGATCCCAATGGTAGGTATGGTCAGAGAACCGGTGAGCTCCTGGGCAAGATCGTAAGGAATGCTCTCAAGTACAACAGCAAAGCACCCCGCAGCCTCTAATGCGTGGGCACCTTCTATTATTTCTTTCCGCTCCTGCGGTTCCTTGCCGCGCTTGCTGTAGCCACCATAGAGATGAATCGACTGAGGTTTCAGACCCACATGTCCCATCACCGGAATGCCGTTAGCAACCAACGCTTTGACTTGGGCGATGATTTCCCGCCCTCCTTCCAATTTTACGGCCCGAACCTGCCCGTCCTTGAGTAGTCGGCCAGCTGAGCGAAGCGCGTCCTCAACCGCAGCCTGATACGACATGAAAGGCATGTCCGCAATGATGAACAGGTCCGGAGCGCCGTACACAACCAATCGGGAATGATACACCATTTCATCAAGCGTTACACCCAGCGTGTTCTCCCTACCTTGAATCACCATTCCCAATGAGTCACCCACAAGAAGAGCATCTACCCCCGCCTCCTGAGCCAGATGAGCCAGAGTCGCATCATAGGCCGTCACAAGAGCTAACGGCCGGCTGTCACGCTTCGCATCCTGAAAGATCTTAATACTCGGACACATGAGAGGTCCTTATTTATTCCACAACTTGGTTCTGTTCATCTACCTTGACGATCGTAGGGCTAAATGCCACCGCTTCTTCTGTAGATACAAAGTGAAAAGACATGACAATAATAAGATCATCTCGTTTGACCAAGTGAGCGGCAGCTCCATTCATACAAACCTCACCCGTTCCGCGATGACTTGCAATCACGTAGGTTTCAAGACGGTTACCGTTTGTGATATCCGCCACCAACACCTTCTCGTATTCTACTAGTCCCGCGGCAGCCATCAGGTTTGGGTCAAGCGAAATGGAGCCCGTATAGTCCAAATTCGCAGCGGTTACGGTTGCACGGTGAATCTTGCTCTTCAGAATGCTAATCAGGGTCATAATATCGTTTCTTCTATGGTCTTTCGTGTACGCTCGTCCAGGGTACAATAATGAAGACTTAATCGGGTTATGGCACGATAGATTTCTTGACTCGTTTCATCCCCCGATAGCTGCTCTAAATGTGCCCTGATGGTTGTGATGTCTTCCCGTGGAACGGGTCCGGTAATGGCGCCGGATTGGTCTCCTGATAGGATATGGTCAGCTGCTCTTCGGTAAATCGGCGCTAGAACCATACCTGCATCCGGTTTGCTTATCCCGACTTCCTCGAGAAGATCCAACGCCTTGTATAGCAATAGCAGCGGAAAGACCGAAGCGAACATGCCTGCCACGTGATAGGTTTCCTTCATGTTCTCCTCAAGAACAAAGGGATGGCCGCCGATCTCCTTCCCCAGCCGCACCAAAATGTCCACTACTCGAACATCCGCAGAAGAAATTCCTATCGGGCAGCCATGAAATATCTCCGCAGTGTCTTTGACCGTAAAACTCATCATGGGATGAAACATTGAAACCCGGGGACCCAAATCAGCGTTTCTGGTCTGCCCGGAACAGTGTACTAACCCATAGCTGGGCATAGCTGGAATGTCCCTCGCTATGGTCGAAAGAATCCTGTCCGGCAAGGCAAGAAATGCCAACTCGGCCCCCGGCAGACCGGCAAATTGACGGCTCGTGATTGCGTCACGATCATAGGTTACCACATCGTGCCCCTGCAAACCAAAGGCCTCGCTTAATGGTTTTCCCACGCGCCCCATTCCGAGAACTGATATTTTCATTCAATCATCAATCTATGATACAAACGGTATTGCGTGAACATGTTTGATCGTTCTAGGGAATCCCTTATACCTCCCGAAATCTGAATCGAACTGGAAAAACAGAACGCTTGTGCGGGAGAACTCAACTGATGACGTGTATCGCCCAATGCATCTCTTCTCTCGCTGTTGCCGCTGTCCGCTGTAGAAAACCATGGCCCTTGGTATGAGATTCTACTTGTTTAGATTCACTCCTCGGCCAGATAGCGTAAAATCTTTCGGGCAATTTCATCTTTCGTGCCCAATTCAATCTCCATTTCTTCCCCGGCGTCCGACAGAATCCAGACATGGTTTGTCTCTGTTTCGAAACCGGCCCCCGGTTCATCATACCGGTTGACCACCACGTAGTCCGCCCCTTTCTCTCGTAGCTTGTTCCGGGAAGGTTCCAGGTCCTCACCCTCCTGGAGCGCGAAGGCTACTACTGTCCCACCAAATCCCTTCCGAACCGTCTTCAGGATATCTGGCGTGGGCGCCAATCTAAGCGAGGCCGGCTCCTTGGACCGCCGCATTTTCTGCGCTGCCGGTTCTGAAGGCTGAAAATCCGCTACCGCCGCCGCCATGATCAGCACATCCTGTCCGGGCAGCTCCTGCTCAACGGCGGCCAGCATCTCTATCGCCGTTTCGGTTCGCACTACCCGGCTGTTCGCAACCGGACTCAGCCCGACCGGCCCGCTGATGAGGGTTACCTCCGCACCCATATCCCGCGCAGCTGCCGCCAAAGCATACCCCATACGGCCACTGCTGCGATTCGACATGTACCGCACCGGGTCCAAGGGCTCGCGGGTTGGACCGGCGGTAATCAACACCCGCTTCCCTGCATATAGCTGGGGGATTTCCAGCAGGCCGCGGATTTCCCCCATGATCCGTTCCACTTCCGGAAAGCGCCCAACGCCCACATGTCTGGTTGCCAGCTCGCCGGTATCAGGCTCCATTACCCGGCGTCCCCATCCCCGCAGCTTGGATACCGCCTCCTGTGTGGCCGGATTGTTCCACATCCGATGATTCATCGCCGGCACCAACAGCACCGGGCAGTCCATGATGCTCAGTAATGTCGAAAGCAGGTCATCAGCCACGGCATGCGCCGCTTTGCCCAGAATATTGGCCGTGACAGGCGCCACTACCAACAGATCAAAACTCTCTGCAATATCCACGTGGGGTACCCCCGCTTCTGGATCATCCGGGAATTGGCGCACCATCACCGGATGGGCACTAAGGGCAGAAAATGTCGTTGCTCCCACAAACTGTGCCGACGCCTCGGTCATCGCCACGGTTACATCGGCCCCTTCCCGCCGCAGTGCTCGTACCAGTTCACAAGCCTTGTAAGCCGCAATCGAACCGCACACCCCCAGCAGAATTCTCTTTCCCTCCAGACTCATGTTACGAATTCTCCTTGGCCCCCAGCACCACTTGGTATTCCCCCTCGCACGGATGACCTTCCAGATGCCACACCCGGGATTGCCGCGGCTTGCTCCCGTGTACCAGCAGCTTGTGGCTGCAGCAGGTGCCATAGCCTTCTCCATGACGGCACACATCGGGGTGCTTGGTCAGCCGCCAACTCTCTTTCGCCAGCCATTGCTCATTATCAATGCCCGGATTGGCCATATCCGAACCCCGGTAAGGCACGTTGTTCACCTGATACACTCCCGGTAGCAGCTCAAAAGCATCCAGCTGCTCATCCGCCCACGAATACAGATAGGCCGACCGGGCATCTGCCACCAGTAGATTGAAATGATTGTACGACCCCTCGCCAAGCATCTGTTCCATCGCTTTAGATGTTTCCGTCGCCCTGTCCAGCTGCAGCATGCTCATCACCAATGCGCCGCGCGAACGGAATTCCCCGCTCTCCCCACTGGGAAAAATGTTTGTCAGGGCTGCCGCGACCCCTCTATCATTGAATCCTATCCAGGTCCCTCCGGCCTGCAGATCTGTCGGCGCGAAAATTCGCCCTTGTTCTCCTCGCCAGTCCCAGTCTCCACTAGGGCGGTCATAGGCCTCGTCCCGGTTGGACAGGATCACCACTGGGTACTCATCTCCGGGATTCAATCTCATCATTAGCGTGCACATGCAAACATCCTCATATCAGGTCAATTATGCCATTAGTTCCACACGAATATCTACGGCTGGAGCGCTGTGGGTCAGGCGGCCGATGGAGATGCCGTCGATCCCCGTCTGGGCATACGCCCCAACGTTCTCCAGGGAAATCCCTCCCGACGCCTCAACAAAGACATCCCTTCCAATGGGATGGCTTCTGATCATCTTTACACAGCTCCGGACTTCCTCCGCCGTCATATTGTCCAACAGCAATGCATCCGCGCCTGCCCCCAAACCGGCCAAGGCCTGTTCTTCCGTTTCCACCTCTACTTCAATCGGGCGGTCAGGGTGCTTCTGGCGCAGATTATCTACTGCCGCTGCCACCCCTCTGGCCACGGCAAGATGATTGTCCTTGACCAGAATGCCGGAGAACAGGTCCAATCGATGATTTGTTCCCCCGCCAATCGCCACCGCGTACTTCTCAAATCGTCTCAGGCCCGGTAATGTCTTGCGGGTATCCAGAATAGCAACCCTGTGCGGCGCGGCCTGATCCACATATGCGCGGGTCAGGGTGGCGATGCCCGACAGGTGCTGCACCAGGTTTAGCATAACCCGCTCCCGATTCAAAATGGGCTTGACCGGACCGGTAATCGTGCCGATGAGATCTCCTGACACGATCCGTTGCCCATCCGAAATTTGCAGATCAACTTCACAGATCTCTTTGAAAAATGCCGGAACGATCTGGGCCCCGGCAAAGACCAGGTTCTGGGCTGCCTCTATACGCGCGATAGCGTCGCACTTCTGCTGTATTACCCCCTCTGTGGTAATGTCCTCCCCGGTTCGATCCTCATCTAAAAACCGGGAAATCTGCTCGCCGATCCAGTCTGAATCCAGCGTAACCTGTGAATAAAAGATCTTGCGCGTGCTCACGGACGTTCCGGCTAATTCAGCGCCATCATCCGCTCCAAGGGACTCAGAGCCTTGAGCCGCAGCTCTTCATCCATGGTGATCTCCGGCTCGAGATCCCTCAGCGCTTTGTGTACTTTTTCCAATGTGTTCAGCCGCATGTGGGGGCACATGTTGCAGACACACCCGGTATGGGTTGGTATGGGGATATACTCCTTGTCTGGCGCAAGCTTCTTCATCTGGTGAATGACCCCCACTTCGGTTGCCACCAAATACTGTTGCGCTTTGCCATTCACCGCCGCCTTGATGATGGAGGTTGTGGAACCAATATGGTCCGCTCGCTCTAAAATGGCTTCCTCGCACTCCGGATGAGCCAGGAGTAATGCCTCCGGGTACTCTTCTTGCATGCTGGCTATCGCTTCTTTGGAAAACAATTCGTGAACCTCGCAGGCGCCGTGCCAGATCTTCATGTTCCGCCCGGTCCGCTTCTGAAGGTGGCCGCCCAGATGACGATCGGGAGCAAACACAACGGGCGTATCCTCCGGAATACTGGCCAGTACTCGCTCAGCATTGGATGAGGTGCAAATAATATCCGAGAGCGCTTTTACCTCGGATGAGCAATTGATATAGGATACCACTGCGTGGCCGGGATGCCGGTCAATGAAGTCTTCTAGGGCTTCCGCGGGGCAGTCATCCGCCAGGGAACAGCCCGCCTCCAGATCAGGTAGCAACACGGTTTTGTCAGGGCTGAGAATCTTGGCCATCTCCGCCATGAAAAACACCCCGCAAAAGACAATCACATCGGCAGCCGTGCTGGCCGCTGCCTGGGCCAGTACCAGGCTGTCACCTAAGTGATCTGCCAGATCTTGAATCTCCGAATCCTGGTAATAATGCGCCAGGATCACAGCGTTGCGCTCCTCCTTAAGGCGCTCGATTTCTGCCCGCAGAGAATTAGACGGTCCCAAAGGTTCCTTGCTCGGGGTCATATTTTGCGTTTCCAGTCCATCAGTTCAATGTCGTAATTCAAGTCTTGTTTCACGAACTTGGGGCATTTCCCCTGTTTTTCTCCCACGCCCTTGCCAGCGCTGCCGCCAACGCCTCCAACTCACGCCGGTCTTCTTCCGTGAACGCCGCCGGGGTATCGCTGTCCAGATCCAGCACGCCGATAACCTTGTCGCTTGCCAGTATCGGCACCACGATCTCCGATTGCACCGTCAGGCTGCAGGCGATGTACCGCGAATCTCCCTTCACGTCGTCGATCACCAGCGTCTCTTTCCCGGCCGCGCTGGCCCCGCAGATGCCGCTTTCCAACGGAATCCGCGTATGCTCCGTCGGCAACCCCAGATAATGCTCCTTTGCCAGCGTCAGTGTTCCACCACTCTCATCCAGCAGGTATACCCCGACCCAATGATAATGGTCCTTCATCAGCTTTACCCCCAACACTGCCGCCCGTACGGCCGCGTCCCAACTTGGCTGGGCTGCAATGTGTTTCAGGAGGTCCATCACGGGCGGAAGTTAGGCAGGAGAGGGGGTTAGCTAAATAGCAGTATTGTCCCTTTTTCGATTTTCTTCAAACACCCTCCTCGGCCGTATCACATAAATCCCCAGCGCCCCCAGCGCCGCCACACCCGCTGAGAGAAACGGGAAGTACATGTTTATCTGGGCGTAGGTGAAGCCGCCGTAGGTGGGACCAATGATCCGCGCCAAGCTCCCCAGGCTCTGGGTCACCCCCATGGCGATTCCCTGCTCATGCTCCTGGGAGCGTACCGAGATCACCGCCATCACCGAGGGCATGATCAGGCTGTTACCGAACGCGATGAGAAATGTGCCCACGTAGATCAGGGCCACCGTCCGCAGGAAGGGGATCAGGGCCAGGCCTACCCCGGCGACGAACAGACCCAGCTCGATCACCCGGTCCTCGCCCCAGCGCCGCACCAGCCATTTCACCACTGTCCCTTGGGTTACGGCTCCAATCACACCCAGGAACATAAACACGAAGCCCCTCGCCGAGGGCGGTAGATTCATCACATCCCGGAAGTACTCCACGAAGGTCACATGAATGATGCTGAACGCCACCGAGTAGATAAAGAAGGTTGTGAATACACGGGTCAGATCGGGTTGTTTCCAGAAGCGTCTCAGATTGCGCAGGGTAATCCGCGCCACTACCCAGGGATGAACCGACATCCGCGTCTCGGCTTGTGGACGCACTTCCTTGGGATACGATTCCGGCAGTATCACCAGCGCCGCCAGGCCGTTCACCAGTGAGATCGCGGCTGCGAACAGCACCGGCGCCTGGTTCCCAAAAGCTGAAGACAGCAGCCCGCCAATGGGGAAGCCCACGATGAAGCCCAGATTGAAGGCCGCCCCCACCAAGCCCATGCGCCCAGCCCGTTCCTTGGGCGGAGTGATATCCGCCACGTAGGCCTGCGCCGTGGAAATGTTGGCGTTGGCCAGGCCGGCTAGCATGCGTGAGGCGAATAGCAGCCACAGCTTGTCCGCCATCCCGAAGATTGCAAAGCCCACCGCCGAAGTGAATAGGCCAATGATGATCACCGGTCGCCGGCCGATGCGGTCACTGATGCGCCCCCACACTGGCGCGAACAGCAGCTGCATGAAAGCATAGCTCCCCAACAACAGCCCAACCGATTGCTCGTCACCACCCAGATCCGCCACGAAATCATTGATGAAAGGAATGATCAGGGTCACGCCCATCAAATCAATGAAAATGGTGACCCAGACGATCACCAGCGAGCGCTTCTGCGCCGCGGGGCTCAGCTTCACGCGGCTCTTTCCTCTCCTGTGATCCTATGCCACCCGCAGCATTCGCGCACAGGGACAGAATGGCAGGTTAGTGCTGTCAAATTGGCGCTCTGTGCTGCCAAAATTCTCACTTCGGATGCCAATACAGCCTTCGTGGGATTCTGGCATACCCTTTGCATCTACTATAGGCGAATACTTGAATACTTTTTAAGTAGGTACACAAGAGTGAAATTAACGGAGGAATCAACCATGACACTCGTAAAATACCATCGTAGACGCCCTGTGCTAAGTCTGTATGACGACATGAACAGCCTGTTCAATCAGGCCTGGTCGCGCCCCCAGCTCTGGGATCAGAACCACGTCCGCCGTCAATGGGCCCCGGCTTTTGACATCCGCGAAACCAAAGACCAGATCGTCTTTGAGGCCGCGTTGCCTGGCATGAACAAGAATGATATCGATATCACGCTGCAGGATGGCGTCATCACCGTCAGCGGCGAGCGTGAAGAACGCGAGGTGACCGAAAATGAGACCGTTCATTGCACCGAGAACCGCTATGGCAAGTTCGTCCGCAGCTTCTCCCTGCCCGGCGAAGTGGATGAGGACAAGGTAGATGCCAAGTACACCAACGGTATCCTGACCCTGGCCCTGAACAAGGTCACGCCGGAAGTGCCCGAGCAGAAAAAGATTGCCATCAAGTAATCTTCCTCTGGCATCGAATCGTTTCGTCGCCCCCCTTCCGCAAGGGGGGCTTTTCTTTTTCCCCCAGATAAACATCGCATTGATCGGCGCGATTCAGGAAATTCTACCTATGCGCGGATTCAATGCCATCATCCCAACACAACTTGTTCTCGGCTTGGCTCTGTTCATGCCTGGAACGTTCCTCCCGGCTCAACCGGCACAGCTCCCATTCCGGAGTCTGGATATTGGACTGCAGCTCGCCGCCAATACCAACCGGGAGGACATTCATCACTACTGGAATTCGCATCCGGCCTTCGGCGGGGTGGTGGAGACGCCCTTCTATTTCGGCCTCGCACGGGCGGGCATCCAAGTCCATCCTTTCTCCGCCATATCCTCCGGCGCCTATGATTACACCGATTCCTTCATTTATCTCGGCTGGGGGTTCCCTCTCGTACAAACCCGACATATCTATTGGCTGAATGCGATCAATCTTGGCGCACATTTCATGCTCTTCACCAATCCCGAGAGCACCAACAACGATGAAACCGAGATGGGGATCGGCCTTACTTCCCAGCTGAAATATCGCTTCAGCCCCCGGTGGAGTGTTGCCCTGGCGTACAGCTACAACAGGATATTTACCTGGAAGCGAATAAATCTGGCCTACTTCTCCGGTGGCCTGAATTATCGGATAACCACGCCGGATTGGTTGAGGAGCATATTGGAGTGAAAACCTCTCCGGTTTCACGGTTCGCCATCGCCGTGCTGCCTGTCTGCTTGATCATGAGTACCGTTCTGGGCGCGCTCCCGGGTCGGCAGGTGATCACGTCAGCTGAGCTGAGGGGCGCCGGCATCACCCGAATCTCGGGCCTCCTTTGGCTGGCCGACAACTGGCATTTAAGCACCATTGATGGCTATACCTGGCGTGCAGCTGTCAACGGCCTGAACACCTTTGACGACCAGGCCTGGACCGTTCTCCTCGACGGCCAACGAATGAACCTTAAGACCATGGATGTCGTCAACTTGAACGCGCTACCCATTGATCTGACCCAAATTGACTCGGTGATAATCATCAGCACTCCTCGGCTTCACCATGGTGAATTCACCGATAAAGGACTGATCCACATCCACACGCGCCGTCCTGACCCTGGGCTGTCTGCGCAGGGGCATTACTTTGCCGGGAACGAAGCCGGGGACCCGGGGCCTTACTTGTATACCAGATATCGGACTCCCAACGTAGACCGGATCGGATTTGATGAATCTCTATCTATTAATGCCGCTCGGGACAGCTGGTCTGCCCGGTTCTTTCTCCTCTGGCAGACACACACGTTCTCCGACTTCGCCCTGACCCGGCGCGTAAAAAGCACCATCAATGAGTGGTCAGGCCTGAACCTTTGGTCTGCTCTCTGCCGGTTTGGTCTGGTAACTGCCCGCGGTGAACACGAGCTGATTGCCGGCTGCTCTTTCGGGGACGCGCATCGAGTGTTTTTCAATCCCCTTGGGCGGGAAATTCCCGTGATTGATCTCTCGCCCCGCTTCGGAATGAACGGACGCCTGCCCTCCCTCTTTGGAAATCTCGACGTTTCTTACCGCCTTCAGTTCTCCCGGAATACCCTGAGGAAAAGTACCAACCTCCTCAATTTTGATTATGATTATTCACTACAGAATATCCACGCCGCCTTGATGGGGGAATTCCAAGGATCTTCATCTGGCGGCAACATCGGAGTTGGGGTAGACCACTATCTTTTTAACACCTCTCCGGACCTGCTTTCTCCATCCTATATGATCGGCAGATTTTTCGGCGAGATACATGCCACTACGTCGCGCCGGTTTCAGCCTTCACTTGGAGCTATGCTCCTCACAAGCAATGGAAGAGCCGCGCTAAAGACTTCACTTTCAAATCTCTGGGAGGTCAGCTCCAGAAATAGCATCTCGGCCACCCTGGCCTTCTCCCAAAGATTACTCGAGGAAGACACTACCCCTTGGTACTGGATCCGGCAGGGCTATCGCCTATATGACGATCACGATGTTGAATACGGCATATCCGGCAATCTGGATCAAAGCACACGCATAACTGCTGACGTAGCCTGGTCCCTGGTTCTCGGAAAAAATCTGACTGCGGCAGCTGCTGTTTTCTACCGCCATCTGGACGGTCTGTACTTGGAACGCCTCGCCTATCAATATGTACCTGAGGTTTGTGCCTTTATTTCGCCGGTCAGCTTGCTCGGCGACCTTCATGGAAAAATTGGCGGAATTAGCATAACACTATCTCAATCGCCCCGGCGGGATTTAAGCCAGCGGTTATCTTATATGTATCAAACTTCCTTGGGGGGTGACCAGGACTTTAGCGCTGCCCAAAACGCTATCCCCGAGCACAAGGCCAGTTATCGGGTTACCTGGGCGCCCTTGGATAATATCGCTGTTTGGGCGATGATCAGCTATCGGTCATCATCCAGCTACTACGCCTACCAGGACGCTGGTTCGCAGATTTGTCCCCTAACTAACCTGATAAATCTAGTCTATTCTCCCGCGTTGAAGAGCACTACGGTCTTTGATCTCTCGATGAAGAAATGGTTCTGGAAACGCCGTATATCTGGCCAAGTTCTCCTGCGCAATATCATGAACGAAGATTTGCGTTACCATCCCGTGGGGGCCGGGTTTGGTTTGAGCATGCTTATTCAGGTCAATGTGCTCCTTGATGCGACCGATCGATCGACTCGGCATGATACCGGGTGATCAGAAGGCTTCATGCTTTTTCCGCTGGCGCCACCACGACAAAGGATAATAGTAGCGATGAATATTAGGCGAGTATGTTTCGGTATCCTGCTCTTGTCCGCAACTTTCACACACGCCCGGGAGTACTTTTCATACCCGCAAGATTATATCGCCGGTATTCGGACGACCATTGCCTCCCTGGAACTGCGGCGCCATTGGCTCTGTACTGGCATCGGGGTTGCCATCGCGTTCCCTCTGGACCAATCGATTAAGAGCTATGCTGTTGAAAATGGTCTCATGCCGGAGCCAATGGCCCGGTTTGGTGATAGCTGGGGTGGTGGCTTGGGGGTGGTTACAATCCTCCCCGGGATCTATCTGGCTGATCGTGTATTCGGTTATGCCGGTCAGGATACCCGTCAGCGACTCGGCTTTACCTTCTCCAGCCTGCTTTCTGTCTCAATCGTCACCTATATCCTGAAACCATCCATCGGCCGGGAGCGACCCAACGGACGGGGCAATCTATCATTCCCTTCCGGGCATACTTCTTTCACCTTTGGTATCGCAGAGGTTATACGCACGCTATACGGCAATCGTGCCGGCACACTATTCTACCTCATGGCGCTGAACACAGGCATCAGCCGTATCCATGACAACAAGCATTATCTCTCTGATGTAATTGCTGGCGCCGGGCTTGGCGTTGGTATCGTTCGGGGCTTTCACTTGGCCGGAAGTAATACAGAGAATCGCGCTGCTATCCGCCTGTTGCCCGCTCCGGGCGGTGTCCGGCTTGAGCTCGTCTTCTAGGTCGAATAAAAAATATCTGGATGGCGCCTCCGGCCGTCCATAAACACCACCATCACCGTGTAAAAGGGAGAAACAAAGATGCTTGAAGTCCACATCAATTACTTGGCGATTCTCGTGTCCGCCATTATCATGTTCGGTCTTGGTGCGCTCTGGTACTCACCCGTTATGTTCGCGAAGCCTTGGCTGTCATCTCTGGGTAAAACCGGGGAGCAGCTTCAGGAAGACGCCCGGCAGCGCTCAATGTTCCTCACGTTTGGCCTGAGCTTCGTCGCCTATTTTGTGATGGCTTTCGTCATATCCCACGTCATCGATTATGCGGCAGCAAAAACACTCAGCGACGGCCTTCGGACTGGATTTTGGCTCTGGTTGGGCTTGGTCGCCACTACTGCCCTGGTGCTCTCCCTGTTCGAGAGTCGGTCCCTGCGCCTCTACCTGATCGACATGGGATACCACCTGGTTGGTATGCTGATCATGGGTGGGATATTGGCTGTCTGGGCCTGATCGACTGCGCGTCATCTTGCCCGGAACGGATCAGTCTGGCGCGGCTATATCCTCCTGGCGCTTCTTCAGGATATCCTCAATTCGGAGCAGCGTCTCACCATCGAGAGGGTGATCCGCGGCCGCAGCTGTTTCCTCTATTTGTGCCGGCTTGCGGGTTCCGGTGATCGCGCTGGTAACCTCTTCCCGCCTCAGGACCCACGCCAGAGCCAGTTGGGCCAATGAAAGACCGCAGTCCTCGGCCACCGGGCGAAGCGCGTCCACTACTGCCAAGTTGATGCCCACTTCCGGCTCTTGAAAATGCCTGTTCTTTGATTTGCGGAAATCATCATCTGATAGACTCTGGATGCTCTCTTTTGTGAACTTTCCCGTAAGCAGGCCATTCTGTAGAGGGCTGTACACCACGACGCCGATATTCATGTTCTTGCAGTATGGCAGGATGTCCGCCTCGATGTCGCGGCGCAGCATGTTGTAAGGCGGCTGAAGGGATACTACCGGATGAATTGGGCCGATCCGCTCCATTTGTTCAGCGCTGAAGTTGGAGACTGCACCATAGCGCACCTTCCCCTCATCTACCAGTTCCGACAGGACTGTCCAGGCTTCTTCGATGTCCTCGTCTGGGTTTGGCCAGTGGATCTGATAAAGATCAATGTAATCCGTCCGAAGTCGCCGTAGGCTGTCCTCCGCTTCCTTTCGCACGCTTTCTGCCTTAAGGCTGCTTGAGATCTCCCGCTGCTCGGTCCACACCATTCCGCATTTGGTGGCAACGATAACTTCACTCCGCAGGCCTTTGAGGGCTTGTGCAACCACTTCCTCCGAACGGCCCAGGCCATATACAGGGGCCGTGTCAATCCAGTTCACGCCCAGATCGAGTGCCTTGTGGATCGCCTGGATAGATTCTCCGTCATCCTGGGGGCCCCAGCCGAAGGCATAATCACCCCCGCCAATTGCCCAGGCGCCAAATCCGATTGCCGTTAATTCTAGATCTGTGTTTCCCAGCCTTCGTGTCTTCATTTCGATGTATCTCCACAAATGATCAACTTAATGGTGTTCTCCATATACCTTTTCGCCGGCCTCAATCCTCAGCGCTAGCCTGTTTTCCTGCGGCGGCAAAGGGCAGGTGGCATAGTCCGTGAATACGCACGGAGGATTGTATGCCATGTTAAAATCTATAATCGCTGTTTCTCCGTCATCTCCAACCGTTGCTGTTAGAAAGCGCCCCCCATGATAGGTTTCGTTTCCATTTGTCTCATCACCGAAAATTAGAAACAGATCCTTCTCTCCCGGCTCTCCCAAAGCAATAAGATGATGCTTCTCGCCGTTCATCTCGAATTCTAGTGTGCCAGCGGTCGTCGATCTGGTTGTCGTCCCCAGAATAGTTGGTATATCCATCTGGTTGCCTGAATCGCTGGGGGTAAAATAGGCTTGCACTCTCCATTTTAAGCTGATTGGAAAGTGCTCAATTCCCGAGAACTCCTTAAGGGCGGTGCTTTCACTGTCCTTGAGCCTGATTGCCCGCCGGCCATTCCGCTCTATAACATAAAAACTAAGGCTTCCCATTTGTAAAATTGTCGGATCGCCGCCCCCGTCTGTCTCTAGGCGCATTCTCTGCACTGCTTTGCCATTATGTGTAATGTTGACGCCCTCCGCTGCCTCGAAGGCGGTAATCTTTCCTTCGATATAAATTAGCCCTGCGAATTTCGGTGTCTTGTCCTTCGGAAACACGATATCCATGCGTGCATCACTGCCAAAAGTGTTCTGCCCGCCGCGCAGCCAGTGAAGACCCACCACTGTCAGCCAGCCATCATCCCGAAGCAGGTTCTGAAGCCGCTGGTCGCGCCATTCCTCCACGGCCATCTTTTCCGTTCGTAGAGTGATCCTCCCTGGATCGCTGGTGCAGGCGGTAACGGCTAGTAGCGCCAGCACAAACAGCGCGAAGATGTGTCTACTAATTGTGTTTTGGATGGTATTCATGGATTTGCCTGTGATCCTTTCTAAGGGTGTCGCCCCATTTTCCGTCGGCTGGAGCATAAAGAAGCTTTTGGGGCAGTGAAAAATACATTCCCGGCGTAGGGTGTTGGGAGGATTATGAACATATTTGCCCGCTCATGGCGCGGTGGTGGTTCTAAGCGCGTCATCAGGATCGCGCGCGCTGAATCCTCCACCTGTCCACCACTTCTTGGCCTTCCACAACCAGGTATTCATCGAACATGGCTGCCGCTAGGCAGGAATGATTGGGCAGTATTCGAACCGTGGTGCCAACTTCCATTCCTTCCAAGTCTTCCGGCTTATTGCCCTGAATAATCCCATGCTCCTGAGATACCGCGGTCACTCGAAGCGCCGGATGGACCGACATCATTCTCTCAGCCTCGAGCACCCTGCCTCGGCCGCCGTCCCTGTCAATTTGTGTGGGACCCGGGTCATGCGAAAGCGTCAGCGCTCCCGCATCAATAACCGCATGTTTGCTTCCTGGTTGGCGGGATACTACTGTTGCTAGTACTGTAACTGCACAATCCTCCAGCGCGCAGCTGCCGAGACAAACCTGTGTCCAGTCGTGAAATGCGTAATTGCCCGGTCGTATTTCATCCACCCCCTCAAGATTATCGATAATGGACATCGTTGGCGTCGAACCGATGCTGATCAATACAGGCCCGATGCCCTCTTCGGCCAATCGCTCGCGAAATGCAATCATTGTGTCTCGTTCTTGATTCGCCACGCCGATCAACTCTTCCATCGAGCGGACCCAGTACACATGGCCCGCATGTGCTAGCAGCCCATCGAATTCGATGTGGGCTGCCTCATGCATAATTCGGGACAACTGCATGGCATAATCACTCTCTGAATCCACACCGGCGCGGTGATAACCACAATCCACTTTCAGCCACGCGTGCACTGTCTGGCCTCGGTTACCGGCCGCTTCTTCAAGTGCCGCTGCGACGGACAAATCATCCACGGTTACCCGAAGTTCTGTCTGCTCCGCCAGATCTAACGCGACAGGAATCTTTCCCGGGTCAAGAGGGAAGGCGTGAGTGATATCTTCAATGCCTGCCTCAGCGAACATCTTTGCTTCCACAAGGGTTGCGACGGTTATCCCTTTGGAGCCTAGATCCAACTGCATCTGGGCAATCTCAGGGCACTTGTGCGTTTTTATATGCGGCCGGAGTGCCACGTCGTGCCTGAGCGCCTTCCCGGCCATTTCTCTTAGGTTGTGCTTAAGGATCGATAAATCCAGCAGCAACGCCGGCGTTATTGCCTGCTTCAAATCCATGCACCGAATTTAAGGCACGGAAGGCGCGTTTAGCTTTACGCTCTGTCCCTGGTGGTGATATGACTGTTAACTTGGACCATGATTCTGGTCTGCTCAGCATGCACAACTACCTGTTCACCACATCAGGTTCAGACTGTGTGTCCCCGGTGTGGAAATCCCCTTAGGGTGGACTATTTTTTCAAGCCACTGCAATTTGAGCGCGAAGCGCTTCTGCCCGTCCCTAGCCTGTGGCGATACCTGCCCTTCCTTCCCTCTGTGCCGGAAGTATCTCGCATCTCATTAGGGGAGGCAAATACTCCCCTCATCAAGAAGAACTATTTGGGCCTTGAAGTTTTCCTGAAAGACGAAACCGTAAATCCTACCGGCTCTTTCAAAGATCGGGGCATGTGCCTGGCAATTTCTATGGCCAAGGCCTTGGGCCTGGAAAATATCGCCCTCCCTTCGGCCGGCAACGCTGCCGTTGCGGCTGCGACATACGCCCTTGCGGGAGGTTTGAATTGCCGTGTTTTCCTTCCCGAGACGATTCCCGATGATTTTGTGAGAGAGATTCGCGACACTGGTGCCGAGGTTGTCCTGACCGGTAAAACCATCGCTGAGGCAGGACAATCAATGGCCAAAGAGTTGAACGGCCAATGGTTTAACCTTTCCACCCTTAAAGAGCCTTATCGTATTGAAGGTAAAAAAACCATGGGCCTGGAAATCGCCGAACAGCTTGATTGGGGCTTTCCGGATGTGGTTGTCTATCCCACGGGTGGTGGAACCGGCCTGATAGGTATCTGGAAGGCGTTTCAGGAACTAAGGAGTCTTGATTGGGTTCACCAGCCCATGCCGCGAATGGTCGTCGTCCAAACCTCAGGATGTGCGCCCGTAGTGAAAGCTTTTCAGAGTGGCGAGTCCGTCACAAGTCCCTGGCCCGAGCCATACACCCGGGCCTTGGGTTTAAATGT
>JBHPIW010000019.1:0-55599 GCA_042568495.1 Fidelibacterota bacterium | reverse complement strand
GATATGCCGCCAGGATGCCTCGGGCTTCGGCTTCTACCAATGTCACGCGGCCTTCATGGCGTACCTCATCAAGAATTTTTCGTACCGCCGCTTGATCAACGTCATATACTTCGGGTTCCGGCTTTGGCTGCTCCAGGTACTGCCGGTACTGCCACATGGCTTGCAGTACACTCACGGCACGGTCCGGCGAGCGGTAGTTTGGAATGCGATGACGGCTCAGGATTTCCTCTCCGGCACGAATTCTATCCTGACCCATGAAACATCCAATAATCGGCTTATCGTATTGCCCCACCAACTTCGAAGCAAGTTCCGCCGTCTCCGGAATTTGGGTCATCACCTGCGGCGTCAGCATGACGATTAGTCCATCGACCTTGGGATCCTCGAGTGCCGCCTTCAAAGCCAGGGCGTAGCGCTCCGCTGGAGCATCTCCCAGCACATCAATGGGATTATAAACGTTGGCTGCTGCCGGCAATCCCTCCCGCAATTTCTCTATGGTAGGATTGTCCAACTGTGCCAGATGTAGTCCTTCCCGCTCCAAACCGTCGGTAGCCAGAATACCCGGTCCTCCGGCATTGGTGACGACCGCGATGTTCGGACCTTTCAGCAGCGGCTGGTAGGCGAATGCCAGACCCCAGTCGAACAAATCCCGCAAAGATTCAGCGCGCAGAACACCCGCTTTCTTGAAGGCTGCTTCGTATGCGCGTTCCGAACCTGCCAGACTTCCAGTATGACTGGAAACTGCTCGCGATCCCGCCTCTGTAGTCCCCGATTTCAAGGCAATGACCGGCTTCTTCACCGATACTTCCCGGGCCATTTCGATAAAAGCCCTCCCGTCAGGTAGCCCCTCGATATAGGCCAGAATCACTTCCGTCTCATCGTCATCCTTCCACTCCTGGAGCAGTGCCGCTTCATCCACGTCCAGCTTGTTGCCCAGACTCACGAAGCGGGAAAAGCCGATGTTCTCTGCCACGGCTATATCAAGGACGGCGGTACACAGGGCCCCCGATTGAGACATGAAGGCAATCCGTCCCTTGGAAGGCATGCTGGCGGCAAAGGAAGCGTTGATCGGACAGATGGTATCGATCATCCCCAGGCAATTTGGCCCGATGATGCGGATGCCGTATTCCTGAGCTACTGCCTTGAGCTCCTGCTCAAGATGGGCACCCTCAACACCCGTCTCCCCGAATCCGGCGCTGATGACAATCGCTGCTTTGGCACCCTTGTCACCGCATTCCCGTATAGCATCGATAACGCGCCGTGCCGGGATCACAATGACCGCCAATTCGAACTCCCCTGGAATGTCATTGATCGTGGGGTAGACCTCCAGCCCAAGCAGCGTCCCCCCACGGGGATTAACCGGATAAATATTGCCCTGAAATCCTGATTCTAGGATGTTTTTCAGAATGCCGTATCCCAACTTCTCCGGGGCGTGGGAGGCTCCTACAATGGCGACACTGGCGGGACCGAAAAAGGATTTTAGCCGTGGGGTGTTTTCAGCGGAAGTCGAATTCATGCCTCATCCAATCGGAATCAAAAATGTAAGCCAGAAATGAATGTCTCAGTACTTGAGCAAGCGAACTACTCGAAATATCAATAGTGAATTTAGTCATGAAAGGGGATCGGTCTGTCCACAATTCTGGGAATATTTCCCTCGCTGAAGATTGTGTGATATATTCCACATCCAATCGGCTACCAAGCTCTCAGAGCGCTGATACTCCCCGTTCACCCGTGCGTATGGATATTGCGTCTTCTACCGGCAGTACGAAGATCTTGCCGTTACCAGGATGCTCGGTGCAACCAGCTTGACGAATGGCTTCCACGATCTGGTCAACCTCCGCTGCTGAGCATACAGCTTCCAGTAGTACCACCTGGCTGTACCTGGCGGTATAGCGGCTCGAATACCTTTTACTTCGCGGGTCTGCCCAGCCGGCCATGGCAGCCACGTCAATTACGGTCATACCGCTGACTCCAGTCTCTTCCAGCGCACGGATTACATCGTCAGCTCGATCGGGACGTAAATACGCTTTGATTTCTTTCATTGCAGTCATGGCAGCTGCCCTCCAAATCTGTCAGGGGATTACGTGAAATACCATATCGCTATCTGTCCGGTTATGACCACTCCCGCAGGCAATGCATTCAGGTTAGCGGGATGGATTTGCATAATGAGGACGAATACAATATATAATTTTTTCGGGTGCAATATTCAACATTTATTATCCACACTCCACCACCGGTGTGTGACCCGAATCCGATTTAGAGTACGCTCCATGGGAATAGCATTGTCGATTTCTGGGATTGGAAAAATTGTCAACAACTTCTTGATATTGTGCCATTTATTTACTATACTTGCCATTGACTATGCTTTTAACGGCTGCGTTGGTGCTGGGGGCCGTGAAAGCGCGAAAGCCCATAGTGTGACATAATAACACCTGGAGGAGGTGTCTCATTATGAGCCTGTCGCGTATCCGCTTCAATTTCGTTGCGTATCAATCCCTTAACGAACTGCGTGAGATCAACAGCTTCGTCTCGAGCAAATTGTTGAATCTCTCTTCCGGCAAGCGGATCAATTCCGTCGGTGATGATCCGGCCGGTTTTTCCCTGGCACGGGGCTTGGAGTCCAGGCGCGTAGGCCTGCAACAGGCGCTGTCCAACGTAGGAAATGCCCAGAATATCCTGAGTATCGCCGAAGGTGGCTACCAGGCAGTCGGCGATCTTCTGGTGGAAATCAAGGAAAAGGCGATCCAAGCCGCCGACGATTCCTATACCAGCACCCAGCGCACCGCCATTCAGAATCAGATTGATGCCCTGGTGGAGGAAATCGATGATATCGTCGAAGAAACAACCTACCAGGACACTGCACTCATCGATGGCTCTTTTGCGTCGAAGCTGTTTCAGACCGGGGCTTCCGCCGGTGATACTTTTTCGGTAACCCTTTTGTCGGCTGATTCGGCAGCCCTATCGGTGAACAGCCTGTCGGTTTCAGATGCTGCGGCTGCTTCTACAGCCATCAGTACCATTGATGCTGCCATCACCAATCTCAACACCAGAACTCAGGATGCAGGTGAGTATACGATTCGTCTTGAGGCCAAGGAGAGTATGCTCACGGTAGTCGCCACCAATACTGAGGCTGCTCGCAGCCGAATCGAAGATGCTGACTTTGCCAAGGAACAGTTGGAGTTGATCCAGGCCCAGATTATCCAGCAAACAGCCTATGCCGCCTATGGGCAGGCTAACCTGGCGCCCCAACTGGTGTTAACACTCTTCTAAAACCAGCCTACACTGGTACGTCAGCCCCTCCAGTTGCTTCTCGAATCACTGAAACAGGGGGACTTGACTGAAACAAAAGACCCCGGATTTCCGGGGCCTTTTGTTGTTGTCCAGGTTATTCCCTTGACTATATACTTTCTTTCAGATAACATATTCAGTCATTCGGGATTAATTCGTTTTCATTTCTGCTGACTATTATTATAGTTTTCGATTCGATCAGATCATTGTCGAATATCTCATGAGTTGATTATGGAAAGACCTAATCAGGAACAAGCGAGCCAACTGCTCTCGGGAATTATTGAAATAATTCTCGAGCTTCGGGCGTTAGCTATTACGGCTGTGAGGCCTCTTCAAGACCTCAGAAACAAGACTTCGCTTATCACCAGTTCATATGCTGAATGGCAGCAGTTTCTCGCAGATGCCCTGGAAACGATGGTTCCGGTCTTGACAGATATCGCTGAAAACATATTGTCCCTGCCCGAAGCCACAAGGCAAACGCTGGTGGCACTTGAGGAACATGGTTGGTACTTCGATCCGGATACACCTTTGCCCCAACTATGGATATTGGCTTCAGCTCTGGAAGAGACTGATATTCGACAGGTCGAGGCTGCCTTTGTAAAGCACTATCGAGATCGAGCCCTACATATGCAGCAGGATCTGATTACCCTGTTTCCCCCTCGAAAAATGATTCTGGAACAGGCATTCCAAGCCCACGGTCAGAGAGAGTATACACTCTCCGTTCCGGTATTGTTGGCGCAGGCTGATGGTATTTGCCATGAATTAATAGGGCTTCAGCTTTTCTGTGCTGGATCGCCTGCTAATTCAGACGATGCCCACGGTCGAACGGCTGAACCAGCAGATGATATAGTTGCGGCGCTGCTCCATCCGTTCACAACATCGTTGAGACTCTCTACTCCCGATAAGTTACTTCGCTATCCAACTGCTTCCAGCCGCTGGCACGACATTTTACACGGCAATCTTTTGGACTATGGGACGGAGGAGGAATCCCTCAAGGCAATATCTCTTCTCAATAACGTGTCCACCATCCTGACCTGGAAAACAGATGTGTGATGAGGATTCTGTTGCTGGATGGATACGACGCATCTTGACTACTCTAGCTGGATTGCCGCACTTCGCTCATAAATAAAACCTTCGGCTGCCCGTCGCCGACAGTCAGCATGAAAGTCCACCTGAAATGAAAAGGTCCCGGATTTCCGGGGCCTTTTGTTGTTGTCCAGGTGTGGGGGAGACACCCGGTTGGGGATCACTGTACGTATTACCAGCGTTGCATCATGCCACCTGGATGACGTCCGCGGCCTCTTTTACCCCGACCTTTATCGAAGCGACCGCTTTTGAACGGGCGGCTATCGAATTTCTCGCGTTGCTCGGGAGTTAATATCTCACGTACTTGGAGGTGCTGATCCACATGGAGTTTCTGAATAGCACCCTGCTTATTGTTGATATCTGCCAGCGTGGCGTCAATAGTTTTGCGGTTGGGCTTATCCGCACGCAGCTGCTCATGCAAATCGAGGCGGAGTTTCTTCTGATCCGCCTGCAGGTCGATCATCTGCTTCTGTAGATTGCTCCGTATCTCCGTGATCTGCTCCCGCTGCTCTTTGGTTAGCTGCAGGTCATCATCCATGGCCATGCCTCTCAGGCCTGGACCGGCTCCAGGCTGGGCCAGTATGACTGCCGCGGGTATCAACAGGATGGGAAGGTATCGCCTTATCATAATGCTTCTCCTTTGTGTTTTTGGCTTAGTTCCATTAACTGATCCATTTCTAGCAGTTAGACTGGCCGCCGCTAAAAAGGTTAGTGCAGTGAGTTTTGCTGGGGCATCGGATCATAGAGAGGATTCTTGATCCTCTACCGATATGTTGTATATTTAACGGTCGATCATTTGGATAACAATCACTGCAATGAAATGGGAGGCTTATCATGCCAACTACCCAGGATCATCTGCTGGAAGCCTTTGCAGGCGAAAGCCAGGCCAATCAGAAATACAGAGCCTTTGCCAAGAAAGCCGAACGGGACGGTTTTCCCAATATTGCCAGTCTGTTCCGCACCACTGCCGAGGCCGAAAGGATTCACGCCGAAGGTCACCTGAAAGCTCTCGATAAGATAGGTGCTACCACCGAGAATCTCCAGGGAGCCATTGATGGTGAGACCTATGAATTCACCGAGATGTACCCGCCCATGCTTGAGCAGGGCAAGGCAGAGGGCCATAAAGCCCAACGCATGTTCGACTATGCGGTCCAAGCCGAACAGGTCCACGCCCGGCTCTATACGCTGGCCCTAGAGGCTGCCCGGCGGGGCGAAGACTTGACCGAGTCGGAATTCTACCTCTGTCCGGTTTGCGGACATATCGAATTCGGTAAGCCCAAACAAGCTTGCCCTATTTGTGGTGCCAAGGCTGAGAAGTACATTCAGATATAGGTGCCTCTACCGAGCTATCTCCCTGGGAATATCCGGGTAGGCGAGACCTGCTGAGGCGTTCCTGATCATAGGGTACTTCCCTCTTCGGGCGTATTGCTCTAGAGCGAGGCCAAAATGAAATTTGCCAATACGTATCAAGATGCCTCGTACGCCGAAGCCTACGCGCAGCTGGAATTTGCCGGCACCTACTACCTTGCGTATAGAGATTTGCCGCAGATCATACAAGCCCATGTCCAGGGAAATAAGGCCTTGGATTTCGGCTGCGGTACAGGTCGTTCCACCAGATTCCTGCAGCGTCTGGGATTCGAGGCGGTTGGCGTCGATATTGCCGGGGAAATGACGGCCAGAGCACGCAACGACGATCCGGAAGGGGACTATCGCCTCATCGAAGATGGCAACTTTAGCCAGTTTGAGAGCAATAGCTATGACCTGATAGTATCGGCCTTCACATTTGATAATATCCCTACCATGGAACATAAGATCCGGTTATTTACCGGGTTGCATAACTTGCTGAACAGTGAAGGGACACTTGTTAATCTGGTCTCATCCCCTGAAATCTATCTCCACGAATGGGTTTCGTTCTCCACCTGCGATTTCCCGGAGAATCGCGATGCCCGGAGCGGAGATACTGTTCGGATCATCGTCACGGATCTGCAGGATAAAAGACCGGTGGAAGATATCCTCTGGCGAGATGAGGCTTACCGGGAAGTCTATTCGAAAGCATCACTCGATGTGGTCGAGATCTACAAGCCCCTGGCCAATGAAGATGAACCATTTCAGTGGATCAATGAGACCAGGATTCCACCCTGGACAATCTATGTACTGAAAAAGGCTGTGAAGTAAACAACAGAGGAATACATCCAGAATGAGTATTCACCGCGCAGAGTATGACTTTCGGCCCACGGTCTTCACCCTCCGGTTGGCATTAATCGTCACTACCCTGTTCCTGACCATGAGTTGTGATCGTTCGTTGGATTCCCGTATTGACCGACTATTCACCCGGACGATCAAAACCGATTCACCGGGAGCTGCAGTGGCCATTCTTCACCAGGATAGCCTGGTTCACGCCGCATCATTTGGCATCAGGGATATTCGGAGTGGGGAGAGTATTGCACCCACCACCAACTTCCGCCTCGCTTCCGTCACTAAGCAGTTCACTGCCATGGCTGCAATGATTCTTGTCGAACGAGGCCGGGTAGGACGTGACGAGCCTATAACGGATTTCTTTCCTGAGTTTCCTGAGTACGGTCGGAAAATCACCGTTCATCATCTTTTGACCCATAGCTCGGGCCTGAAAGATTATGAAGACCTGATTCCTCCCGAAACCTTGGTTCCTTTGAAGGACCGCGATGTACTGGCATTACTGGTGCAGGAGCGGGAAGGCGACTTCCCGCCTGGGAGTCTCTATCGCTATAGCAACTCAGGGTATGCTCTGCTGGCACTGATAGTGGAGCAAGCCTCCGGTCGAACCTTCGCGAACTTCCTCCACGAGAATATTTTTACTCCTTTGGACATGAGCGCCACCATCGCTTTTGAGAAGGGAATTTCCACCGTGCCGGAGCGGGCTTTCGGACATACTCTGACCGATAGCGGTTTTACCTCCACCGATCAGAGTATCACCAGCTCGGTCCTTGGTGATGGTGGTATCTATTCCTCAGTAATCGACCTGGCGAAATGGGACCGGGCTCTCCATGCACACCAGCTGGTATCGGAACCGACAATGGAAACCATTTTCCACCCTCATGTGGATACCGATGATGGTAATGAATATGGCTATGGCTGGTTTATCGGGGAATGGTCCGGCCGGAAAATGATATGGCACCACGGCAGCACTATCGGTTTCCGTACTGCCATTCTCAGGATCCCGGATATCCAGCTCACGGTCATTGTCTTGGCCAATCGGAATGATATCGACGTCGGAGAATATGCCCGGAAGGTTTTACGCTGGACATTCCGGGAATATTCCTGATCATGCCTTCAAACTGCTATAAGGTTTATTCATTATTCATCTTTTAATTCCCGCTCGTTGAATACCCTAAATTACTCGCCAGAATTGCATCGTATACGCCCTGAGAATATGGAGGCAGCATGACTGAAGATCAAAATTTCCACATGCCGTGGGAGGACTTTCAACGTAACGGACAGGCATTGCTGGAGTGGCTGATCGAGTATCACCGAAAGCTGGACCAACTCCCGGTGCAATCGCAGGTGCAGCCGGGGCATATCCGCGATTTGCTGCCAGTTGAACCGCCGACCAGGGGTGAACCGTTTGAGGACATACTGCGGGACGTCGATGAGATCATACTTCCCGGCATCACGCATTGGCAGTCGCCGAATTTCTTTGCTTTCTTTCCGGCCAACTCGTCCGGGCCAGCCGTCTTGGGCGAACTTCTCTCAGCCGGGCTAGGCGTTCAGGGGATGCTCTGGGCTACCAGTCCTGCCTGTACCGAATTGGAAACCCACCTACTGGATTGGCTGGTAGATATGCTGGGACTGCCGGATCGGTTTAAGTCCTCCGGATCGGGTGGCGGAGTCATTCAAGATACGGCTTCCAGTGCCACTCTCTGCGCTTTGCTGGCAGCCCGTGAACAGGCAACCGGGTTCATGAGCAACCAACAGGGATATCCCGGGGGATTGGTGGCCTACACCTCTACACAGGCTCACTCTTCGGTGGAGAAAGCTGTCAAGATCGCCGGACTGGGACAGGCGAATCTCAGACTGATCGAAGTTGATGAAACCTATGCCATGCGTCCCGATCTCCTGCAAAAACAGATAACCGAAGATCGTGAAGCCGGTCTCACTCCCTGCTTTGTCTGTGCAACTATCGGTACTACATCTTCCAACGGTATCGATCCCGTAGCGGAGATCGGGAATATCTGCCGGGCGGAGAAGGTATGGCTGCATGTTGACGCGGCCATGTCCGGCACTGCTGCTTTATGTCCCGAGTACCGCTACCTGCACCAGGGAACTGAATTCGCCGATTCGTACTGTTTCAATCCTCACAAATGGATGTTTACCAATTTCGACTGTGACTGCTTCTATGTCGCCGACCGGCGGGCCTTGATACTCACACTGAGCATCCTGCCGGAATACCTGCGCAACCAGGCCACCGAATCGGGTGCAGTTATCGATTACCGGGATTGGCACATTCCCCTTGGCCGCCGCTTTCGGGCTTTGAAATTGTGGTTCGTCATTCGCCATTACGGGGTGGAGGGGCTCCAGCACCATATTCGGCGCCATATCCAACTGGCCCAGGAATTCGCAGCCTGGGTGGATCAAGACGATCGCTTTGAACTGGTCGTATCGCCGCCCTTGAACCTGGTTTGCTTCCGCCATCGGGGTGGAGATCGTGCCAGTCAGAAACTTCTGGATCGCCTCAATGCCGATGGGGATATATACATGACCCATACCCGTTTGAGCGAACACTTTGTGATCCGCTTCTGTGTAGGGCAAACCTATACGGAACGCCGCCACGTGGAACAGGCTTGGCAGCGTATTCAGAAGGTGGCTGAATCCCTGGAGGAATAGGAGTTTGTCTCTTGGCCTCCCCAGTCCGGGGGAACGGTCTTGCCGTTTAAAGAACAGATTGGCACCTTGACGATAACTTCGTGCGGGTCCAGCGATCACCACTCTATATTAACACCTGGTGCACTACCGAGCGGGTTCAGTCGAAAGGTACAAATTATGGGCTATGGCACAAGGTCACAATTGTCGCTTCTTGTGGCATACACGCTGATTGTTGGAGTTATTTCCCCAAGGGAGGCTGCCGGACAGAAAGACAGCGACCCTATCCTTGCCGGGGTGTCAATGACGATCCGATCCAAGGTCATGCAGGAGGAGCGGCCACTTCAGGTTCACCTGCCCCGGGGATATGAGACAAACACAGATCGTTACCCGGTCCTTATTCTATTGGATGGCCGCACCGATTTCCACCACGTCATCGGAATCACCGAGTTCCTGGCAGCGAATTATAAGGCGCTCCCCATGATTGTGGTGGGAGTTTCCAACACCAATCGTACCCGGGACCTGACTCCTGCTGTAAGGCAACAGACCGCAATAGCCCATGCCGATATGGGGGGTGCCGACCGCTTTCTGGAATTCATTGAATCCGAATTACTGCCCACCATTGATGGAAAATATCGGTCCAGTCCCTATCGAGTATTGGTAGGCCGCTCACATGGCGGTTTATTCACCCTGCATGCCTTCATCACCCGGCCGAACCTCTTCGATGCCTATATCGCTATTGATCCCAGCTTCTGGTGGGATGAGGCCGCGTTGTTTTCACAACTAATATCACACTTGTCCGAACAAGGGGGATTGAATCGCACCGTCTTTGTAGCCGACGCTACCCGGGATAAACAGTTACTTGAATCCCTGGATGCAGCCGCGAATGCTGAAATGTGGCTCGGTTTCCGGAAGAAAGCCCAGCTGGCTTCCTGGCTGTCCACCAAGGCGCCTGACGATTTGAAATGGGCAGTCAGGGAATATCCCGATGACGACCATGGTTCAGTAACCCATAGGGCTGTCTATGATGGTCTGGAACTGATCTTTTCAGATATGAATAAATCCGCTGCAGAGCTTTTTGAACTCGTTAGAGATGGTGGATTGGAAGCGGTGGATGCCTATTATGCCGCCCTGGCCGGACGCTATGGTGTCCCCTCCGTCGCGCCTGAAGCCGTTGTGAATACATTAGGCTACGGCTTCCTTCAAACCGACAGGGAGCGAGCCATTTTGCTGTTCGAAGAGAATGTGAAACGCTTCCCCAATTCCCCCAATACTCATGACAGTCTCGGTGATGCCTACGCCGCCAATCAACAGCTGGATCAGGCTTTGGAAAGCTACCGTATGGCGGTCAAACTGGCAAACAAACAGCGGCACCCCAATCGAGCGCTCTACCGGCAGAAATTGGATCGGATTCAAGCCTACCTGGATCAGCCCTAGCCAGCATTCCTGAAATTCTCCCGTAAAACATAAGGGGGTACCACAATAATGGGTACCCCCTCAGAAGTTTCAGGCCGGAATCGACCTGATCAGGCTTTAAAACCTACCAACGGTTTGTCCGGGGACGTGATTCCCGCGCCTTGGCTTCGTTAACCTTCATTGCCCGGTCACCCATCTCCTTGCCGTCAAGGCCTTTGATGGCGGCTTCAGCATCTGCGTCTTCCATTTCGACGAATCCGAATCCACGGAATCTGCCGGTATCACGATCGGTAATCATGTTTACGGAATTCACTGTGCCAAATTCTGCGAACAACTCTTCCACTTCCGCTTGTGTGGCGCTGAATGGTAAGTTGCCTACATAGATCTTCTTCATGTTGATCTCTTCCTTTTCATTCATGGGTCTCCGGCGGTAAACCGCTTATGGCGGTGCCGACCTGAACCCAAACTGTGTTTAACTCTGACTGCCTCGCCGATTTCGATCCGGAAGACTTAGCTCACGGACCTCACCGACCATGAGACAGCTCATGCTCATGATTTATTAGACGTCTTGGTCTGCGGGAATGAAGCAGGAAGGATAACAATACTATTCTACAACAATCTGGCGAACAAAGATTCCAAAATATGAGCAAGTCGACATTACACCCGATTTTAATTCAGTGCAATGAAAATATATTGCCCCCTCATGATACAGAGAAAGCAGCGTATTTCCTGAATATCGATTACGGGCTCCGCCGGTAGCGGGCCAAATTCCAGGAGGCTACGAGATAGGATCAACTCCCTCACTATCTGGCAGGGAGGGGAAACAGGATCGGCTTCATCGTCGTGTGACATAAGAGCATCATCAATACTTGGACTGGGTTAAAATTTGGATTTCCATTGCTGAAACTGCTTGTTCCGCTTATAAAAAATCTTTTGGGCTCGTTTGTGTTGCAGGCGGCTTAATTCATCTGCCTGGGTTGCGTGAAATGTCATTTCCCGTGCCAGTTTCAAGTAACTGTCGTAGCGTTCTTCGGCCAGGTCACCATTTTGAACGGCCTCCCGGATCGCACAACCTGGCTCCTCCTCATGACGGCAGTCGCGGTAGCGGCACCCATTAGCCAAGTCTTTGATCTCAGGAAAAGCCGCTTCCAGGCTTGATTGGTCGGCCATGACTCCCAGTTCCCGCATACCGGGTGTGTCAATGAGAATACCGCCCCCGTCCAGCAGGATCAGTTCACGCCTGGCCGTTGTATGTCGTCCCCGTGAGTCCTTCTCACGTACGGCCTGTGTGTCCAGTCGCGACTCTCCCAGCAGTCGATTTATTAGGGTGGATTTGCCTACCCCCGATGAACCCACCAGACAAAATGTTTTTCCCGGTCTGATCAGGGAGTGAATCACATCCACCCCGGATGTATCGAGAGCAGAATAGGGCAGTATCGGGATACCCATTGCCGTCACTTCCGCCACCGCTACTCGTGATTGTACCTCATCATCGGTATATAGATCCTGCTTGCTCAGAAGCACGACCGGTTCCACACCGCCGTCATAGGCCATTACCAGATAGCGCTCCAGTCGCCGTGGATTGAAATCGCGATCCAGCGATTGGACGATGAAAACGGTGTCCACGTTGGCGGCTAAAATCTGTTGTCCGGAGCCTTGGCCCGCCGATTTTCGTGTCAGGGCAGTGCGTCTTGGGTAAAGCTCATGGATAATCGCCTGGTCATTGTCAGTTATTGCCGCCACCCAATCACCGGTTACCGGGAGATCAAGGGCATCCTCGGTCTTGAACCGGAACCTGCCCGCAACCTGTGCCGGTAGCTCTTCCTGGTCGGTAACGACCTGGTAGCCACTGCGGTCACCGGTGATGATCCGCGCCGGTTCGGCGCCATCCTTTGCTGGATCTGCCAGCGCGGATCTGATTTCATCGGTAATCCCGTACGATTCCAGGAGCATCATAAATGAAATTAGGTCTGCATTATAAGGAACATGGAATGGTATTTTTGAGGCCGTCCCTCGCGGTCCGGAAAATTACAGTCTATCGTTCCAGAGTGCAGGTCCAGCAATTCCCCCAGGTTTTCCAGATCAGGCTTGACACCCATAGCGATTTGCTGTAGACTCTCAGGCAACGGTATCTATGGCTGTGGACATCATTTCATCATCGCCAGGTGAACCTTCCATTAAAGAGGGCTGACCATGAAATCACTTATGCAGGGTCGCAGGGATGGGAAGTATTGGGAAGACTGCGAATTTGCCATTAAGGCCCTGAGCAAACTGGACCTGGGCAGAACGGATATGACGGAGAAGGAATTCGAAGACCGTGTTGCCTGGTTCTTTGGAAATCAGCTGTTTCCCAGCGGAGAGCGGTTTATCGATCATCGGACATATCATGATGCGGCCAGTGAGATTGCTCTCTTCAGTTCCGATCATCGCCCCGATATGTCAATCGGCAGGGACGGCACCGCCATCGAGGTCAAAGCCGCCGACCATGGCAATAAGGTCAAGCAAGCCATCTCACAGGCCTTGTTCTATCGCATGGGCTACCGGTTTGTGATCGTACTGCTGGTGGATATCACCGACCAGGGCGATATCTATGCCGGTCTGAGAGAGCACGGCAACACCCGGGAAGTACAGTTCACTAATGATCTTGAAGAACACCTGGATATATTTGTGATCCCGCGTCAGGGATGGTGATATAGCCCTTCTAATATCCCGGCAGATATTTTTTCGGACTGCTCTCCCCAAGGTATTAACAGCTCGGACATCATATCAGGGCTATTCTCCATTATTCTCAATATCCTTCCCACACCTGAAACCCACATTGAAATCGAGCCAGTTCTGGGGAAGTGCATTGCGGAAATGAACCTGCGAGCATCCCGGTCCTGAATGCCACCCGCCACCCCGGATCACCCGGAATTTCCCCTTGTCTGGTCCCTGGGGATTCTCCGCCGGGCTGATGCTATAGTAGTCACCCCCATACCAATCAGCCACCCATTCTGCTACATTGCCGCACATATCGTATAGGCCAAAGCCGTTGGGAGCATAGCTCCCAATATGCATGGTACCCCGCACGATACTCTTCTGAGAGTAGTTGGCCGTAGTGGTATCGATCTTGTTTCCAGTTGGATAGTTCTTTCCCGTTAATCCGCCCCGGGCGGCATACTCCCACTCGGCCTCGGTGAGCAGCCGTTTGCCCTGCCATGCTGCGAAAGCTTCGGCGTCACTCCAACTGACTCCGACCACCGGGTAGTCCGGATAGTCCGGTCCGCAATGAAATTCATTCATCCCCCAGAAGATGGGCAGCTTGCGGCCGGTCTCTATGCAAAAATCTTGGTACTCCATATTGGTGACTTCGAACATATCAAGGTAGAATGCATTAATTCTGATCCGGTGGACCGGGCTGTGGTCTTTGCCTTTGCCTTGCCCCATCTTGTACATGCCGCTGGGGATCAGCACCATACCTGCCGGGATTTTTCCGTTATCATATTCTTGGCCAGAAATCGGTTCACTGCCATTACTTGCCGCTAGGCAGGTACCTAGCAGCAGGCCAAGTATCACACCTGCCTTCATCCTAAATCCATACATGATCTACCTCGTGATTGGAGTTCTATTCATACTCTGGAGTGCAAGCAAAGAAATCAAAATCATAAACAGTTGCCCCTCGAGCACAAGCGTTGATTGAATGGACATGCTGTCCTGCCAGCAGTATGCAAGCCGCTCACTCATTGAAATACCAGTGCCTTCGTTTATGCAAACCAGTAAATTGACTGGTACATACGATTATAATCTTTTCGGCATAACCAATCATTATAATACTAGCACGAGAAATTACCATGAAACTGCTTTCAATTCTACTTATGCCAATCCTTCTGCTGCTTGCCCATTGTGAGAACGCGACTGACTCTGAATCGGAACCACTGGAATTGGAATTTGAAGTGACACATGCAACTGCTGAAGATGGTTCTAATGGTGCTATTGATCTGACGGTAAGTGGGGGTGAATTACCCTATCAGTTCAGTTGGTCCAACGGTGAAGTGACTGAGGATATCGAGAACCTGGTTGCGGGGGTGTACGCGGTCCAGGTCCAAAGTAATGATGGTCAGTCTTTGGTGGACAGTGCCGAGGTGGAACTGCTGCCGGACTCCCGTACGGTCACGGACTTCGAGGGCTACAGTTATGAGACCATCAAAATCGGTGATCAATGGTGGATGGCGGAAAATCTTAGAACGACCCACACTGCTGACGGCTCCAACCTGGGAGGCGTTTTCGTATATAATAACAATTCAAATTACATTGGTGAATATGGGAGGCTTTATACCTGGGAGGCTGCTTTAAATGCCAGCCCCACCGGTTGGCATCTGCCAAGTGATGAAGAATGGAATGTTCTGGAGAATTATCTGGATTCGGATGCAGGTACCAAGCTGAAGGTCGGCGGCAGTACCGGCTTTAATGCGAAGATGGCCGGCTACCGGGATGCAGCCGGGGGCTATGATCTACTCGGTGTCTGGACGATGCTCTGGTCATCCACGTATTACACGAACGACCACGCCTATGTGAGAAACCTGTTCGCCGATCAGACCGGTATTGTCCGCTCCGGCGTAGATGTCAATGCCGCCATCTCAGTCCGCTGCATAAAAGATGATTGAATGCTGACATTCCACACCCTCGGCACATCCCCATCAATCGTCTTCATCCTCTCCCAGGGATTCCTTCAACGCAGCCCTTGCCAGTAGACGGGTCGAATCAAGCGTTGGCAGCGGACAGTCGTTAGGATCAACCAGCAGGGGGATTTCGGTGCAGCCCAGGACTGCCCCGTCACATCCTCGATCCTTCAGTTTCTGGATCACTATATTAAAGTAGCACCGGGATTCCTCGGTGAACACTCCGTTGACCAACTCCCCGAAGATGATCGTGTCGATACGTTCCCGATCAGGCTCCTCCGGTATCTCGTAGCCAATACCGAGTTTGCTCAGAGCCTTGGGATAAACGGGGCCGGTCATCAGGTATTTCGTACCCAGGATCGCCAGTGTCTTGAATCCCTGCGCCTGTGCTTCCTGCCCAACCACTCCGGCGATATGGAGCCAGGGGATCGGTGAATTTGCAGCAACCAGGTCAAAAGCTTCGTGGATGGTGTTGTCAGGGCTGATGGCGAACTGCGCACCGATCGTACTCAGCTTCCTGCTTGATGACAACATGAGTGCTGCTACCTCAGCCCAGTCTCCCGAACGGATGTGGGGCATATATTCTGCCAGCGGGTGTGTGTGCATAGATAGTTCAGGGTGCCAATGCTCACCCATGAGCGCAGCAGATTCTGAACAGATTGTACGGTAGCATAGGGCCGCTCCCTCAGCACTACAGGCGACAATTCCGATATGTTTTGCCATTTCGCTTCCTATCCGGACCTTGAATTACCGGGTGATCTGAATGTAAATACTCCTCCCGCCATTTCACTCGAGGAGCATTCCTGGTGAGTCACTGGCTGCTTCTTGTTTCTATCGACCTTTGAACAGGCGCTGCCAGATGCTCACCTTGCGTTGCGCCGCAACAGGGCGCAATCTTTCGATGACCTTCGTGCTGACCCAATAGATATTGCTATAGTTGCCGCCCATGGTTCGATTGAAGGATCCATAGAATAGGTATTTCCCATCGGGCGAAACCCGAGCTGCAATCTCCCCGGCATCAGGGGTATTGACCGGATCAGGCAGTCTGATTCCCTTGCTCCAGGTACCATCGTTGCGCAGAAAACTGACGTAAAGATCCGCTGTTGCTCCCTCTGCGCCCGGCTCGCGGCCATCGAAGAGTAGATAACTTCCGTCAGGTGAAATCTCGGGGTGAGCAGCATTGACGAGAAAATTGATGCTATCTCCCAGGGCTTCGAAAGGTCCAAAGCTCCCGTCATCTTGAAGTAAACGTCTGGCAATTGTCACCGGTACATCCGGATCAGGTCTGTTCAAGTGGGTGACATACATGGTGCCGTCGCCGCCGATGCTCACGTACATCATGTCACCACCGACATGACGGGCCTCAGACCATCCATCGGGTGTCTTCTCACTGACCCAGATATCATAGGTTTGATTATTGGCTGCCTCGCCGGGCAGGGGGCGCTGGGAGCCGAAATAGATCTTTTCGCCATCCTTTGTGAAGCAGGGTTCATACTCAGCGGCATCGAATGCAAACGGTGCGGTTGTTGGGGACATCCAGCTGCCATCGTCATCCTGTTGCATGTACCAGACCCGCTGATCGGGTCCGAAACGGCGGCGGGTGAAAAAGAACTCGGTGCCGTCAGGTGAAAATGTCCCGCCAAATTCTACCTGGTTAGGAGTCGAGATGAAACCCGGCGCAAACAGCTTCGGTTGTAAACCCGGTGTCTCTAGTCCAAAATACTCACCGGTATAATCGAACTCGAAATCCTCGTCTTCTGCTCCCAGTTCCAGCAATAGATAAGCCACACCAAGGATATTATTGTCCCAGGCTATCTGCAGCGCGGATCTACCGGCAAAGTCGCGCAGGTTGATATCTGCGCCGCGGGCTACCAGTAATTCAATGGTTTCCGGACGATTCCACAGGGCGGCATAATGAAGAGCTGTTAAACCGAAGTCATCCTGTTCATTAATCGGTGCGCCCTTGTCCAGTAGGAGATTGAGTAGTGCATCGGTGTCAGATCGGGCTGCGGCATGCAGCAGCGTAATACCTTCCGGGCCTCGGGAAAGCATATCAACTTCTCCTGTTGCCAAACGGTTCTCCACCAACTCGATAAAACCGGCGAAAACCGCCCTGAAAGTGCTCAAATCTTCAAATTCCGCAAAATTCAGACCGGGTCCGGCTTGTATGAGCAGCCTGGCCACAGCCGAATTGGCCGATTCGATTGCCGCCAATAACGGTGTTATCTCCAGGTTGTTATGGGAATTCAGATCGGCGCCCGCAGAGACCAGGATTCTGCAATTGGCCTGACGGTTGTAATAGGCGGTCCAGTGCAGGGGAGTGTCCCCATCAGCGTCTTTTGCTTCGAGATCAGCACCGTGATCGATCAAGTAGCGGGTGATGGCCGTATCATTCCGGTTCACAGCCCAATGCAGCGGTGAGTAGCCGCGCTCCATCCGCTGATTCACCAGGGAGGGATCACTCTCGATCAACTGCACGACTGTCTCAAGATTGCCCTGGCGAACTGCGTCGTGAATCTCGGCCGCCTCCAGGACTGGAGTTGTGAGAAGGGAGAATAGTACAAGTGGATAAAAGGGAAAATATTTCATAGTGACCCCATTTGTTTTGTCGTGGCCGGGAGTATTATCAGCCACCTGAATCGGGCTAACGATCAGAATGCGCTTCGATACCTGCCGCGGTTTGCTCCAGGTAGGCGATAGCCAATTCCTCATCATCTGTATCAAGGACTCCCCAGATATAACTACCCGTCCATTGCAGAGCTATCAATCCATGGTATGGATCAGATATCATGTAGCGTCCCTCATCGATCTTTGTATTACTCACGGTCAAGGGCTGGTATTGTTCCAGTACTTCACGGCGGGCACTGGATACACCGCAATCAATAATGAAAATTCGGAAGTCACCGGCTGCCGAGGTATACTCACACTGGAAGGCGCTGGGGAAAAAACTGTAGCCCAGATAATCTTTGGCAACATAGGTCTCGGAATTCTCCATCTTTCCCGCCTCCGGAAAGGCGGCTAGAATTGCCGGCCATGACTCGGGTCCCCCCAGTTGGTCAGCAATGGCGTGCGCCATGACCTGAAGATTATCCGGGTCCATGGCTTGCTCACCATAACCGTTGATTTTCACATACCACGATCCCTTCAGGAAGTTGAGTATCGGTGCCTCGCAGTAACCCTGAATACCCACCTCGACGATATCGGCGAATGATGATCGTTCCTGGGTATAAATGCCAAAAGCGTCTACGGGTGTTTGGTGACGATACACTTCCACCATCAGTGATGATTCGCTTGATCCGGTGTATTCCGCCGTCCACAGCTCCTGGAAGCCATAGGACAGGTAAAATTCTGAGGCACCATTGATGTAGTTGAATACGTCGTCAGGTGTGTATCGCTCTATATGTCGGGGGGAGCCCCACCCTTCAACGACACCAAAGGGGGCATCCTCAGGCAAGGAGTGGGGAAGCTTTGCCCCACAACCGTGAGTAGTCACTTGAATAACCAACGGGATAAGTAACCAAAACCGATAGATTTTCACGACAGTCGTCCTTGTTGATGCATTCGCGCTTACGCCAGGAACTCCTGGGGTACGTCTCTGAGTCGGGCAACATCCTTTACGCGATGGGCCACATCGAATCCCTTCACACACTTGATGGCACATTCAGTACAGTTATCGCAGGGTTTGGCTGGCAAATCCAGCGATGTTACCAGATCTTGAGCTGCGGACAGGTTGCGGTAGCCGTAGGTGTACATATATGCCCGCATGATCGTTGGAATCGGCAATCGCTGGCGGCAGTCCGGTACGCACTCCGTGCAGCCCTGACAATATATTCCCGGCAGCGAACTGTGCAGCTCCAGGTCTTCCTTTTCCGATTTGGTGAAGGCCAGATCGGCCATCACGGACAGGTTAGTATGCATTTGATCGAAAGTGATACAGCCGGGAATCGCGGTATGCACGTTGGTATCCTGCAGTACCCACTTCAGTGCGGCTTTCGCATTCACAGGGATGGTCTCTTCTTCGTCCATCCAGCCGCCAACCATGGTTTTCATGGCGACTATGCCCAAACCCGCCGCAGCTGCCTCGGCGATCGCCTGCTTGATTTCGTCCCGGTGTACCTGTTTGAAATTGAAGGCGGTCAGGACGACGTCATACACCTTGCTCTCGATGGCTGCCCGGATCGTATGCTGCTCGTTATCATGGACAGAAACACCGACGAAGCGGGTCTTGCCCTCATTCTTCAGAGCAGCCAGTGTTTCCAGGAACAGGGGGTCTATTGCTTCTTCCGGTGTATCCGCACCATGCAGGTAGAGGATGTCCACATACTTCAATCCCAGCCTCCTCAGACTCAGGTCCAACCGGCGCCGGAACTCCGCCACGGTCCGCTGATCGCTGTCCAGGACAATGGGGGGGACCTTGGTAGCGATTGTATACGAGTCACGCGGCCGGTTCCTGATCACCTTGCCGATCATCTCCTCATTACGGCCCCGTTGATAGCCGTGAGCCGTGTCCAGGTGCGTTATACCGGCATCCAGGGCGGCGCGTACCAGGGCCGGATTTTGCGCATTCATCACACCCAGGCTTACGATCGGTACCTTGATTCCCGTCTTTCCCAAGGTACGATAGATGAACTTCACCTTGTCGTCTTCGGGCTCCTTCAGCCTGGGCTTCGGAGCCACGGTCGAACCCAGAAAGGTCATACCCGCCAGTCCGGTGAAAGTCGATTTCAGAAAGTCTTTACGATCCAGGTTCTTCTTGATCATATGCATATTTCCTGTTGGTGCTCGTTGTATGGGTACTGATTCTGATGGCCATAGTAGATAATATTGACCTTAAAGGTAAATGGTTGCCGCGAAAGAACCAAGTTTCCTGCGCCAACGACCATTACTCTCATCTACTAAAAGCAGTATTAGGGTATTGTAATGCTTGGTGTGACACAGCTCATGGTTTTTACACCCCCTGCTGGCTAATATGTTTTACCAGTTGCGAGAGTCTATATGAGAGCTTCTACTTGGATCCTGCTGTTTCTGCTGGCAGGCCTCCCTGCCTGTCAGAAGCAACCACAGGTACGGGAATTCGTGGTCCCGGCTACGGCAATCTCCGCGGTTGAGGCCAGTGCGCACATTGGCGAAACACTCACCGTCTGCGGCTGGGTCGCCAGCGCCAGGTATGTCTACTGGTCACGGGGCCAGCCCACCTTCCTGAACCTGGACCAAGCCTATCCCAATCAGGTGTTCACCGTAGTCATCTGGAGTCTCGACCGTCCCAAGTTCGGGATGCCCCCCGAAAAGAGATTCCTGGACAAGCCCATCTGTGTCACGGGTCTCATTGAGAACGTGGAAGGCTTGCCACAGATGGTGGTCAGCCAACCAGCCCAGATCGAGTTCCTGAAACAGAATATCCCCCAGTAGCCAGTCACGGTTTCCCAGCTCGACCGGTTTCCCTGCACTTCGATCAGATGACAGTAGAGAAGCACCTGGAGAGGATGCTGTTTTCTTTATCTAAGGTCGCCAGGAATCAGGGGGATTGAGGGCTGTTACAGCCCTGGTGCGGATGCCGGTAAGGAAACCTCAGCCGCACTCCGGTGCGTGAGACTCGTAATAGCTCTCGGCTGAAGCGTTGTACTCTTTTATATCTCTAAAGGTTTTTGTCGCGTTGCATTTCGCACAGATCCAGACCACACCGAACCTGCCTACCTCGTAACCGACGAATCGCTTCTGGCCATCCACGTAAAGCGAAACCTCAACACTTCCCATGAGCAGGTTAAGGACTGCCCGGTTCGGCAACACAGGGGCCGATTGGAAGTATTGTTTTAACAGCCTGAACCGTTCGTCAGGCCGACGGATCTCTTCCCAATTGTAGCGTAGCTTCATGACCGAAACAAAATTAATGGGTATTTTGTACGGATGAAAGTGGCAAGTTCTGCAATGTGACTCAGAGCACTTTATGTGGCAGGATTGAGGGTAATGGATGCTAATATATACGGAAAATTTTGTCTATTACTCCTACATAGGTGATATCGACTTGGTGAAAAACAGAATATCATATTCTAATGGTATTCAGCTATTATCCTTATATGATAAGCAGGTAGCTGCGCTGAGAATAGTATGGCGCGAAACGTAGAGATAAAGGCCCGGATTCAGGACCTGGCGACAACCCGTCAGCTTGTATCTGAGGTCGCTAGTGGTGAGCCTGAGATACTCTCACAGGTGGACACGTACTTCAACGTTGAGACCGGTCGTCTGAAGCTGCGTGAGTTCTCTGACACGGAAGCCGAGCTCATCTACTATCTGCGTCCTGACGAGCGTGGTCCCACCGAGTCGCATTACCGGCGGATCAGCCTTTCGGAACCACAATCGCTCCGAGAGTTGCTCACCGGCGCATTGGGCGTCTGCGGAACGGTCCGCAAGCGCCGGCTGGTATACCTGGTTGGGCGGACGCGAGTCCACCTGGACGACGTAGACGGCTTGGGCTGCTTCCTGGAGTTGGAGGTGGTGTTGGAGGCGGAAGAATCCACCGATGCTGGCATTGCGGAGGCGCAGAGGTTGATGCATCTGTTTGGCGTGTCGGAAGTTGCGCTGGTTGCGGACGCGTATATTGATTTGTTGAACGAGTGCAGCCGTATACCACGCGACTGAGACTGGAAATGAATTTTCTTGAGGCTAATGCGCTAAGTTGTCAGGCTGCGCAAAATCGAGACGAAAAATAATAGCATATCAATCAGGGAGCGAAGTATGCGTACTATTGACATGCAGACCTGGTCAAGACGCGAACACTTCAAAGTCTTCAGTGCCTTCGACCATCCACACTTCAGCATGTGTGCAAATGTTGACCTGACTGCATTCTATCCGGTTGTAAAGCAGCGTGGCTTTTCATTTACCGTGGCAATCGTGTACGTGCTCTCACGAGCAGCGAACGCCCTTCCGGAGTTCCGGTACCGCATTCGAGAGGGAAAGGTGGTGGAGCACGAGATCGTACATCCCTCGGTAACTATTCTAACGGATGAGGATCTGTTCAGCTTCTGTACCATTGACTATAGTGAGGATTTCCCAGATTTTGCAGCACGAGCTGCCGAACGGATTGCCCATGTGAAGGAGACTCCCACGCTGAAAGACGAGCCTGGACAAGACGATTTATTGTTCATGAGCGCGATACCCTGGGTGTCGTTCACCAGCTTTACGCATCCGCTCCATTTACAGCCGGCGGATTCTGTGCCGCGCTTGGCGTGGGGGAAGTTCTTCGAGGATGGCAAGTTCTTGAAGATGCCGCTGAGCGTGCAGGGACATCATGCACTTATTGATGGAATACACATGGGGAAGTTCTATGCAGAGGTGCAGGACTACCTGCATCAACCTGGCTTCCTTCCAGGTGCAGCATAGGTGCGCGGCCTGACATTCGCTGAAGCAGATGGGGATACCGGGCGAATTGCACGCTACGATGATCAATAGGATGCACGAAAATCCAGAGAAGGAGTAGATCATGCAACTCGAAACGAAACCTGGTTTACCGCGTCGCGATTTTCTCACCCGTTCCATACCCGCATGCGCCGTGGCCTGTCTGGGCCTGGGCAAACTGCTGGCCATGACCGGCACAGGTGAAAAGCTGGACCTCCAGGACGAGGTCCTCCAGGATGAGCCCCACCCGTTCGATACCCCCCTGGATCGGCCCGTTACCTATCGGCAAAGGATCGCCCTGCAGCACGAAACCATGATCCGGTTCATCAAGCACCTTCAGTCCACTATGGAGGAGAAGGAACTGATTGCCATGCTCAAGGACTTTTCCGCAGAGAACGGCCGCCAGATAGGGGCGCGGCAGGCCGAGGATGCCAAAGACACCACCTTCCAAACCTTCGTGAAAACCTTCCGCCCCCCCAATTACCAATATACCTTAACTCACGAGATCGTCGAGGATACTCCCAAGGCCTTTCAGCTGCGGGTGACCGAATGCCTCTGGGCCAATACCTACAACGATGCCGGAGTGGGGGGCGAGATCGGCCACGCCGCCATCTGCAACATGGACTATACCTGGCCCACCGCCTTCAATCCCGCTTTCAAGATGGAGCGCGACCACACCCTCATGCAGGGGCACGATCACTGCAATCATCGGTATGTTGATACGGGGTGATTGGTGGTGGTAAATATTATGTGAAGGTATCGGTGCAGTCTAGGGAGTAAAAGGGAGGGGTAGCTTAAAACATCTATATTATTCTTATCAGCAACATTAATAAATGGATACGGTTAAAAGGCAGCAAGGTCTTGGAAAGTCTGTTTATCAAGCATTACTTTTCATCTTGTGAGATTTTGCAGCCTTAATGCAGCTTGTGTACGATCTGGAATTGCAGGAGGCCCAGAGAGTGAGTAACTGCATTCTACAAAGATCCCGCAGAATAAGAACAATTATTCAACATCGATAAGGATCTTGGTTATACAATGAAAGAACAAGTCGGTACTGTCGATGCTACTCCTTTGAAGAGACTTTATTTGTCAATCATTGCTGATTACGATACTAACAAAGCTATTTGTGAATTAATTGATAATGCTCTCGATATTTGGGGAAAGAATAATAGAGCGCCGAACCTCACAATCAAAATTGTCTTAGATGAGGTACAGCAAAGAATTGACGTTATGGACGATGCAGGGGGCATTGATGAATCTGATCTAGCATTTGTTGTCGGTCCTGGTCATACCTCTAACCTTGAAAACGAGGAGACGATTGGCATTTTCGGCGTGGGTACAAAACGAGCGGTTGTAGCTTTAGCCCAGGACATAAAGATTAGAACCAGATCAAAAAATGGTACGGTTCAAGTTGAATTTGATGATAATTGGATAAAGCAGAGTAATGACTGGCAGCTACCTGTCTATAAAGTTGAAGATATATCCAAGGGTACTACTCAAATCGAACTGCTTAAGCTCAGAAGGAAAATAACCGAGGAAACAATAGCTCAGTTAAAGCAACACCTTGGTGAAACATTCGCTAGGTTTTTAAGTAATCGGAAGTTGAATATTTTGCTCAATGGTGAGCCGATAAAAGCAATTACATTTGAAAATTGGGCATACCCACCGCATTATGAGCCTCGAATTTATTCGGGTAAATTACCGACAGAAGATGGCAAAACAGTAAAAGTAAAAGCAGTGGGCGGTCTCATAACAGAATCTAGTCCTGCGGGTGGCGAATATGGGGTATATTTTTATTGTAATGAACGTCTGGTAGCTAGGGCTTTAAAAACATATGACGTCGGATTTGCATCCGGCCTTGCTGGCAAGCCACATGCGGATATTTCTTTGACTAGAGTAATAGTATCATTGGATGGAGAAGCAAGGCTCATGCCATGGAATAGTAGCAAATCAGATATTGATACCTCTCATGAAGTGTTTATTGCACTCCGGAATTGGTTGCTGCAAGTAGTAAAAGACTATGCTTCTCTTTCAAGGCGATTAAGTAAACAGGAAGGTGGGTGGCCTGAACATGTCTTTAGATATGAAGCAGGCACATTTGAGAAGGTTAAAGTAGACGATTTTCCTTCGGTAAATACGTCATATTTGCCGCCACTACCTGAATCTAGGCCTCGTTATACGAGCAGGGTTCAAAAGGTGAATAAGGAAGTCTCGAGGAATAAGCCTTGGACTATTGGGATTTATGAGAGCATTATAGCAGTTGACTGGGTTCTAAAGCAACATCTGGAACAAAAGAATCGAATTGCACTGATCATGCTTGATAGCACACTGGAAATTGCGTTTAAAGAATATTTAGTAAATGAATCTCCTTCATCTATTAGCGAACGAAGACTTCGTGATATATTTGAAGATAGGACACGAGTTCATACTGAAATCGAGGGGTCGGTTCGTATCTCACAGGCTAAATGGAGAAAGATCAAACATTATTACCGTATGCGTTGTCAATTAATACATCAGCGTGCCACAGTTTCTATTAGTGACAGCGAAATTGAAGATTTTCGTTCAACAGTTGAAAGCGTACTGACCAAACTATTTGGCCTTAAGTTTAAAGTATAGCCTTCTCCAAGTCGCCTTAATAGAATATTGTCCTATACTCGACCGAAAAAGATAGCTAGTAGTGATCGATGCAAATCCACCTCGCCACATTATACTCCCATTTTCCCAGCCCCTCGAGTACGACGTTTTCCATAAATCCACCAATCGAGTAAGAAAAAGGACAAGGCAAGGACTCTTTCCCCCTACAACACGCTGAACATATGGGACAGCTTGATGAAGAAGACATTGTCCCCGGAGCGGTCGGCCAGTGCGCGGACGTCACGTCCGAGATCGAATTCACCCGGATACTCGTAATCTGCCCGGTTCTGGGTCCACACCAGGTAGAGCAGGGAGCCGGGCATATATTCCCACCGCAGCACCACGTTGGCCCGGAAGGACTTGTAGTTGAAGTCGGGATCGTCGTAGTCGGCATGGTTCTCGTAATCGAAGGGATTGAAATCCAGTGACCGGGCGATGGCTTCCTTGAATTCCGAGTAGGCTCCTACGCTCACGAAGGGCTGCACGTAGGCCTGCACGGATAGGCGGGGGGTGACGCCCCAGTCCAGGCGCAGGGTGCCGGACACTTCCTTCTGATCTAGAGTGGCGAAAATGTAACGCTCGCCGTATTCCGTTTCGGGATCCTCCACCTTGCCCACGTACTGGCGGTGGTAGTCGTCGGTCATGAGTTCCAGTCCAAGTGACAGGTTCAGGGAAGCTGCCAGCCGGAAGGTGATCCGGGGATCGATAACACTCCATATCGAACCGTCTGCGACGTACTGCTTCGTGATACAACTCCCGAAATATACGGGCTTGCGTGAATCTGTGTCGAAACCTATATGGAGATTGGTATACGCGGGGCCTTTTATGGCGGGGCCGCCGCGGGTGGTGAACGGTTCCAGCGTCTTGGGAGTGTACTGGATATTCCAGTGCCATGAGACATAATTCAGCTGCTGGAAATTGCCCCCGTGCCAGTACTGGGCGAAGAGCTGGTTGCCCTCGAAGTCCCAGTTGCGGGAAGTCATGAAGCGGAGTGCGATCTGCCGGTACCAACTGCCCGGTTCCTGCCACAGATAGCCCCCTACTACGTGCCAGTTAATAACGTTGCCCCGGGAGTTGTATCCCAGGTCATTGACATTGAAGCCGGGGGAGATGATCCCGAGGGCTGTTTGTAATTCCATATTACCGCCAACTTTGCGCAGGCCGTAACGTCCCATCCAGCCGTTCAGTGCCGTGCGGTTGGAATCCAGTTCGGCAGCTTCCAGGTCCGGGCGCTGGAAATAGTGCCGTGATGAACGCTGGACGCGGACCATGCGTTCCCTGGAACCCTCGATATGGCTCCAGGCCATCTTGCCGATGAAGGCCCACTTCTGCTCGGCACCCAGGAAGGCCCAGCCATCGACTCCCGCCAATAACGCCTGATCGTTATTATCCATCCGGAGTCGTTCCAGCTCCTGGTTCCGCTGCACCGTCGTCACGAGGAATCCCAGGCCTTGCTTGCCTTCGTTGAACTCACCCAAGCCGCGATAAATGCCGTAGAACGAGGGCGGCTCGATGGATTCCTTGAAGCGTACACCTTCCGAGTCCACACGGGCAAACTCTTCCTGGGTAAGGGCGTTGATGCTCCCCACCGACCAATTGGCGACTTTACCGCTGATTTTTGCGGCCCCCAGGATCGTGCTTTGCTCAGGTGCGTAAACCTCCCCGTCATGCTCAGGGCTGCTGGCAGGACTGCGTCCGATGCGGCGGCTGTAGAACATCGTGGGACCATACCAGGCGCAGCCCCAGAGGCCACCGGTAGGATTGGCACCAAAACTGAAAATATCCGAGCCCTCCTGGAAGAAGGCCCGCTTTTCCTCGTAAAAGGTCTCGAAAGCAGTCAGGTTAATGACCGCCGGATCCACCTCCGCCTGCCCGAAATCGGGATTGATCGCCAGGTCCAGCGTCAGGTTGCCGGTGATGCCGTACTTGATGTCCAGGCCCAGATTCTGCCCGGTTCGCACATCATTGTAGAAGGGATTCCCGCTGGTGCCGGGATAGTCGTTGTATTGTCCCCCTATGTAAGGTGACACGAAAAGACGCGGCGGTGGCTCGATGCCCCGCAAACCATTCAGGGCGCCGAACCGCGAGACGAATCCCGATTCATCCTTGGGAACCATGGCGAAATAGTCATGCTCGGCGTTGGCCAGGATATATCGCTTGAAATTCACTCCCCAGGTATACTCCTCCTCCTTATCGAAACGCAGCTGGTCGAACGGGATGAACATTTCGAATGTCCAGCGGTTGTTGTACCGTATCGCTGCCGCCTCCCATACACCGTCCCAGTCATCGTCGGTCATGATATCCCGGTACAACCGCTGATCGATCATCGATCCAGCCGGATTCACCGCGAAGCCGTAGCCGTTCTGCCGGTCGTAGTTGGGGTCGATCCAGAACCAGAACCAGTCCGATTCCACCGTCCGGTCCTTCCGCGCCATGCCGCCTACAATCGTATCGGCACCCGTGTGGTAGCAGGTCCCCGCCACGAATATGCCTTCGTCGCTATACGCCAACAGCACGGAGGTTCGCTCGGTCGGTTCCTCTCCTTCCAGCGGATCCCGCTGGATCAGGCGTGAGTAGCCTTCCCGCGCCCAGGCGGCCTCATCCAGTTTGCCATCCACGGCAATGGCATCTTCTGCGCGCATCGCCTCGACCTGGAGGTCTTGTTGTAGATCTGCAGCATATACGATGGAAATGGTAGCCAGGATAAACAGGACTGAGAGCAGAGCAACCTTCGGGAATTTCATGGTCTCCCCCTGAACTGGTTTTATGAGAATTATAGGATATACCCAGCCGCGCCGATTTCGCATCCATTAGGCGGTCTGAGCAGCTGGATGCCTATTTGACGTATAAATTGCTCAGGAGGTTGTCATTATTTTTTCCGCCATGCGGACGTCGCGAACAGTAAACCGTTCCGGTTGGTTTTATTCTGCGGATTGCGCCGCGAAAGATCACCCCCCTGCGCTTCGGCCTATCCCGACTTCTTCTACTTCCGGATCTCGATCTCCGCCGGCATCTTCTTCATTGTGTTTGCCTGGGTGGTGATATACGTATTGCTGCCCAGGTACAGTGTGAAATCCACCTGGGTCGGGTCCAGCAGGCCATCGGGCAAGCAGAGTTTTTCGTCGCAGTGGAGCGCCACCACCTCACCCAGGAAGAGGCTGTGATCACCCGAGGCATAGTGATGGATCAGCCGGCATTCGTAGGAGGCGTAGGCCAGCTCGATCACCGGGCACCCGGTTACCGCCGGTTCTTTCAGCGGGATCCCGAAGGCTTGTACCTTATCCACATCCCGGCCGGATACGCGACCCGTCCCGTGGATGATCTCCAGGTGCTCCATGGAAAGGAAGTTGCAGGTGAATTCCCCCGATTCGAGGATCATGTCATGGGTATGCCGCTTCGGTGCGATGAAAACGCTGAACAGTGGGGGATCGAAGCTCATACCGGTGTTCCATGCCGCTGCCATGAAATTGACCTGATCCCCCCGCTTGGCCCCCACCAGCGTCACGTTGGACGGGTAGAAGTGATAGAAGTTCGAAATATCGGTGCTTATCATCGGTTTACATCCTTTTGTGGTGAGAATTGAATGACCGGATTCATATGCCGGAATATACACAGATCCCGGCCTGGGTGTAAAACGCCCCTCCCGGAAATGGTACGAGAGGGGCGTTTAGTTATGATGATTTCCGAGTGGCTTGCCCGGTTTACTCGTACCGTAGCGCTTCAATGGGATTGGTCAAAGCCGCCTTTAGTGCCTGCCAGGTGATGGTCAGTATCGCGATTACGAATGCCACGATGCTGGCCACGAAGAACGTGAGTACGCTATAGTTGATATGATAGGCGAAGTTCTCCAGCCAGTTGTTCATCACGTACCAGGAAAGTGGTAATGATAACAGTGCCGAAATCACTACCAGTTTCAGGATATCGTTCGATAGTAGCCTGAAGATGCTTGCAACTGTGGCGCCCAGCACCTTCCGGATGCCGATCTCCTTGGTGCGCTGCTCGGCGGTAAACGATGCCAAACCCAGCAATCCCAGGCAGGCGATGAGGACTGCCAGCACCGCGAACATGGCTGCTATGGATCTGGTTCGCGCCTCGTCATCATACAAGGCGTTGAACAAATCGTCAAAGAACACGTACTCGAATTGCTGGTCGATGGCGAAGCCCATCCAGGTATCCTCGATGTAATTCAGGGTGGACATCAAATCATCAGGATTGATTCGCAGGGTGGTATACCTGCCGAACCTGGGGCCTTGCCCTCCGAAGAGTCCCGCTTGACCGAAAGTTCCCATAACCAGAGGGCTGATCTCACTGTGCAGTGATTCGTAGTGGAAATCCTTTACCACACCGATGATGGGAATTTTGGCCGTTGCATTATCTGGACCGCCAAAGACGATGAGCTCCCGCCCGACAGGATCATCAATGCCGTAGGCCCGAACCGCCGCTTCATTGATAACGGCGGTGATGGAGTCGGTGCTGTACTCAGCCGAGAAGAAACGGCCGTCCGCCATCTCCAGACCATATGTATCGGCGAAGTTGGAATCGACGAATACAATATGTAACAGCTGAAACTGATCACCGGTCGGTGTACTCATCCCCAATACCGAAGTACCTGAGGTGGGTTCTCCGGGAATGGAGGTAGCGTTGGAGACCTCCAGGATATTCGGATATTGGGCTAGTTCCGTCTTGAAAGCCTCGATGTGGTCTCCGATATCATCGGTCTTTTCCACGACCAATAGATTCTCCGGTGCATAGCCCAGATCCTGGTTCTGCATGTAGCTCAATTGGTTCCGAACGATCACCGTTCCGGTAAACAGCAGGATCGAGATCGTGAACTGGAAAATGACCAGTCCACTGCGCAGCTTGGATCCCCTGCCGTTGGATTTGAAGGGTCCCTTGAGGACTTTCACGGGATCGAAGGAGGACAGGAAGAAGGCCGGGTAGCTTCCAGCCAGGATGCCAACGAGAATCGCTCCGATGATGATGTAGGGAAGATTGCTATAATTGAACGTGAGGTTTAAACCTACCAGATTATTGAACCATGGAAGGATAAGCTCCACGACCACCACGGCGATGAAAATTGAGATCAAAGTAAGAATTATCGATTCCACCAGGAACTGACGGACCAGTTGACTGCGATCAGAACCGAGGGTTTTACGCACGCCTACCTCACGTGCCCGGTTCGCGGAACGGGCGGTAGCCAGATTCATGAAATTGATACAGGCGATAATCAGGATAAAGATAGCGATTACAGAGAATACATAGACATAGATCATGTTGCCGTTCACCTCAACTTCACGATCCAGATGAGAGTGCAGGTGGATATCCGTAAGCGGTTGCAGATACATCTGGTATGCCGAACCGTCCTCTTCCATTTGATCCCAGGAAACTCCCAGGGCCTGCTCAATCTGGGGGCCGATATATTTTCTGATCATATCCGGGAATTTGGCTTCTAATTCACGGTAATCGGTGCCTTCCTTCAGTACAACAAATGTGTAGAAGTTATTGTTCAGCCAATTTGGATTATTGGCACGCTGGGGATTTGTAATAAGGGAAAGCAGGTGCTCGTAATGAAAGTGGGAGTTATGGGGAATATCCTTGATAACCCCGGTCACCATGCGCTCGTTAACCTTATCCGACGTCACCATTTTCCCGATGGGATTCTCATCTCCGAAATAACGATCAGCCATGGATTCCGTCATCACGATACTGTTAGGTCTACTCAGCGCGGTCTTTGGGTCACCCAGGACGAATTCGAAATCGAAGATATCGAAGATGTTTGAGTCCGCCGATGCCCAACGTTCTTCACTGAAGGCTTTGTCACCGTATCGCAGAACGGGATAGCCGCCGGTGTAGGCAATACGACCTGCGTCTTCGACTTCCGGGTAATCCGCAACCAAAGTGGCGGCCAACGGTGCCGTGGAAAGGGCCATCTCGAATTCATTGCCGCCAATAGCGCCCTTGACGGCCACGCGGTAGATCCGATCGGCCTTGGTGTTCCAGCGGTCATAGCTCAATTCATCCTGAACATACAGGAGTATGATAATACAGGCCGCAACCCCGATGGCCAGCCCTAGGATATTTATCCCGGAATACAGCTTCTGACGAACGACGTTGCGGAGAGCGATTTTTATATAGGAAAAGAACATAAGTATCTTCCTTTAATATCTGGACTTAGCGCATTCAGGGGTATGTTTGGACTTCGCTTTTGGATGTCGATACACTATACGTGGAATTTGCCGTTCTTGGCCTCATCGACAATTTTGCCATCAAACAGATGAACGGTCCGGTTTCCCCATTCGGCATAAGTTGGCGAGTGGGTGACCATCACGATAGTCGTTCCCTGTGAATTAAGATCAGACAGCATGGTCATGACTTCATTGCCGTGAGATGAGTCCAGATTACCCGTTGGCTCATCCGCCAGGATGACCTTGGGATTGGAGACAATTGCCCGGCTGACTGCCACCCGCTGCTGTTGTCCTCCGGATAGCAACTGCGGGTAATGGTTCCGCCGGTGGGCAATGCCCATTTGTTCCAGAATTTCATCCACACGCTTCTTGCGCTCACTGCTAGGTACTTTGAGATAAAACAAGGGCAGTTCGACGTTCTCAAATACGGTCAATTCATCGATAAGGTTGAAGCTCTGGAACACGAATCCGAGATTTCGTTTGCGGCAGTTAGCGCGCTCGCGCTCAGAGTATTTCGATACCTCTTCATCAAGGAGATAATATTCTCCGCTCGATGGGGTATCCAGTAGGCCGAGGACATTCAAAAGTGTCGATTTTCCGCATCCGGACGGCCCCATTATCGAGATGAACTCACCATTGTTGATCTCTAGATTCAATTCATTTAAAGCTGTAGTCTCCATTTCCTCGGTGGTGAAAACCTTCGTTAGATTGTTTGTTCGAATCATTCTTTATGCTCTCCTTTGGTGATTGAGTTTCAGACTTATTGATTAATATGATGATGCCGCTACTGGCTCAGGATCAGTTTATCGGCATCCCCGAAATTGTCGTAAGCAGAAATGATAACCTGCTCACCTGGTGCCAATCCTTCCAGGATTTCATACTCGTTCTGATTCTGCCGGCCGAGTCGAACCTCTCGTTTCGTCGCAAAATCTCCTGAAGGATCCAACACATATACCCACTGTCCGCCGGTGTCTTGAAAAAAGGCACCTCTGCCCAGAATCAGTGCGGTAATCGGCTCCCCAAGCTCGAGGCGTATGCGGACAGTCTGCCCACGACGGATATCTCCCGGTTCATCATCCTGGAATCGTAATTCAATTTCAAATTGGCCATTCAGCACTTCAGGAAAAATCTTGTCTACATTCAGTTCATATGAATCGTTTCTCAGTGCGAACTGTCCCTTCTGATCTACCTGAACACGGGTAATAAAATGCTCATCAATGGGTGCCCGGATCTTGAAGCCATCCAGTACATCGATTTGGCCCAAACGCTCACCCCGTACCTTTGATTCACCAATCTCTGCATTCAAGGATGTTAAATGACCGGTTACCGGGGCTCGAACTGTCAGGTTTTCAAGGTTCTGTTTTACCAGCTCCAGATTGCGGGTCATACGATCGAGCGATGCCTGCAGTTGAATTATCTGATTGGCGCGGAAAATGGAGTCCTGGTGATGTGTTTCAAGCGTGATCGAGCGCCTTTTCGTCAAGTATTCAAATTCGTCATTTACCTCATCGAACTCTCTTTGAGAAATCAAACTCTTACCCAGAAGTGCAACATTGCGATCGCGCACCCTTCGGCTTCTGGTAATCTGGTAATCCAAATCGATGAGTTGGGCCTGGAGTTCCAGTTTTCGCTGGTCCATGGCCAATTGGGTATTACGAAGATTATTACTTTGTTGAAAAAGTTCCGCTTCCCGGTACATGATATCGAGGAGCAGGCTGGTATTCGATAACTCTATTAATTCATCGCCTTGCTCGACCATTGTACCCGCCTCCAGGAAACGTTTCTCAACACGTCCTCCCTCGACTGCGTCAAGATAAATTGTCTGGATGGGGATAACGGTGCCATTGACCGGGATGAATTCCTGAAATGGGCCTTCCCTTATTTCGCTGATACGAAGACGCTCACTATTAATATTTAGCTTGCTGGAGCGGTCGCCAAAAAGCAGATTGAGGGAAATCGCAATAGGAACGATAGCCGCGACGGATATCCACGCAATGCGTCGGAGCGGCCATTTGGGTTTTTCGATAATTCTGTCCATGATAACTCTTTGACTTATAGTACTGTTAAAAGGTTGCCCACCAAGTTCAATGAAAGTTATGATTTTTGTTTCGAAAAGACGCTTGGGGAAAGACTTGACATTATTGCAGCCCCCGGCTTACCATTATTGGTAGAGCCAGTTAGAATTAATCATAGATTTGTATCAGATGTGATTCTGAGCGGGATAGCGCAAGTTCTACAATATCCCGAGAATCATAGTCGGCATCATGTTAGAGAGTTGGATGTAGCAGACCTATGTAACCGGGAATAACCTATGACACCACTCATTACCAATGACGCGATTGTGCTCGGGATATTACTGGCAATTCTCGCCTTTGTCTTTCGGACCTCTCATAGCGCTCACCCCTTTTGGAGAAAGTTCTATAAGTACGTTCCCTCGCTGCTGCTATGTTACTTCATCCCGTCGGTGTTGAACTCAGTTGGACTGATATCCGGAGAGCAATCAAAATTATACTTCGTGTCATCGAGATACCTTCTGCCCACCAGTCTGGTTCTCCTGACCCTCAGTGTTGATTTGAAAGAGATAATGAAGCTGGGGCGAAAAGCACTGATTATGTTCCTGGCAGGGACCGCAGGTATAGTTATTGGAGGCCCATTGGCTATTCTAATATTTGCCGGTATTGCACCTGATGTCGTTGGGGGGGCCGGACCGGACGCGGTTTGGAGAGGATTGGTGACAGTCGCGGGTAGTTGGATCGGTGGTGCAGCGAATCAGACAGCAATGAAGGAGGTATTTGGTGCCAGCGACAGTCTTTTCTCCGCCATGATTGCGGTAGATGTGCTTGTGGCCAATCTTTGGATGGCATTTCTGCTGTACGGTGCCGGAATCTCCAAACAGATCGATACCTGGTTTAAAGGTGATGCCTCAGCAATAGATCACGTACGCCAAAGCATTGAGGATTATCGAGCCAGTATAGCAAAAATTCCCAACCTTACAGAAGTAGTTACGGTCATGGCCGTAGGTTTTGGAGTAACTGCGATATCCCATTTGGGAGCAGACAGTATAGCACCTGGTATTCAAGAACATGCACCGTATCTTGCCAAATTCAGTCTCACAGCCAAATTTTTCTGGCTGGTTGTTCTCGCCACTACTGGTGGCCTAATACTCTCCTTTACAAGGGTACGCAAGCTTGAAGGCGTCGGTGCTTCACGATATGGCAGCTTGCTTTTGTATGTGCTGGTGGCCAGCATCGGGATGAAAATGGATATCCTGGCAATTTTCAGGAGCCCTCAGTTATTTCTAGTGGGGATCACCTGGATGCTCATCCATGTTACGGTGCTGCTGTTGGTTGCGAGGTTGATCCGGGCACCATTCTTCTTTGTTGCGGTAGGTAGCCAAGCCAATATCGGGGGCGCAGCTTCGGCACCAATAGTGGCTTCGGCCTTCCATCCTGCCTTGGCACCGGTAGGTGTCCTGCTGGCAGTACTTGGCTATGCATTAGGCACATATTGCGCGTGGTTCACTGGAATTCTAATGCAATTGGTAGCACCATAACTCGTTTTGAATCATTCTTGCGAGGATTATCGTTAATATGAATCCAGATTTGAAATCGTGGCAAGGTTTAAAATTTCAGGTTCTTGCATGCAGTAATTTGTATATTAATAAAAGATGATGTAAAATCAACTATCAGATAGATTTGAGATTTATACGTATCTATCTGACTAAAAAATACCGAAATATTATGCTGCATATGATAGTGATCAGGCTTGACCGAATGAGATGGTTCGCAGTTCCGACTGAAAAGTTAATTTAAAAATATATTTCACTCACGAATAACCAGAATACTTGAGCCAATGGATAGATTTATGAAAGCTACTTTATCTCCCAATTGGGATGAACTCGAGCCGGTCAGGCAGGAGGCACATGACTTCCTCCAGGACAGGGATTTACATGATGATATAATCTATTCAACTGTTATGGTACTCAGTGAGCTACTCGAAAACAGTATCAAGTATGGCCACTTTGAAGATCCGGACAGTGTTGTGCGGGTCTCTCTTGATGTGGACAGCCACGTCATCACCGTCACTGTAACCAATCCTGTAAATGAAGGTTGCTATAAGGATCTTGAGAAACTAGACAGAATGATACAATGGGTTCGCGGCTATCAGGATCCCTTTGAAGCCTACGTTGAGAGAATGAAAGAAGTATCAAAGAAATCACTTCATGATACTGAGAGCGGTTTGGGCCTTGTTCGCATCGCTTATGAAGGGAGTGTGACCATCGACTTCTTCGTGAGCGATGAAGATTTATTAACCGTTTCCGCAATTCGTACCTATTAGGAGCGCTAGGGGAGATACATATGGCCAGTTTAAAAGTTTATACTAATAACCTTCTGACAATTGAAGTGATCGAGGACAGCAAGAGTATTCAGGCAATCTGGAAAGGTAAAAGTGTTGACCGGGAGCCCAGCAAATTTATCACACCACTTCTGGTGCGATTAAATAAACGGTGTAGTGATCATGGGAAAAGACTGATTCTTGATTTTCGGACGATTTCTTTTATGAATTCTTCTACTATTACTCCCATCATCAGAATTCTGGAGAGGGCGAAAAGGGGTTCTACTCAAATCGCGATCCAATATGATGGCACGTTGAAATGGCAGGATCTGATATTCTCTGCGTTAACCATATTTGAAACGAAAGATAATAGAGTAGAATTGCAGGGATAGCGACCCAGAAATGGACAAAACGAGGTCACTAGTGGACGGTCGGCTAGCCAATGGACATGAGGAAATTCATGTTAAGATCACCCCTGCGACGACATATACCATGTACATAAAATTGGATGAACAAAGTATTGTTCAGGATAATACCGAGTTTGACCGGCTGGTAATTAAAGTCGGGACTGAAGAAATTGAACTTGGGTCGAGCAGATTCATCCGCCAGGCAGAGAATCCTGATTATGATGGGTATCTGGTTTTCACAAAGGATATTTATAATGTCCCGGATCTATTTCAGCGTCAAAAAAAGTCGCCGTTGCAGAGGGGTTTCAATAATCTGCCATTCATATTAAGCCATAAAGATCATGTTAAACAGGAGTTTAAGGACTATTGCTCAGACCTAACATATTGTCTCAGTGTCTACCGGCAACTTTTCGAAAATATGGACAATGAATACCTTGCCGAACCGGAGTTCATTCGCGAAATGATCCAACAGACCATTATTACAAATGAGGGGGCTGAATTTCTTCGATATTTTGAGAAAAGACTAAAAGAGTTAGAAAAACTGGTAGCGAATTTTACTCAGGAAGAACATGAGCGTCATGGGTACTACTTTCGCAGACAGGTTTGGGGATTTATCAGAGAATCTGAGATTATGTTCCGTAATAATATTAAGCCCAGGGGCTATTCAGGGGATTTCGAGATAATGAGGATGATCTATAAGATGGATATCCTGGGAAATTCCACTTTCAGTAGACTCATGCACAAACATCCGGTCGAACATCCAGCAGCGCAGGCTGTGCGCAATAGAAGAAAACTAATCTCTGAATCGTTGATAGACGCCGCTGCTCATGTCGATTTAGCCAAAGGCCATCGCTTGAAAGTCTTGTCGGTAGCGTGCGGCCCGGCATTCGAGCTGAAGGATATTCTTGCGACGGCTGATGAGTGCCAAAAATATGAGTTAACGCTGCTTGATCAGGATGAACAGGCATTGCGAGAAGCTGCCGCACTTATTGATGAAATCCAGGAACAGCTGCAGCAAAATATCATGGTGACCTATTTACAGGAGTCGGTAAGGATTATGATGTCCCCGCGTCGACTGTCCAGTCAATGGGGAAAATATCACTTCATCTATTCCATGGGATTATTTGATTATTTGACACCACCAGTCGCCAAAGCAGTCATCTCGAATTTATATCGTCTTCTCGAGCCTGGTGGCCAGCTCTTGATAGGAAATTTCCATAGATCGAATCCCAGCCGTGTGTATATGGAATATTGGAATGATTGGGTACTTTTTTATCGTACTGAAGAAGATATGCTAAGCTTGCTTCAGCAGGCAGAAGCTGAACACTCCCTCGAATTCGAAGGAACCGGCAGCCAAATGTTTCTTGAAGTAACCAGACCGGGCAATGCCATAGACTAAGAAATACCAACGAGCGATGTAAATGATGACCGATGAACGTGGCTGCAGGTTGAGAATAATACTCTGAGAAGGATTGTACTCTAAGAAAGGCTTGTAGATGGCCAATAAAAAAAGTCAGAAAATAATCCGTCGAAAGATTGTCGATAGCACTGACAACCAAAAAAATGATCAGTTTGATTTTAAAACTGGTGACTTCAGTGCCTACTTAAACAGCATTATTCATCAATGGCTACATACGCTCGCAACCATAGGCTTTATTCTCGTTCCTCTCTTTTTCATTCTCGATAACTTTATGATGCCCGCCGAGCTGCTTCCACGATTTGCCATTTATCGACTGGTTCCCACACTAATCATCATCTTACTATATCTGATAATACGCAGAACCAAGCCCAGCAGATTTTCATTTCTACATGCCTATGCAATATCAATTGTTGTTGGGGGTGCAATTGCTCAAATGACGGTAGATCTTGGTGGATTTGACTCCAGGTACTATGCAGGATTGAACCTGGTCATTATTGGAGTGAATCTTCTAATGCCCTGGAAGGCCGTCCACGCAGCAGTCAATAGTAGTATTAATATCGGTCTATACCTGGTCCTTAATCTCGTAACAAGCCAGGATTATACACCCTCTATTCTGGCAAATAACCTCTTTTTCCTCTGTTCTACCGCGATTATTGTTGTCAGTATCAATCACGTGAGGCATAAGCTGGTGGAACAGGAGTTTTACCTCCTGGAGGAACTGCAGAAGGCCAGAGATGCCCTGTGGAGTGAAATGGAGTTAGCCAAACGGATTCAGACAGCACTCTTGCCTGAAAGTGAGAAAATCAAGGGATTTGAGATTGCAGCATCCATGTACCCCGCACGAGAAGTAGGGGGTGATTATTATGATATAATCAAAACTCCCGGTGGGGGTACGTGGGTTACTATCGGAGATGTGTCTGGACATGGTGTCGACTCTGGACTCATTATGATGATGGCTGAGACCAGTATCATATCGATGGTTAATGCCAAGGATGATTCCAGTCCTGCGGCGGTTATCAATGCTGTTAATGAAGTGCTCAGAGAGAATCTTACACGGCTGGGATCCGATCACTATATGACGCTGATGACAATTCGTGTGGATGATTCCACCTTGACGGTTGCTGGCAAACACCAGGATTTAATAATCTATCGTGCAACGAACAATCAAACAGAAGTGGTGCCAACCAAAGGGACTTGGCTGGGCATCATTGATTCTATGGGTAGATATCTTGAAGATATTGAGATACAATTCACTCCGGGCGACATCCTGCTGTTATTTACAGACGGCATCACCGAAGCGACAGCTGAAGATGGGGAGATGTATGGCCAAGCCCGGTTGGAACAGGCGCTCAACAGGTATGCCGATTTCCCGGTCGGGAAACTATTGGATAAGATCATGCAGGACGTACAGGCTTTTCAAGGAGAACAATTGGATGATATGACATTAGTGGTAATGAAGAAAGCGGCCAGTTGATCTCAGAAATGAGGACATTTCAGAGTATATCCAGGTAGTGATCTTGAACGGACGTTCCACATCTCCCTTGAGCCAGTTTGAGATTAATTGGTTCACTCTTACATTTCCTCAACCCCTTGAGAAGGAATTCCATCAAACCCATTTCGAAAAATCATTAAGACAGGTTCGTATTGCCCTCCTTCTGGGGATATTCTTTTATTCGGTTTTCGCTGGCCTGGATATTCTAATATTTCCGGAGGTACGTCAACAACTTTGGCTTATCAGATTTGCTATTGTCGTACCCTTCATTATTGCGATTTACCTCCTATCCTACTCGAAACTGTATATCAAGCTGATAAATGTATCGACCGCGGCCGTAGTGCTCATGGCTGGTCTGGGCATCATTGCGATGATTCTAATCGCTCCCGCACCCGCAAATGCCCTGTATTACGCTGGTCTTCTTCTGGTTCTTTTCTATGGCTATACGTTTTTTAAGCTCCGATTCATTTGGGCGATGCTCGCTGGATGGCTCATCGTTGCAGGTTATGAGATTGCCGCAATCCTGATGATTGAAACCCCCACGGATTTACTATTAAGTAATAGCTACTTCTTCTTGGCGGGGAACCTGATTGGCATGTTCGCGAGCTATTCGATAGAGGTGATCTCAAGGCGTGATTTTATACAAGCGTACCTGCTGGAGACTGAAAAAGAAAAGGTGGATACCCTTAACCGTGACCTGGAAGCCAGGGTCGAAGAACGAACTCGTCAGGTCGTAAAAGCTAATATTGATTTACGGCAGGAGATGGAGGAACGAAAAGAGGCCGAAGAGAAATACGCTCAACTTTTCGAGGACTCGAAAGACGCCGTATTTATCACAACTCCAAGGGGCACGTTCCTGGATTTAAATCCAGCAGGTATTGATTTATTCGGGTACGAGTCGAAGGAGGAGATCCTGGAAACTGAGATTGCCAGAGATATTTATCTCAATCCATCTGACAGACAGGAATTCCAGGACTTGATAACAAAGCAGGGCCACGTCATCGATTTTGAAATTAGATGTAAAAGGAAGAATGGGCAGCCAATCATCGTCCAGGAAACTGCGACCGCAATACGCGATAAGAATGGGAATATCGTGGCATATCAGGGCATTATCCGAGATATCACCGAGCGGAAAGAACTGGAGCGGCAATTATTCCAGGCGCAAAAAATGGAATCTATCGGAATGATCGCAGGTGGTATAGCCCACGACTTAAATAATGTACTCACCCCCATTACAATTTCAATCCAGCTTCTAAGAGATAAGCTGACAGATCAGCGTAGACAGCAGATCCTTGATACCCTTGAGTCGAATGCCAATCGAGGTGCTGATATTGTGAAGCAGGTGTTAACCTTCGCAAGAGGTGCCGAAGCAGAGTTCACGACGGTTCATCCAAAGAAATTAATTGAGGAAATAGCCAATATTGTTGATCACACGTTCCCCAAGGGAATAAAAGTGAGCTCCCAGCTTGAGGAGGGTGTTGAATATATTCAAGGTAATCTGACACAACTGCATCAGGTACTACTGAACCTATGCTTGAATTCGCGGGATGCGATGCCTTCAGGTGGGGAACTGACACTCCACGCAGATATGAAAGAGGTAAGCTTCCAGCAAGCACGTTTGTATCCGTGGATTAAACCGGGTGTGTTTGCGAGAATCAGCGTGAGCGATACAGGCGAGGGGATGTCTCCTCAAGTTCAAGAGAAAATCTTTGAACCCTTCTTTACTACAAAAAAGGTTGGCCAGGGCACAGGACTTGGACTTTCGGTAGTGCATAGTATTATCCAGAGTCATCACGGATTTGTCGAGGTTGAGAGTAAAACAGGCACGGGATCTACCATTAACGTGTATCTGCCTGTTGATGCAGCTATATTATCGAGGTCAGAGAGAACACCAGAGGTTGAGGTATTACGGGGTCATGGGGAGCTGGTACTTGTGACCGATGATGAGGAATCGATTCGGATGCTCACGCGTGAAATTCTTGAGAGCCATAACTATAAGGTTCTTACGGCAATGGATGGAACGGAAGCACTCCAACTTTTTAAGGATCATAGAGACGAGATAAAAGTGATATTGACCGATATGATAATGCCTGAGATGGATGGCGTAGCGACAATTCAATCAATTCGCAGTCTTGATGAAACGGTCCCGATCATAGCTACCAGCGGGCTTGCTACGGAAGAACCGCTATTGGATGACAGTATCAAGTCGAAAATTCAGGCTAGCGTTCCCAAGCCATTCACAGGACCGGATTTACTTCGTGTTATTAGTCGATTGCTGGAGGAATAGAGTAGAGACGCATGCCATTAGGGGATTAGCTGTGAATCCCATCCGACACTACTAGGGTGCCTTCTCTGTAGGTGGTAAGGGTGGAGGCATTTGCTCCCTTAACTCCATGACCCAATCAAACATCTCCTCATCTATTAGAAGACCACGCAGGAGTGGCAGAGTGGGTTTTATCCAATCCTGCCACATCTGGTACTGTTCGGGAGTGATATCGAGGACCTCAAGACCATATGTTTTCATAACCTCGATAGCTTCATCGCCCATATAACGAATATCTTGCATCATTCGCTTTTCCTGCCGCTTGGCCGCCTCCATCAGCTTGGGGCGGATATCCTCCGGAATCTGGTTCCAAACCTTTTTGGTGATAATAATTCCGCCAGTCATGGCTCCCCATCGTACGGGGCACATATACTTGGCGATGGCGAACCACTGGAAAGTAGCAGCGGTCATAGGGGAGGTGGACATGGCATCGATAAGACCGGTTTGGAGCCCCGGGAGAATATCCGGCGCGGATAGGCTGACTGAATGAAAGCCCCCACTTTTCCATATCCCTTCGATGTTGGGACCGTCGGACCACGTAAAGATACGCCTCTTTTGCAAGTCCTTAGGTGTATAAATGGGTTCCTTACTAAACCAGTAAGCCCAGCCAACATCAGCCCACGCGAGCACGATGAAACCAGCCTCTTCCATACGACGGCTCAATTCATCCTGTATTTGAGCGCGAAGCCAATCGAGCTGATTGAATTCCTGGATCATCAGGGGCATGGAAAAAGCCCATACACCATTGTCTATCTCGCTGAGACCGGCGGCGGTGATGGCGGCGGCGTTGATGTGATTCAACCTCATTTTCACGACCAGATCGCTTTCATCCCCCGCAACACCACCGGGATACATTTTAACCTGAATTGTGCCTTCAGAAATCTCTTCCCACTCGTGGGCCACGTCCATCAACAGATCGTGCCAGGGAGATCCCACCGGAGCCAGTGTGGCGAGCTTGATCACCACGGGTTTGGGGGGTGCAGCGATTGAAATGGAAACAAAAAAGGTCAGTAGCATCAAGAAACGGGATTTGTGATATGCCATCATTGAATTCTACTTATGGTTTGTGGAATAAATAATATACTATCGGTGTTCAATCTAACAGGATATCTTTCAAGTAGCCTACTTCTTTTTTTTAATATCTCCGTGTCTTGAATCCTGAATGGAGAAAGACCCTTGGAATTGAAGGCGAAACCTTGTAGGTTATAGCTTAATTCTGACTTTATAGCAGGGATAGATAACTATGCCAGCCGATTTGATTCAGGTGCCATACATCAACCGGGAACAGATTCTAATGGTAGATCGGGTGATGGTTGAGGAGTTGCACATCACGCTTTCCCAGATGATGGAAAACGCGGGTCATCACCTGGCCAAGTTGGCCCGAACACGATTCCTGGACGGTAATCCGGTAGGAAAAAAAGTGGTTATCCTGACGGGTAAGGGAGGCAACGGCGGTGGCGCCATGGTCAGTGCACGGCATTTGCAGAACTGGGGTGCAGAGGTGACGGTAGTGTTGGGTTTCCCCAAGAATGAACTCAGTATCGGACCGGCGATGCAATTGCACATTCTGCAACAGATCCACGTACCTGTTCTTCAAGCTGAAGAGGTCGATAGTCTAACGGAAATGGACCTGATCATTGATGGATTACTGGGCTATGGTCTCACCGGTTCCCCCCAAGGATTACCGGCTGATCTTATTTCCTGGGCTAATAAGCAGGATGTGCCGGTGCTGTCCCTCGATATCCCAGCCGGAGTGGATGCCTCGACAGGGGAGGTGCGCCCTCCCGCTGTGAAAGCAACCGCGACGATGACCTTGGCCCTTCCTAAAGAAGGGCTGCGTGCAGAACAAGCACTGGGAAACGTGGGCGAGCTGTACCTGGCCGATATCGGAGTGCCTCCATCCGTGTACGAGAAGCCTGAGTTACAGGTGAAGGTAGGTCCACTGTTCGCGGAAGACGATATCCTCCGGGTTCGGTAATCCGACTTCCTTGAAACCGTTAGCTGCTAATCCAAACATTACTCCCAGACAGATTGAAAATATGAAATCCATGCGATGGAATGGAGCCTTGGTATGACCGTTCTCAACACCAGCCCACTGAAATATGCTTTCCTGGAAGACCGGATCGATTATACGGAGCGGATTCGCCGGGAACTCGATAACTGCCTGACGGAAACGGACTACGGGATCGGCACCCACTACGTGGGCAAAGTGAGGGATACGTACCGGTTGGAGGACCGGCTGCTGCTGATCACCACCGACCGGCAGAGCGCCTTTGACCGGGTGCTGGCGGCGATTCCCTTCAAGGGGCAGGCGCTGAACCTTACCAGTGCGTGGTGGTTCGATCAGACGCAGGACATCGTGGACAATCACGTGGTGGAGGTACCCGATCCCAACGTGACGGTGGGGCGCAGATGCGAGGTATTTCCCATCGAGTTCGTCGCGCGGGGATACATCACGGGAACGACGAGCACGGCCCTGTGGACACACTATAAGGACGGGGCACGGACTTACTGCGGGAATGCCCTGCCTGAGGGCTTTAAGAAGAATGAGAGACTGGCTGAGACGATCCTGACGCCCACGACCAAATCGGAGGAGCATGACCGGCCCATCAGCCCGGACGAGATCGTGGCGGAGGGGTGGATGACCGCCGAGGACTGGGAGGCAGCCAGCGCCATCGCATTGAAGCTGTTCGCCTTCGGACAGAAAATCGCGGCAGAGCGGGGCCTGATCCTGGTGGATACCAAGTATGAATTCGGGAAGGACGAGGGGGGTAACATCCTGCTGATCGACGAAATACACACGCCGGATTCGAGCCGCTACTGGATCGCCGGGAGCTACAAGGAGCGGATGGCCCAAAGCGCCGAGCCGGACAATATCGACAAGGAATTCCTCAGGCTGTGGTTCGCGGAGAACTGCGATCCCTACAACGACCCGGTGCTCCCGCCGGCACCGGAGGGTCTGCGGATCGAGCTGTCGCGGCGGTATATCCTGCTATACGAGATGATCACAGGGGAGGCATTCCCGTTCCCGGAGAGCGGCGAATCGATGCGGGAGCGGATGAAGCGGAACCTGGCCAGCTGGCTGTAGGCCGCGGCAGTCACCATTTCAACTTGTATTAGTTGCCCATTACATATCGCTCTTTCGGAAAATAGCGAAACTTCACTGAAATCGGGCGTATGATTGCGGGCCGTTTTCTGGCTATATTTCACGCTAATTCTGGAGGAAAATAGGACAGTATGTCAGTGCATTCGATCGTGATGGTGAAGCAGGTGCCGGATACGGCGAACATCTCCGGGAAGGTGATGCGGGACGACGGCACGGTGAACCGGGGGAAGCTGCCGGCCATCTTCAATCCTGAGGACAAAGTTGCTCTGGAGCTGGCGCTGCGGGTGCGGGATCAGTACGGCGGCAAAGTATCGGTGGTGACCATGGGGCCGCCCAAGGCCTCGGATCTGCTGCGGGAGTGCCTGTACATGGGCGCAGACGCGGCCTACCTGGTAAGCGACCGGAAGTTCGCCGGGGCGGACACGCTGGCGACATCGTACGTGCTGAGCGCTGCAGTAAGGAAGATTGGTGAGTTCGATGTGGTGTTCGCGGGGCGCCAGGCTATCGATGGGGATACGGCACAGGTGGGGCCGCAGACGGCGGAGAAGCTGGGTATCCCGCAGATCACCTACGCGGAGGAAGTGCAGGACCTGAAGGACGGCCGTATCACGGTGAAGCGGCGGATCGATGGGGGGCACGAGGTGCTGGAGTGTGCGCTGCCGGTGCTGATCACGGTGATCAAGGAAGCGGCGACGGCGCGGCCATTCAAGGCCAAGCGGGTGATGGCGTTCAAGAACGCGCGGACCCTGCTGGAGCTGGAGAAGATGACCGAGTCCAATACGCTGCTATATATCGATGATCTGAAGGAAGAATATATTTCAAAAGACTTATATATGCCCACGTTCACCATCGACGACCTGGACGTGGAAGTAGAACGCTGCGGCCTGGCGGGATCGCCAACGAAAGTGCACAAAGTGGACTACGTGATCCTGGGGGGGAATGAGCACGAGCAGTTCGAGCCCTCAAAGGCCGGGATGGACCAGTTGGTGGATAAACTCATGACCGATCACATTTTCGGATAGGGGGCGGCCATGGGTACACAATCCAAAGACGTATGGGTATTCATCGAGCAGCACGACGGCCAGGCCGCGGATGTGAGCTTGGAGCTGCTATCGAAGGGTAGCAAGCTGACCAAGGAACTGGGCGGTACGCTGAAAGCGGTGGTCATCGGGCACGAGACGGGGGATGTGGTTAAGGAGTGCTTCAGCCATGGAGCGCAAGAAGCGCTGGTGGCGGACCACCCCAGCCTGGAGTACTACCAGACGCTGCCGTACGGCCGCATCGTCAGTGACCTGGTGAGCGAGCTGCAGCCCCGGGTGGTGCTGTACGGAGCATCATTCGTGGGTCGTGACCTGGCGCCGCGGGTAGCATCGTTCACGCGGAGCGGCCTGACGGCGGACTGCACCGATCTGCAGATCTCCGATGTGACATATTTGAGAAAAGATTACGCGAAGCTGCTGCTGCAGATACGGCCCGCATTCGGGGGAAATATTATCGCCACCATCATCACGCCGGAAGTGCCGGTGCAGATGGCAACGGTGCGGGAAGGGGTGATGGAGAAGGCGGCCCTGGACAAGCCCGTGAAGGGGAAGGTGACGAAGGTGTCGTACGAGCCCAACGGAGCGGCGGGACTGGTGAAGATCATCGAGCGCTACAAGGAAGCCGGCAAGGTGAATCTGAAGGCGGCGCCGATCATCGTGGCAGGGGGCTACGGGATGGGGTCGAGTGAGAATTTCAAGCTGCTGTACGAGCTGGCGGAGTTGATCGGTGGCGAAGTGGCAGGCAGCCGCGCGGCGGTTGACGCCGGCTTCGTGGAACCCGAGCGGCAGGTAGGCCAGACGGGGGTGACGGTGCGGCCCAAGCTGTACCTCGCATGCGGTATCTCCGGGGCGATCCAGCACCGCGCGGGCATGCAGGACGCCAAGAACATCATCGCCATCAACATCGATCCCGAGGCGCCCATATTCGACGTGTGCCACTACGGGATTGTGGGGGACGCTGTCGAGGTGATTCCCCGGTTCATGGACGCATACCGCCACAAGCTGAAGTAGGGGAGAGCATGGCGAATTTCTTTACGGATAATTCTGACCTCCAGTTCCAGTTCGAGCACCAGGACCTGGAGGAAATCACGGCGCTGGGGGAGCGGGATTACCAGGAGGCCGAGGAGTATGCCTACGCGCCCCGGGACTACGCCGACGCCAAGGAGAACTACCGTCAGGTGCTGGAGATCGTGGGTGACATCGCGGCCAACGTGGTGGCACCGCGGGCGGCGGAAGTGGACGAGGATGGCATCGTGCTGGAGAACGGCAAGGTAAGCTACGCGGCGGGGACACAGGCGTCGCTGGAGCAGTTGGCCCAGGCGGAGCTCATGGGCTTCACGCTGCCGCGGCGGTACGGGGGACTCAATTTTCCCGCCACCATCTACGGCATGGCCGTTGAGATGATTTCCCGGGCGGACGCGTCGCTGATGAACCTGTTCGGGCTGCAGGACCTGGGCCTGACCATCGCCAAGTACGGTAATGATGAGCAGAAGCAGGAATTCCTGCCCAAGTTCGCAGCGGGGACCCACTCGGGGGCCATGGTGCTGACTGAGCCTGACGCAGGCTCGGACCTGCAGGCCATGCGGCTCCAGGCCTACGAGGATGAGGACGGCCAGTGGCGGCTGAAGGGGGTGAAGCGGTTCATCACCAACGGCAACGGAGAGATATTACTGGTGCTGGCGCGCTCGGAGCCCGGTACCCGTGACGGCCGGGGCCTGAGTCTGTTTGTGTGCTACAGTGACGAGACGGTGAAGATACGCCGGGTGGAGAACAAGCACGGCATCCACGGATCGCCTACGTGCGAGCTGCAGTTCAATGACACTCCCGCGCAGCTGATCGGCAAGCGGAAGTTCGGGTTGATCAAGTACGTGATGGACCTGATGAACGGTGCCCGAGTAGGGGTGGCGGCGCAGGCTCTGGGCATTGCCCAGGCGGCGTACGAGGAGGCGCTGAAATACGCCGAGGCGCGGGAGCAGTTCGGCCAGAAGATCATTCACATTCCCGTGGTGACCAACATGCTCATCGACATGCGGGTGACGCTGGAGAGCAACCGCACGCTGCTGTACGCCACGGCGAAATATGTGGACCTGCGGGACCGGCTGACGGAACGCATCGCGGAGCTGAAAGAAGCCGGCCAGGGGGTAGAGGAGGAGACGGCGCGGCTCAAGGAGGCTTCACGGATCACGTCGCTGCTGACGCCCATCGCCAAGTACACCCTGTCGGAGGCGGCCAACGAGATCACCTACAACTCGCTGCAGATCCACGGCGGGGCCGGGTACATGAAGGAATTTCCCATCGAGCGGCTGGTGCGGGACGCGCGGATCACCAATATCTACGAGGGCACCTCCCAACTGCAGATCGTGGCGGCGGCAGGGAGCGTGATCAACGATATCCTGGCAGCCCACTTCGAAGCGAAGGAAAAGCAGGTCTACAAGGGCAGTTTGGGTCGGCTGCAGGACCATCTGAAAGAGGTGCGGGAGATTTTCCTGGAGAGCCTGCGGTACGTGGCGGGCAAGGAGGACAAGCACTTCAAGGACGTGGCGGCCAAGGAGCTGGTGGAGCTCTACACCTTCCTGTACGTTGGGTATCTGCTGCTGGATGAGGCAGAGTTGGAAAGCCACAAGGTGTTCATCGCCAACCGCTACATCGTGAGCGCCCTGTCCACGGCACGGATGCACGGGGAAGCCATCAAGAGCGAGCAGTTCTCCGACCTGCTGCATGCGGAGGAGATCCTGGCGTAGGCGAAATTCAAGCCAAGTGAAGTCCAAAAGTGCAGGGCTATTTATCTAATATGACTGCACTCCAAATTTCAACAATTGCTTTGGCAAATTATCATCAAGGTTCTTCACGTCGTTATCACTCAACTCGATGAGGTTGAAGCCATACTTCTTATAGATGGCAAGTTTTTTGTCCTTCCGCTCCAGGTACTTTTCATCATTTTCATAACCCCAGTATTCTATATATACTTTGCCGGTCGGGATGTAGAAATCACAGTATACATTTTCTTCTATCGGTAATTTTCTTTCGTAGGCATGGACAATCTCCGCCATGTAGAGCCAATTGTCGATAAGCATCTCGGCCTTTGATCGGACGAAGTGTCCATCCGTGGCTCGATGCTTCGCTTCGTATTTCTCCCTGAATCCCACTTCTTCTTTATGAGATTCAGATGGAGTAGTTTCTTCACCTTTGAAGTGCTTAATCGTCTCGATTAGGGTATTGGATTGTAGTATACCCTCAGGCCAGCGTACGTAAGGCACCCCTGATTTTATGTCTTCGCTCTGCACACCACCTTGCTTGGAACCCTGAATAGTGATAACCCATCCCTTCAGGCCTTTCTGAATCCAACCCAATTCAGATAAAATGGAATTGATTTTTGTTGCCGGTAGCCCGAATACTTTCCCAATAGCTGTGGCAGTCAGCTTCGCTGATTTCGTAACGGATTGAGAATGAAGGGATTCCGGCCATGCGATATAGGATCTGAAATCCTTACTCTTCTGTACGATGCCGCCTATCTCAACACCTTTAGAGGTGAGTTTCCAGGTTTCACCCTCTTTTTCGATTAGGCCATCGCTAACTAGTTGACTGAACATTTCGCCCGTGGAAACGCCCTTCAGTTTTGCCAAGGCTGTGGTGGATATATATTTCTGCTGATTCATTGATACTCCGGCACTGATAAGGATTTAAAACTCGGAATAATTTAGCGGTATAATTTGTATGTTTGTCATATCAATATTACCAATCAAAAATCCAGGGCCTTTCTTATAATCCTAAGTGCAGGATAGGATTTGAAACTAGATAGGGAGGGGATGCGCTAGAAACCGCGCAGGCGCGAAAGCACGGGAAGGCCCTTGCTACGCTTAGGGGCCATCCGCAACGGGCAGTTCTCGGACCTGATATATGCGGAGGAGATACTGTCGTAGCGCACCTCGCTTCACCTGTAGTGCCCCTGAAATAATCCACCCCAATCCGCCTGACGGTAGATTTGCTCCTCCCTTTTAATGGGCGATACAGGGAGCCGAGGGGCGGGGATAACACACCCCGGTCCGCCGATAGCGGATCTGCCACTCCCTTTTAAGGGAGGGGTGGAGGCGAGCAGAGGTTGGTGGTGTTAAATTTGACTATCTACAATGAACCGGTTAGAATCCAGAGCGCGGGAATACGTCGTTTTTGGCTTGATTATCGCAATAGGGATCGGGCTGCTATGGCTGATTGCCAGGCTATTAAACTAAGCCATGATATTCCATTCTAAGTCCGTTTCCAGTCGAGGGACAATAAGATACCAATACCGCCAGCGGGGATCCCATCTCTCCTTTGGGACGGAGGCCAAGGCAGCATGGAGCGCTTGATTTGCCTAAATTCAACCGCATGAGCCGGTAGCATTTCTTTCTGACATATCAAGAGGGACTTTCCCATGAAAAAAATCCTCAGTTTTATGTATCTTGTGACGCTGGTGTTCTGCCTGGTCCTACCCTCCCGGGCGCAAGTAGAGCGTCGCGAGGCAGGCAATCTGGTCCTGGAGGACATCCCCGACATTCCACCGGAGGTGGTGGAACGTATGCTCCAGTATACCAATGTCCGATCGGCGGGATTCACCGGTTGGCATCCTGACGGGCAGGGCCTGTACGTGGCGACCCGCTTCGGGGAGACCAGCCAGATTCACTACCTGGAGCGGCCTGGTGGCAGTCGTCGGCAGATCACATTCTTCAACGAGCCGGTGGGTGGGGCTGCTATCCGGCCGGCGGGTCAACCGGCGGGATTCCTGTTTACCAAGGACGTGGGCGGCAGCGAATATTACCAGATTTTCTACTTCGATCTGGCTACCGGCGAATACACCATGCTCACCGATGGCCAATCCCGGAATGGCGATGCCAGATGGTCGAAGACAGGTGACCGGTTCGCCTACTACAGCACAGCCCGCAACAGCCGCGACCGGGATATATATGTGGCTGAGGTGGAGGATCCCGGTGCAGCCCGCATGTTACTGGAGGCCGAGGGCGCCTACTTCCCCTTGGAATGGTCACCCGACGATTCCCGCCTGCTGGTGGAGAAGTACGTATCGATCACCGAATCGTACTTGTACGTGGTGGACGTGAACAGCGGCGAGATCAGCCCGTTGAATCCCTCGGAAGTGAAGATCGCGTACGGGGACGCGGCGTGGTCCCGGGACGGCCTGGGCGTGTACTACACCTCCGATGAAAACAGCGAGTTCCAGCGTCTGCGCTACTACAACCTGGCCAGTGGCGAAAGCACGGTTCTCACCGAGGACATTGCCTGGGACGTGGATGCTCTGGAGGTGTCCCATAAGGGGGACGTGGTTGCTTTCATTACCAACGAGGATGGCATTGACCGGCTGCACCTGCGGAAGATCAAGGGGTGGAAGGCGCTGCCAGTGCCGGAATTGCCGGTGGGGCTTCTGGGCGGATTGAAATTCAGTCCTGACGACCGGCAGTTGGCGTTGACCCTCAATACACCTCAAACTCCCAGCGATACCTATACCTTGGACATCAAGAAGCGCACTCTCACCCGTTGGACGTACAGCGAAGTGGGTGGCTTGGAAACCGAGAATTTCGCCGTGCCGGAACTCATTCATTATCCCACTTTCGATGAAGTTGAGGGCGAACAACGCATGATCCCGGCGTTCTATTACCAGCCAGCCGGGGTGGCGCCACCCTACCCGGTGATCATTTCTATCCACGGTGGACCTGAGAGTCAGGCGCTACCCTACTTTTCCTCCACGTACCAGTACTGGATCAACGAGTTGGGGGTGGCCCTGTTGGTACCCAACGTGCGCGGCTCATCCGGATATGGCAAGACGTACGTGAAGCTTGATAACGGCTTCAACCGGGAAGGGACGGTGCGGGACATCGGTGCGCTGCTGGACTGGATAGAGTCTCAGCCGGAGCTGGACAAGGACCGGATCGCCGTGTATGGTGGTTCGTACGGCGGCTATATGGTTCTGGCCTGTATGACCCACTACAATGATCGTCTGAGAACGGGTGTCGAGATCGTGGGCATCAGCAATTTCGTCACTTTCCTGGAGAACACGAAGGAATACCGCCGTGACCTGCGGCGGATGGAGTACGGCGACGAGCGCGATCCGGACATGCGGGAGTTCCTCATCAGCATTTCACCGACCACCAACGCTCACAAGATTACCAGGCCGATGTTCATCGCCCAGGGGCTGAACGATCCCCGGGTGCCCGCAAGTGAGTCGGAGCAGATCGTGGCGACGATCCGTGAGAATGAAGGCGAAGTGTGGTACCTACTGGCCAAGGATGAAGGGCACGGATTCAAAAAGAAGTCCAACAGCGATTTCTACCGCCAGGCAGTGGTCCTGTTCTGGGAGCATTATCTGCTGAAGTAGAGCGGCTGTGGGGGAGTAATTTTCCAGAGTTGACGGCTCTCAAACGTGCAGTTCTCCGACCTGCTGCACGCGGAGGAGATACTGTCCTAGCGCACCTCGCTTCACCTGTAGTACCCCTGAAATAATCCACCCCAATCCGCCTGACGGTAGATTTGCTCCTCCCTTTTGATGGTCGGTGTCAGCGCCGAAATCGTGTCCTCACCCAGGTCCGCAGCTATTACATTAGCCCTGCACCCGCAAGCCAGTGCGGCATCCGCTGAAGCTATGACGGATATCTATTCGTATCATGCTGGAAGGCTGTGCGGTGAGGGTTGCACGGGGAGCTACATCACAGACAAGCTTGTGAGTACCAGCCGGTACTGCCCTGCTTCCGCCTCAGAATTCTGATACATCCCTCAGATATTCGATAGGTTTCCCGCCCTTTATTCCTGCCTGCGCCCTTGTTCCTGTTCTGTCACTGCTCTTCCGCAAAAACCGGGCATACCATTTGCATCTTTTCGTATTGCAGAGTGACAAGTTCCAGAGTGATTAGGGTGTGAGGGTCGGAGGCCGTGTTCCGGGGTGGTGTTCATGGAATCACGGACGGTTTTCCGGTTCCCACACCCAACCTGATCGGAACTGAACCACAATACTGAAAGGAGCTGAGTTATGCGAACTCACCTGAGAGTTCCCGGTGCGGTATTGCTGTGGTTGATGATCATCAGCCTGGCAGCGGTGGCCCCTGCACAGGAACCTGGAAACCTTTCCTGCGATCAGTGTTCCCTGGAAAATGTGGCTGCCAATAAATACTGCACTAATTGCGGTGATCCTCTTGGCGAAGAATACGCCCGCTGGCAGCTTGACCAACAGACCCGGCAGCTGCAGGTGCAGCGGTTCATATCCGGCCGTGTCGATCCGCCCAGGCTGTATACCGTTCCCGTGGCTCGCGTCCTGGGTTCCATGGATGTGCGGGTCATGGGCGGCGGCGACTTCGGCGTGGCCACCGACAAATCCTTCCTGGGGACCGTCAGCATCGGGCTGGGGGATATCGCCGAAGTGGAATTCAGCACCGTTGGCATGGTGACCAATATTTCCAGGGGTGCGGCCGTGTTTCCCACTTCTGCGTTCAAACTACTGCTCATCCCGGAGAATAGATGGCATATTCCCACACTGGCCATCGCTTTCCGAAACTCATCTAACTGGCAGGACGTACGGAGTGATGCAAAAAGGCTGGCGCAATACGCTGATAATGTGAAATATGGGATCAGCCGGGTGGGGTATGATACGCGCTTCACAACCATGTATGGCGTAGCCACCATGCGAGGATGGTCGATGGCTATCCACGGCGGGATAAGTCTGACCGATATCCGGGTGCGTGATCTCTCGGTCTTTTCATCAGACTACATCGGTCGCTATACAGATGCCGAGGAGAAACAGAAGAATGTCATCGGTGCCTTCATCGGTTTTGACGTGGAATCGAATCCCCAGACCAAGCTGCTCTTCGAAGCCCGCACCGTTAGCAGCTATCATTACAATCCTGAGACCAGCGAGATCGAGATCAGGGAAGCCTATCTGGCCATCGGCGGGGTACGCTTCTTCTTCAATTCCTGGCTCTCAACCGATGTGGGGATCTGGTACCAGAGCACCTTTAAGGGTATTGCAGATATGCAGATTAAGATCGGTTTGAATCTGTATATCCCCAGCGGCAGTATCGCCGGTAAACTGAAGCATCTGCCCAACAGAAAAAGCGGATAGCCGGAGGGCGGGGAAGATAGGAAGCACCCTCCATCGTTGGCGGAAGGTTATTGTCAGCCGGTTTCCTGCACGCCGCCCGATCCCAGCCGGAAGAGACGGAGAGCGATGAGCACCGAGAAGATAGCCCAGGGGAGGAGGGACGCGAAGGCGAAAGCCATGCCAATGATGCCCGCCGAGGCGGGTATGATCATCAATCCTCCTGCCAGGAGGCCGATGTAGGCGGTGGCCTTGCTGAAGATGCGGCTCCGCAGCATGACCATGGCGATGAGCAGTAGGGCCGCTGCATTGAGGACGTAATACACGTCATAGGCAGTGCCGGTGTAGCTTGCGAGCATTCCCTGGCCGGCTGCCAGGAACAAAGCTCTCTGGGCATTGGTTGTCGCCGCGGCGTATTGGCTGCTGAGGGACAGCATCTCGAAGCCCGGATTCGACGAATAGTATGTTGCTATCCCCACGAGGCTGATGGTCAAGGCGATAGCCATCAAGGATTGGCTGGTGCGTCTCAGGGCGGCGTAAAGCGCGAGGAATAGCAGGATGAGCAGGGTGTTATCGATCAGGTATAGCAGATCGAAGGCCAGGAGTCCCAGCAGCCAGTTGTCCTGGAACAGGGTGAAGTAGCCGAGTACCGTTTCAGGCGGCGGATAGGCGATAAAGAGAAAGCTCTGGACTGGAATCATCGCCACCACGATCAAGGCCGCCACGGCACCGATCCGGTAAAGGCTTTTCCAGGGTGAGTCCGCGGTTTTGCCATTCGTATCCTGATCTGTCATATTCAATCATCCCTTTCAGTTTGCCGGGAGCGGTTCATAAAGATATCTACACAATGTGCGTGACCTGCTGCAGGGATTTGAATTTATTTCATTATCACTGGGTCTGCGATATGAATCGAATGCAGCATTGATTGTCACGATGAGTCAAGCAGTGAGGAGCGGGGGACGAGCGTGGGAGGAGGCCATATTATATAAAGGGCCGCAGCTGTTAAAGTTGTAGGACCAGCTGGGAGGTTGACCTAAGTTCCATCCGTATTAGCACCGCCGGTCGGTGCACGCTGATTTGTCGTTGTTCTCCCTCCAAAGTTTTCAACTTCTGTCTTCAGCACCCAATTAAATCTATGCCTGGACCGGACCCTGAATAAAGGGGAAGGTATATAAAAAAGAAAAAGGACGTATGTCATTTAATAATCTCGGCCTACAGGCCGAACTCATGAGGGCGATATCCGATCAGGGATACGCCACCCCGACTCCCATCCAGACTGAGGCCATACCGGCTATTCTGGCGGGTCGGGATATACTGGCCGGAGCCCAAACCGGGACCGGCAAAACCGCCGCTTTCGTGCTGCCTATGCTCCAGATGCTGAGTCAAGGCTCGGGTCGGAACCACGATCCACGGGCGCTGATAGTCACACCAACCCGTGAACTGGCCGCGCAGGTCCATGACATGGTGCGCACGTACGGGAGGCATCTCAAGCTGCGCTCGGCGGTCGTATTCGGCGGGGTGGGGATCCAGCCCCAGATCGGGAAACTGCGCCGGGGTATCGATATCCTGGTGGCGACTCCCGGCCGCCTGCTGGACCATGTGGGGCAAAAAACCGTTGATCTGAGCCGGGTGGAAATCCTGGTACTGGACGAAGCGGACCGGATGCTCGACATGGGTTTCATCCCGGACATCCGGAAAATATTGAAGCTCCTGCGGCAGAAGCGCCAGAACCTGATGTTCTCGGCGACCTACGCCACCGATGTTCAGCAGCTGGCCAGATCGCTGCTTACCAACCCGGAGCGCATCCAGGTGGCGCCACAGAATGTGGGAACCGACCTGGTCACCCATAAGGCCTACCCGGTGGCACGGTCACGGAAGCTGGCCCTGCTTTTCCATCTACTTAAGACGGA
>JBHPIW010000018.1:0-56328 GCA_042568495.1 Fidelibacterota bacterium | reverse complement strand
CTTTTTCGACTATCTGTACAGCCTGGGCGGTGAGACCCACAGCCTGATGCAGGACTACATGTTCGTAATGGCCTCTCACCCCATCAGTGACGTGCTGTCGGCGGGACTAATGGGCATCGCGAACCTGAATGATGGGAGCTTTGCCATCAATCCATTGCTGGACTGGAACGCCTTTGAGAACGTGAGCGTGAGTCTGTTTCTGAGCTACGCGGTGGGCGATGCGGACTCGGAATTCGGGCTCCAGGAATGGGCCTGGCGAGTGCGACTGAGGGCATACTTTTAATCTGATTCTAAAGGAGACCTGAGATGCGAAATCGAATCTTAACCGCCATTGCCAATTACGTGGTACACAAGCCATGGTGGTCCCTACTCTGGATTACCGTGATTACGATTGTCGCCGCCGGTATGACAAGCCAACTGGAGACCTATACCTCCATTACAGCTCTGATGCCTGAAAAGGACCCGGCGGTTGAGGAATATATCACGATCATGGAAGAATATGACGGGGCGTCCTCCTTTTTCGTGGTAGCTGAGGGCGAAGAAGAGGCGTTGAAGCTGTTCGCCGAAGAGGTGGTGCCGCAAATCGAATCCCTGGAGCAATGGGTGAAAGGTGTAGTCTACAAGATACCGAAAGACTTCCTGGCAGAACACAGCATGATGTTGATGAAATCCAGCGATCTGGAAAACAGTCGCACCTTGTTCGAAGATCCCAACCTGGTTGGATTCCTCACGAATCTGAACGACAGCTTCGAAAAGGAATATATCCAGAGCGATGAGCAGATCTCCAACGTGGAACAGGAGCAGGGAGCAGTGCGATTCCTGGACGGAATAGAGAGCTGGACGGCGGAGTTTGATCGCGCACTAAAGGGTGATGTGGTTAACGCCGGCGAGACGGCCAGCGAGGCGATCCTGTTTGGTGAGAACTACATGCAGAGTTGGGACCGTCGGATGATCATTCTCCAGGTGCTCCCTACCTTTAATGTTATGGATATCGATGCCGATGTTGCCTCAGCAAATGCAGTGGATGAAATCGTTGAAGCAACCGCTCTGAAGTATGGCGTGGAAGTTGGGCTCACCGGTTCAGTGCCCATTCAACGGGATGAAATGGACGCGGTACAAAGCGACACCTTCCTGATTTCCCTACTGGCGCTGGTGGGAATCCTGGTTCTTTTCATCATCGCATTCCGAATGATTGTCAGCCCGATCCTGGCAATCCTCACGCTTATCATCGGGATTCTCTGGGCCCTCGGCTTCACCTGGTTACTGGCAGGACAGTTGACGCTATTCACGGCGATGATCGGGGTGATTCTATTGGGTTTGGGCATAGATTTCTCGATCCATATCATTTCGGTATACACCGAGATGCGTGCCCAGGGTGAAGATGTTCTGACATCCATGGTCACGACATTCAGAAAATCGGGTGCAGGTATCACTACCGGTGCCCTCACTACTGCTATTGCTTTCCTGACACTGCTGGTAGCAGAGATGGACGGTATGCAGGAATTCGGTTGGGTGCTGGCGGTGGGCATTATCATGACCATGATCGCGGCGCTGACCGTGTTGCCAACTTTCCTGGTTCTACGTGAACGGATCAAGGTGCGTTTCAGGAGCAGCGACAAGGTAAGACCTGTTCGTAACATCAGTTATGGATTCCTGGGATCAACGGCACAATGGCTCGCTAACCACTGGGGTTTCTCATTGGTGGCAGCTGCCATCATCGTTGTCATATTCGCCTACCGCGGTTCCAGGCTGGAGTGGGACTACAACATGTTGAACCTGGAGCCGAAGGGATTGGAATCCATCGAATTGATTGAACGGTTATTGGAGAGCTACGACATGGATGTCGAACCGGCGATGGTTACGGCCAAATCCTTGGAGGAGGCTCGAATCCTCACTGAGAAGGCACGCAATATGTCGATTGCCGGTTCCGTACAATCCATAACAGACCTGCTGCCGCCTGCCGAAGAGCAGGAGCAGCGAAGGTCTCTGATATCCGAAATCCATCGAGTAATGGCTGGCACAGCACTCAAGTCGGATCTCTCAACACGCGATATGGATGCCTTGAAAGAAGAGGTGGCCCGTCTGGAGGCCAATGTCATGGAGATTCAATCCATGGCCATACTGGGGGGGCAGGATAAGGTCTATCTCAAATCCGCGCTGCTGGTGGGTACGGTTCCCGAAGAAGATGATCCCACCATCACCAAATTGCATGAAAAACTGAATCCCCTGATGCCTGACATTACGCGCGGTACGCTAACCGCGATGTACGAACAACTGGAAGATGCGGGCAGTACAAGAATGCAGGAAGTCAAACAGTTTCAAGCTGACTTCGGCAGGTCGTACCGGGCAGGCGTTCTGGGCATGGCCAATACAGAGACGATTGCCCTGGAAGATCTGCCGCCTGAATTCAGTATGCAATACGTGGGAAAATCAGGCGAGAGTTTCCTGGTCTATATCTACCCCCGGCAGAACGTATGGGAGCTGCAGTTCCTGCAGCGTTTCCAGAAGGAAATGCTTGAACTCAGCCCGCGCGCTACCGGGATGCCACCGATGATCTACAGCTTCATTGAATCCATTAAGAAAGATGGCAAACTGGCGATCCAACTGGCGATCGTAGTGATTTTCCTGTTACTGCTGCTGGACTTCCGCAGCGTGAAAAAGGCCTTGTTAGCGGTAGTCCCGTTGGTCATTGGAGTGCTGCTGATGGTGGGAACCATGGAACTGGCAGGCTTGATGATCACCTTCATGAACATCATGGCGATTCCCATGATCATCGGGATCGGTGTGGATGACGGTGTCCACATTGTTCACCGTTACAAGGTGGAGGGGAATGGTTCACATCATACCGTCTTCTCCTCAACCGGCAGAGCGGTCCTGCTCACCTCCCTAACGACCATGCTCGGTTTCGGATCGCTCTATTTCGCGACCATGCGGAGTCTGGGCTCGCTGGGGACCGCCCTGTTCATCGGAGTTGGGGCCTGTTTTGTGGCTTCGGTCTTAGTTATCCCACCCTTGGCCGGTCTTGCGGGATACCTGAACGGAAAAGGGAGGCGAAAAGCTGGTACCACTGAAGCGGAGTCCAAACCGGAACAGTAAGCAGAACGATACCAGTCTGAAATGAAACCATCATAAGCCCCGGGATTCGTCTCGGGGCTTGTGCTATCCGAATCCGATAATTATAAGAACCACATGAATCGGTTGACGAAAGGTTGATTAGCGGCATTTGTATATCAGCCGTCTGCGGTTGGAAACCCTATCCCGTTCCACTAAAAATCATCTTATATTCCGCAGCCACCAGTACTTATCGCTGGAACAATATATGATATGCCTGGCTACAAACAACTCGGCATGTCCCACTCAACATGTTACATCCGCTAGTTCACGGAGATGCGTTGAGCGGAATGGAGAGACCCCACAGGAGAATATGGAATGAGAATCAACAGACTGTTTTGGTTTACCGCTGTTCAATTACTGACAGCGACCCTGTTGTCGGCGCAGGAGATCACTCTGTCAGAGTTTTTTCAACTCCTGAAGGAGAACCACCCGTTATTCCGGAAAGAGGCGTTATCTACGGAAATCGAAGGCTATGGCCGCGATGCCTACCTGGGTGGCAAAGACTGGAGAATTGCTTCATCGCCGGCCTATTTTCATCAGACGCCTCTGGCTACCAGCGCTTTTGCGCCCACCTCGATCGACCAGATGAGCGGGGGGGCATCACTTGAGAAGACGGTGTGGAAAACCGGGGGACGGCTTGCGGTAGGCTGGACATCCGACTTTACCGATCAGGATATTCAGGATATCGTAATTCCCGGCTTTATAACGATACCCGCGGGTCCTCCGAGATTTTATCAGAACAATCTCAATGTGTCATATACCCAGCCGCTCTTCCAAAACTTCCGCGGGGAGTTAGACCGACTGGGGTACGAAATCGGGCAATACAGTGTGGCGGCGGCAGAGGTGCAGAGCCTGGAGAATCAGGAAGATTTTCTGCTGGATATGGGACTCAGGTTCATTGACTGGGTATTACTCAAAGAGCAGAAAACAATTGCCGAAGAGCGTTTACGATTATCCGAGCAGCAACTGGATCAAACCCGACGAAAACGGGCCGCAAACCTGATCATCGAATTGGATGTGCTGCGCTCAGAGGACGCGGTCCGCATGGCCGAACAGACCGTGGTACTGTTCGATACGCAATTACGCGCCAAACAAGCAGAATTGGCTGTTTTAACACGGGCGAAGGAACTCCAGTCTATGGAACCATCCCTCAATCTCTATCAAAGGCTGGATGTGGAAACTGTACCGGAGGCGACTGATCGTCTGCGCGAGAGTTCCCGTCTGCTACAGGTCCTGTCAACCAGACGCGCTCAGATGGAGAAGCAATACCAGGGATTGAAAGAGATCGCCAAGCCCCAACTCTATCTAACGACACAACTTACAGCAAAGAGTGGTGATAACGAGTTTGGAAGTTCACTGGGTTTCGACAACAGTGATGCGGGAGTCTTTCTTCAATTCAATTATCCCCTGGGCAACCGCTCCGCCAAGGCGGACATGGAAAAGAGCAGACTCCAGATCCGGCAATTTGAGTTGGATACGGATGAAATCACCCTCGCCTTGGAAGCTGCGCTGCATAACCTGTTGATCCAAATCGACGGTATCAAGCAGGTTCTGGCTCTCAATGAGCAGCAGATAGAATCGGCCCGGCTTAAAACCGAAGAGGAACTCAAGCGGTACAACCAGGGTCTGGGGGACCTAACCTTCGTTATACAGAGCCAGGACAATGAGCGAAACGCCCGACTCATGTATGCCCAGAACGCGGCTAGTTATCAAGGATTGAATTTGCGCTTGAACGCTCTACTCGACGTCTTGTTGACAACGGATAATTAAACCTGCGAAAAAGGTACAACAGCCCATGAAATCCATTATTCGATTTTTTGCTGAACGGCATCTGCTGGCAAATCTCCTGACGGCAGCGATCATTCTGCTGGGTTTGAGATCGCTAGTGCAGATGAAACGGGATTTCTTTCCCAGCATAGACCTGGATCAGATGATCATCACCACCCGTTATCCGGGAGCGTCCCCGGAAGATGTGGAGTTGAATGTCACCAATAAAATCGAGGATGAGCTGAAGGGTGTGGACGGGTTGGAGACGATGACGTCCTACTCCCTGGAGAACATTTCCACGATCACGGTTGCCCTTGATCCGGACGCAAAAGACCGCGAAAAGATCAAGCGTGATATTCGCGACGCGGTGGGACGTACTCAAGCGTTCCCGCCGGAGGTGACGGATGCACCATCCGTTTTCGAAATCAAAACTGAAAATATGGAGATTCTCCGGATAGGTATTGCCGGTAAGGTGCCCTATGAGTTACTGCGCAGGCTGGCGAAATACTTCGAGAAGGGACTGAAGAATATCGAGGGCGTCTCAAGAATAGACCGGGTCGGTTACCTGGCACGCGAAGTGAAGGTGGAGGTTTCGCAGGATGCCATTGAGAAATATCAGATCCCCATGCGGGAGATTGTTAATGCCATACAACTGCGGAACATCCGGGCGACCGCCGGCTCATTTGAATCCTATACGAGCGATAAGACCATTGTAACTCTCGAAGAATTCGAGGACAGCCGGGAGATTGGAGATGTGATTGTCCGGTCGGCCTTTGAAGGTCCCCGTATCCTTGTTAAAGATCTGGCTGTAGTCTCAAACGATTTCGAACCGGAGAAGACCAGTTTCAGGATGAATGGTGAGGCGGTCATCGCGTTCGTGATTTACAAGAAAGGCACGGCTGATCTCATCCGTGTCGTGGATGCTGTGAAGCAGTACGTGGAAGAACAGAGAGAGCTTCTGCCCCCGGATGTGGAGATCATGTATTCCGCCGACCAGTCGCGTTTCCTGAGAAACCGCCTGGGTGTACTTTCGATCAACGGACTAATCGGCTTGTCATTGGTGAGCATTGTGCTGTTCGTGTTTCTGAATTTCCGAACCGCATTCTGGGTGGCCATGGGCATACCCTTGGCGGCCTTCGGCACGGTAATCCTGGCACCCTTCTTTGACGTACATATCGACATTCTCTCCCTCACGGCGATGATCCTTATCATCGGTCTGATCGTGGATGATGCTATCGTTCTGGCGGAAAATATTGTCCGGCGCCGCGAAGAGGGGGAGCTGCCCCTGGAGGCCGCAACGAATGGGACATTTCGGGTTCTCAAACCGGTTACCGCGACCATCATTACCACGATACTGGCATTCAGTCCCTTCTTTTTCATGACCGGTATCATGGGAAAATTCGTGTTCATCATTCCAGTGGTGATCATGATGGCTTTAGCCATATCATATTTTGAGGCGATATTTATTCTGCCCGCCCATATTATTGGCAGTCGGTGGCACAAGATGAGGCCGACAGCGGTTAAACCGGCTGCCCAACGGACGTCGGTGAACCATCAATCCAGTGACCTGCGCAGTCAGTGGTTTGATCCTGTACGGGCGGGTTTTCAACGCTTTATCGTGCATGTGCTGCGACTGCGGTATATCATGGTAGGGGCCTTTGTCCTATTGCTGGTAGGAGCCTTCCTGTTTGCGGCCAAATCAATGCAGTTCGTCCTGTTCCCCGGCGATACGGCGGATGAATTCTATTTCGCCATGGAGCTGGTACCTGGCGCGTCTCTTGAAGCCACCACCGACAAGGTGAAGGAGATTGAGGAACTGATTATAGCCTTGCCGGAAGAGGAGCTGGAATCCTTCTGGGTGATTGTCGGCAGCCAGGCCGGTTTCGTACCCGGTGAGAGCGAAAACTGGGCTCTGGGAGCGGTGACCCTTACCCCATTTTCTGAACGCAACCGCTCGGCCCAGAAAATCGTGGCCGATCTGCGGACAAAGACTGAGGTGATCGGAGATATCGATGCTATTCGCTACATCGTAGCCGCTGGGGGACCACCAGTGGGCAGGCCGATTGACATTCGTGTCGTAGGGGATAATGATGACCTGCGAAGTTCACTGGCCGATTCGGTATACAACTTCCTGGCAGCTATCGAACATGTGACCGATCTGGACCGGGATGATAAGCTGGGCAAGGAGCAGGTCGAAATCGACATCGACCACAGCCGGCTTTCCGAACTGGGGCTAAGCGTGGCCGATGTTGCTCAAAACGTCCGCCTAGCCTATGACGGACAGCTAGTCACCATGATGCGCTATGGTGATGAGGACGTATACATCCGGGTGATCCTGGAAGAAGCGGCACGTAAAGGACTACGCTACCTGGGTGACCTTACGATTCCCAACCGACAGGGACGCCTGATCAGACTCAGTGAGGTTGCTGAGTTCAGGACTGGACCCGGACCTTCCGCCTTTTTCCATTATGATGGCGAGCGGGCTGTCACCATTACCGGCGATGTGGCGAAAGGTGCGAGTCAAACTCCGTTGGAGACCACAAACGCAGCTATTGACCACTTCGATGTGGCGAGTATCTGGCCAGGGATCCGATTTGTTGTCGGGGGCGAGTCAGAGGAAACCCAAAAATCCATGATCAGTCTGGCTATGGCATTTCTCATGGCCGGAGTCGGCATTTACATCGTGCTGGTCCTGCTGTTCAACTCGCTAAGCCAACCGGCACTGGTCATGATTGCCATACCATTCGGTCTTATCGGGGTCATCGGTGCTTTTGCGCTGCATGGTGAACCCCTGGGATTCATGGCTATGACCGGTGTGATCGGAATGATGGGGGTGGTGGTGAACGATTCCCTGATTCTGGTCAACTTCATCAATGTTCACCGGGCCGATTCACCGGATAAGAAGTTCCTGCGTGTCGTAGCCGAGGGTACTTCCTCACGCTTGAGACCGATCCTGCTGACCTCGATTACAACCGTGGCCGGGCTATTGCCGACGGCCTATGGTTTCGGCGGGTATGATCCTTTCATCGCCCCCATGGCACTAGCTTTAGGCTATGGTATATTATTCGCCACCCCGCTCACATTGCTTCTCCTCCCCTGCATGTACATGATACAGCACGATGTCGGGAAGCTCATCCGCCGCCTTCCGAGATTCAGGGATTTCTATTTTATCCCCAAGAAGGCGGATGCAGAAGGTGGCGATGCATAAGATGATCAGATTGGCCTCAAATCGTAATGGATAATCCGCAATCTATCGTTTAGATTGTATGAGCAAAGCATGCACAACGTAAGTTCTATTGGATTGGATTAAGACATGGTCACTCTTCAGGATATAGACGATAAGGCGATCGAAAGATTGCGCAAACTGGGCGGTGATAACTTCGTCGTAGAACTGATCGACACATTCCTGATGCACGTTTCACAAAAAATGGAAGAGGCACTGACAGGAGAACGCGAGGGTAATCTGGAAGCGGTAGAGCGGGCGGTCCATTCCATAAAGTCGAGTGCCGGTAATCTCGGGGCCCAGCAACTGCAGGACTTATCGGCTCAAATCGAGCAGCTGGCTGAAGACAAACAATCCAAACCAATCCCCCCTCTGATGCGTGACCTGGAAGCTGCATTTGCCCGGATTCAGCCACTGCTGGAGGAATTCAAGAAAGGAGCTGGGGAGTGAAGCGAATTGGAGTTGTAGAGGACAATCCGGACAATCGCCTGCTCTTACGGGCAATTCTCGAGGACCAGTACGACATCATCGAATTCGAGGCCGGCCGAGAAGCACTGGAAGGATTCAGGGAGTCCAAACCGGACCTGGTCCTGCTGGATATATCGCTGCCCGAAATGGATGGCCCGGAGGTACTTGAGCACATGCGGGCTGATGAGGATCTCAAGGATCTGCCTATCATCGCTCTGACTGCACACGCCATGGCGGGTGACCGGGAAAAGTTTTTAGGTATGGGATTCGACGAATATGTAACAAAACCCATCGTAGATGAGACGGTTCTGGTTTCAGCCATTGAGAAATTCTTAGCCTAAACCTCAAATCGAAAAACCAGTGCACATGCCTCACCTACTGTTAAATACTAATGCCGACACCTCCCACTGAGCATTCCCAGACCTACAAGCGACGGGTAGCCCTGATCCTCGCAATTACCGGGCTTACGACGGTTGCCCTGGTTTCCTTTGGTTTCGCCCTATGGATGCGCATAGTAAAACTCGAAAACCAGTGGAGCGAGTACAATCAGGCCGCTATAGAGAAGACCCACATTCTGGGGAATATCCGCGCGGCCATGGGCTATGGGGGCTTTATTCACAACTTCAAGAACTTCGTTCTGCGTCAATCCCCCAGCGATATTCCACGTATTGAGAATAACCGCGCAGCGTTGAATGATGCACTCCAGGAATTCCAACATCTGGACTTAAACGAACCGGAGCAGAGGGCCCTTGAAGAGCTCGTCGTCGTTTTCGAGGAATACTTGCACAAGTTCGAGATAGCCAAGCAACTAGTCTCGGCGGGACAATCCACAAGCCAGATTGACGTACAGGTAAAAGTGGACGATGTCCCGGCACTAGAGGCACTGAATTATCTGGCCGATGTTGTACTGGAGCAAAGCCGTAAGATGGAGATCGAAACCAAATCACGGCTTGCCGGCACGCTTCGATTTCTCATGCTTGGGTTGCTCAGCATTCCGTTGATATTTCTGCTCAGCGGATCACTTATCTTATTACTTCGTAGAGTATTACACGCAAACGTCGAGCTGCAGCGAAGTGAGGAGCGCTACCGGAATCTGGTGTCCCAGCTGAGCAGTGTGGTTTACCGCTGCGATAATGACGCAGATTGGACGATGCAATATATCAGTGATGCTATTGAAACAATCACCAGCTATCCGGCATCGGATTTCATTGGCAATCAGGTACGTTCATTCGCAAGCATTATCCATCCCGATGATGCACATTCGGTCGAGGTGGCAGTGGATCGGGCACTGGGACAGCGCCGGCCATATTCCATTGATTACCGCATTATCCGCGCCGATGGCGGAATCCGCTGGATCTATGAAAAAGGAGGCGGAATCTATGACGAAGATGGGAACCTCCTGCACCTGAGTGGTGTCATCGATGATATTACGGGACGCCGACAGGCGGAAGAAGCTGCTCGTGAAACAGAACGCCGCTATCAACAGATCGTGGAGGAAGCGACCGATATTGTCTACACAACAGACATGACGGGTCATTTTACCTATGTGAATCCCACCACGTCGAAATTAACCGGCTACCCTGAGGACGAGCTCATCGGAATGCATTTCACATCGCTGATCCACCCTGAATGGCGGGAAAAAGCGTCAGAATTCTACGGAAATCAAATGACCGAACGGAAACGGGAGACTGTCCTTGAATTCCCTGTTGTAACCGCTGATGGCACGGACAGATGGGTTGAGCAGACCGTAGGCTTGATCTGCGAAGATGATCAAGTCACCGGTTTTCAAGGGATCGTCCGCGACGTAAGTGAGAGGATATCAGCCGAACAGGCGTTGGAACGTAATAATCAGCTCCTAAAGATAATCAGTGATGCCCAATCTCAATTGATTGCCCTCGGCGATCCGCGCAAGGTGTTCGATGAATTCCTGTCCGGTCTACTTAGCCTTACGGAGAGCGAATACGGTTTTATCGGGGAAGTGCTCCAAACCGAAAATGGTGATCCCTACCTTAAAACTCATGCCATAACCAACATCGCCTGGAATGAGGAAACCCGGCGGTTTTATGAAGAGAAGGCACCCTCGGGGATGGAGTTCAATAATCTGAATACACTGTTTGGTGCCGTTATGACAACCGGCGAATCGGTGATAGCAAATGAACCAGCGACGGATTCACGAAGAGGCGGTCTCCCCAAAGGACATCCGGCCCTGAATGCGTTTCTGGGACTCCCATTCTACCACGGCAATGACCTGGTAGGCATGATAGGGCTCACCAACCGTCCGGCCGGCTATGATAAAAAACTGACTGAATTTCTGGAGCCCCTGTGCAACACAGCGGCAGATATCGTCCTGAAGTATCGAAGTGAGCAGAAGCGTGAGCAGGCGGATATCGCCTTGCGTGAGAGTGAGGGACGTACAAGGGCGATTCTTGAGAATGCGGTGGATGCGATCATTACCATCGATGAAAATGGTCTAATTGAGAGCTTCAATCAGGCAACCATAACCATGTTTGGATATGCTGCAGGAGAGATCGCAGGCAGAAATGTCAGCCGGCTCATGCCTGAGCCTTACACAAGCGAGCATGATAGCTACCTCAAGCGGTACCTGGCAACCGGGGAGGCCAGGATCATCGGGAAATCGAGAGAACTTCAGGGACGGCGCAAAGACGGCACAATTTTTCCAATGAAACTCGCCGCTAGTGAGGTGGAATTGGGGGAAAAGCGTCTGTTTATCGGAATGATCCACGACCTGACGGAGGAAAAGCGCCTGGAGGAGGACCGCAACCGGTTCTTCAGTATCTCGCTGGATATGCTGTGTATCGCCAATTTCAAGGGCTTTTTCGTACAGTTGAATCCCGCCTGGCGGACCGTGCTGGGATACACTCGGGAAGAACTGCTCGCAAAGCCATTCATAGAGTATATACACGCCGACGATAAGGAGAAGACCACCCAAGAACTGCAGCGATTGATGGAGGGTGGGGAAATGATCGGTTTTGAGAACCGATTCCGCACCAAAAACGGAGAGTACCGCTGGTTCCTCTGGACAGCTTCAGCGTCCCGCGCGCGACAACTCCTGTTTGCGGTGGCGAGGGACATCACCGACATCAGGAAAGCCGCCGAGGAGCTCCGCGCAGCCAAGGAGGCTGCGGAAGCGGCCAGCCGGGCCAAGAGCCAATTCCTTGCCAGCATGAGCCACGAACTGCGAACTCCGTTGAATTCGGTGATTGGATTTGCCAACGTGATATTGAAGAGCAAGAATGGCCAACTGGATGAGAAGCGGCGCACATATCTGGAAAAAATCCACAGCAACGGTCTGCACCTGCTGGAGCTGATCAATGACGTACTTGACCTTTCCAAGATCGAGGCCGGAAAGATGGAAGTTGTACTCACCAAGGTTGACGTGGGCCAGCTGATCCGGCAGACAATCGATCAACTGGAGGTTCAGGTTCAAGAAAAGGATGTGAAGCTCAGAGTTCGCATACCTAAGAACGTTAACGCCATCCAGTCCGATGATCGCAAGCTCAAGCAGGTCCTGATCAACCTAGTGGGGAACGCGATCAAATTCACGGCCAAGGGCAGCGTGGAAGTCATTCTCAAAGCAGATTCAAAGATAGGAACTCCGGTAAGAATTAACGTGAAGGACAGCGGAATAGGTATCCCGGCGAACCGGCTGACGACCATTTTTGAACCCTTCAGCCAGGCTGAAAGCGGCACATCCAGGAAATACGGCGGCACTGGATTGGGATTAACCATTTCCCATTCACTCTGCGAGATGATGGGGTATCGGTTAACTGTCGACAGCGAAGAGAACGTGGGTTCTACCTTCAGCGTCCATTTTCAGGAATCCTGATAAGAAGGCATTGGGTATGATTTGGCCGGGGGAAAACAAGGTTATGACCAATTGTAAGGTCTAGTGCTATGGAAGACATGAAGCGCCTATATATAGAAGCCCTGCACGCACGAATCGATGCGCTGGAGGCTGCTAAGAAGGCGCTGGGATCCGGGGAGCTGGAGGCTGAAGATTCGATCCGCCGCCTGGCTCATACGATTCGCGGATCGGGCACTACATGCGGCTTTCCTGAAATCACCGCCGCCGCGGCTAAAGTTGAAGATGCTGAAGGGGAGAATTTGGCTGCGGCTCTGGAGGAGTTGCTGGGGAATCTATATACAGTGGCAGCGCAGGATGAATCAAAGTTGTCGGGTGTCCTGATCGTTGAAGACAATCCGATTGAATCGCGCATACTCCAAGCCCGGCTGGCAGCCAAGAATCGCAATATTTTTGCAGCTGAAACCGCAGCACAGGCGGAGGAGATTCTACAGCAAGAAGATATCTCACTGATCCTTCTGGATCTAATTCTCCCCGACACAGATGGCCGAAATTTCCTGATCAAACTGAAAGAGCGACCAGAGCTGGCCGGAATTCCAGTGTTTGTTGTCTCGGCTAAAGGCAGTCCGGGAACGAAAGCTGAATGTTTTGCCTTGGGCGCCGAATCCTATTTCGAAAAACCCGTGGACCCGGAAATTCTGACCACAGCCGTCGCGGCAAAAATTCAGAGCTCTGGTGAAACGGTCAGCAAATCGCGAACCGATCCGCTAACAGGTCTTCCGAATCGAGCCGCTTTCACGGAAGAATTCAACCGGGCCCGATCCATGGCTGGCCGTTCCCGAACCAGTCTAGCGGTGGCGATTATTGATCTGGACCATTTTAAGAATCTAAATGATACCTATGGTCATCGGATGGGGGATGAGGTATTGAAGCGGATTCGGCCGGTCATGTCTAAAGCCCTAAGACAGTCAGATTACGTAGCCCGTTGGGGCGGGGAGGAATTCGTAGTGCTGTTCCCAAAGGCGGATGCCAAGGGAGCGGCGGGAGCGTTGAACAAGGCCTTAGGAATACTGCGCAAAGAGCAATTCAGCATTGGAGGGCTGACCATTTCGGATGTCACCTTCTCTGGTGGAGTACTGGAGATATCTTCGGATGTGCCGGTCGATGAAGCCATTGCTGAGGCCGATCGTCACCTGTATCAAGCCAAGGAAAACGGACGGGCTCAGATAGTCACCCCAGCAACAGAGATTACAGCTGCGAAAAAGACAATTCTGCTGGCAGAAGATGACGAGCTGGTGACCTCCGTGATCAAGCACCGCCTGGGACGTGAAGGTTTTGAAGTTATCCATTTTCCAGATGGGATCTCCGCCTTTAAGGCCGCCCTTGATATGACTGCCTCCCTGGCCATCCTCGATGTAAAGATGCCCGGTATGGATGGATTCGAGCTTCTCGACAAGTTGCGCAAAATGACCCACTACCGAACAATCCCAATTGTTATGCTGACATCCATGGGCAGCGAGCAGGACATCGTTCGAGGACTGGAGCTGGGTGCCGATGACTATATCATGAAGCCCTTCTCACCGGTGGAGCTCCTGGCCCGTATTCGCCGTCTATTGAAAGAGCCATCGAAGGCAAACAAATCATCCGAAGATTTGAAAGTACTCCTGGTGGATGATGACCCAGTCATTCTAATGACCGTTGCGAAATCGCTTGAAGCATCGGAGGGCTTCCAAATCATCCAGGCTCAATCCATTCGTCAGGCGATGGACCTGATCCGCCAGGAACTGCCTGGCGTGGTATTAACCGATTTGATACTGGCAGAGGAAGACGGGACGACAATCCTTCAGAATATGCTCGCTGATGAGAGCCTAAAGACTATCCCGGTGGTTTTCCTGACAGCAAAGACCGATCCCGCTATAGCCGACGATCTGGTTAAAAAAGGTGCATCAGGAGTACTCTGGAAACCGATAAATCCGAAGTTGATCGGCAAGCAACTCAAGGACATCCTTGGGAAATAGCGGGTATGATCCAAGAGATTATACAACACCTAGATAGTCTCACACCTCAGGATCGTCTGTTTATCATCTTTGCCTTCGTAATCAGTATCCTGTTGGTGGCAGTATTTGTGTTCGCCCTATATATCGTCTATTTACGCCTGCGCAACGTACGAATAGCCGAACAATGGGCGAGGATGGAAGCCAAGTGGGAGCCGCTTTTACTGGACTATATCACGGAGGAACGATCTCGGGATGAAATACTAAGCGAAATTCCCCGGGAGGAATCCCTTCATTTCGTTGATTATCTACAACGCTTTGCGGAGCGGCTGCAGGGGAGTGAGGCGGCTCTTTTGAAACAACTGGCAGCGCCCTATTTGAACTCGATTGCCGAGCGCACGAAGGGTGGTGATCCACCCCGCCGGGCAAGGGCGGTCCGAACGATTGGCGCATTGGGGCTCCAGCAGCATTCTGAGGCGCTCATCGATGCGCTGGAAGACGAATCCCCGCTCGTGGCGATGATTGCCGCCAGGGCGCTCACCGATAAGGAATATCCTGAATACGCTGAAGCGGTTCTTGACAAGCTCCACAGATTTGATACTTGGAGCCAGAGCTATCTCGTATCCATGCTGGCATCAGTTGGCCCGGAGATTACACCGGCTCTGCGACACACTTTAGCCGATCCGGAGAAAAGTGTTCAGGTTCGGGCTGTAGCTGCAGATGCCCTACGATCGCTGAACGACCTTGAAGCCGGCGACATCGCCGCCCAAGTGCTCGATAGCGAATCTGATATGAATCTCGTCGCCGCTGCACTGCGCCTAATTCAGATTGTGGGACGGCCGGAGCACCTGACCATTGTTCGTAAACTTGCCCTTTCGGAAGAATTTGTCGTGCGCGCTCAAGCGCTAAAGGCGTTAGGTCTCCTCGGAGGAGAAGAGGAATGGCCACTGCTCAGAGAGGGACTCGAGCACGACTCCAACTGGGTGGCATTAAATGCCGCACAAGGACTCACTTCCGCGGGTGGGAAACAGATCCTCTACGAGATATTGCAGTCGGGACATCAACGTAGCGATCTGGTAAGACAGGTGCTAACCAGCGCCTAGTTGTCATAATGACCTATGACCAGATAAGTTCGGTTCTCCTCGAAGGATTCAAGGTGCTCGCCATCGTCTACTTTACTACCTTGAATTCCAGCTATCTTATTCTCAATATAATAGCTTTCCGAGCACTCCGGGTTTATACACGTCAGCTCAAAGCTCTGGATTTTGAGGATCTGATCAGCAAAGCCGGAGCACCGCCATTGACCTTGATAGCTCCAGGCTACAACGAGGAGGTTACCTGTGTTGAGGCGGTGAAATCATACCTCCTGCTCAAGTACAGCGAGTATGAGATATTGTTCGTTAATGATGGTTCGAGCGATAATACCCTGACACGCCTTATTGAGGCTTTTGACCTTTTGCCCTCTGACCGCGCCCCCACCTCCAACCTGCATTCGGCGCAGATCAGGGGGATCTATCGCAGTCAGATTCAACCGAATTTCTGGGTTATTGATAAGGAGAATGGTGGGAAGGCTGACGCGTTGAACGTGGGCATTAATTATTGCCGGACGCCACTTTTTTGCGCCATGGATTCGGATAGTCTGTTAGAACGGGATGCTCTCATTCGGGTTGTCCGTCCATTTCTGGAAGATTCCCGGACGGTGGCAGCGGGAGGTATTATACGCATCGCCAATGGATGTACAGTAAAGTTCGGAACCCTCACCGACATCCAGCTCCCAAAAAACTGGCTGGCCCGCTTTCAAGTACTGGAATACTTGCGAGCCTTCATGGCCGGACGGATGAGTTGGGATGTAATGAAGTTGACGCTGGTAATTTCCGGCGCCTTTGGTGTGTTTCGCCGTTCTACAGTTGCAGAAGCGGGGGGATACAAGGTTGATACGGTGGGAGAAGATATGGAACTGGTGGTCCGGCTTCATCGGCATTGTAGAAAAAACAAAATACCATACCGCATTGCCTACGTAGCAGACCCGGTTGCCTGGACCGAGTGTCCAGAATCATTCCGCGTGTTGGGACGGCAACGTGATCGATGGCAACGGGGACTTTTTGAATCGCTATTCCGGCACCGGGGGATGCTATTCAATCCTCGCTTCGGCCGGATTGGAATGATAGCCTATCCCTATTTCTTCATCTTCGAGCTATTCGGGCCCTTCATCGAGTTGATCGGCTATATAACTCTGGTACTGGCTATCGTCTTGGAAAGGGCGTCAGGGCCGTACCTATTGGCCTTTTTTTCTGCCTCAATTATTTATGGCATCGCGCTTTCTACCGTCGCTGTCGCCCTCGAGGAATTATCCTTTCGAAGATATCCGCACTTTACCGATCTGCTGAGGCTCTTTCTGTTAGCAATACTGGAAAACTTCGGCTACCGCCAGATAAACTCCTACTGGCGCATCCGTGGCTTCTTTTCCGGTATCTTCGGTAAAAGTGGCTGGGGTAAAATGGAACGTAAAGGATTCGCAACGGAGACCGCCGCATGACACCAATCATCATCGCACTCTTCCCGCTGCTCCTCGCCCAGCACGAGGTTGGACTTGACACTACAACCAGCGTTTTGCCCGATATCTACGGAAATTTCAGCAGCGGCGACTCGCTCTCCTATGAGGAGCTGTTCACTCTGGCTCAACAGTTGGCCCATTCAGATTTCCGGGACCAGGCAATCGAGGTCTACACGGCGCTCATCGCCGCGAATCCAGCTGATCCCGATGCCCTGCTGGGCAGAGGGCTGGTCTATGCCTGGCAAGGCCGATTTGAAGAGGCTGTCCTGGACCTGTCGTCTGTTACGGAACAGTATCCAGCCTATGGGGAGGCCTGGATGGCCTTGGGGAATGCCTACCTCTGGCAGGATCAACCAGAGCAGGCCCAGCTGGCATACACGGAATGGATAGCCACGTCCGGTGATATTCCCGAACCGTACCTGGCGCGAGCGCGCAGCCATATTGCCGTGCGACAGTTCTCCCAAGCCCGCGAAGATCTCAAAGCGGCCAGAATCTTGAGCGATGATAGGTCACCTATTGACCGGTTAATGAATGAGATCAATAGAATACCCGGCACCAGGCCATGGGAGCCACTGCTGCTGTGGGAACATCTTTCCTTTACTCAGGGACGATCTCCCTGGTCGACAGCCCTTGTGTCTGTCAAGCGCGAGGTAGCCGCCAGCGCCCTGTCACTGGGTTTATCACGTACTCTACGTTTCGAGGAAGTTGATTACGCGGTCCTCACCGACAATTACTTCGACCTATGGACTCGTGCATACGCCAACATTCAGCTTCAGATTGCGCCCCGACATGTCGTTCTCCCTGTTATTGATCTCACGGGGGAGGTGTTCCAGGGATTCGGGAGTGCGTGGGAAACGTCCGGTAGTTACCGATGGATGAAATTTCCCGATAAGAATGTGCATATCCTGGGCGGCTCCCTGGCCTACTATGCCGGGGATTGGTATCTGAGAAGCAAAACACAAGTAGCCCCCTCCGAGGACGGCATAAATTTCTTCACCATGGCAGCCGCCCGGCGGTACCTCGGAAAAGTGGACAACTTTGTGGACTTCGCGGCCGGAGCCGGCAAAGAAGTGGAGACGGGACAGGGTACTCCGCTATTCTTCTCTTCCTATGTGATCACGGTCCGGGCACAGTACTTCTTTCACCCACAGGCCGGCCTGTCACTGGGAGGCAGCTTTCAAGAAACCACCGATTACCGCCGAACGGGGCTAACCCTCGGTTTGATCACTCGCTGGTAGAGATTCCCAAGGCCCGGCTTCTGGCGGTGCGCGCCAACCGCCGCGCCTCCCGAAGCGGTTCAGGCGTGCGATGCTGCAATGAGGCCGCGAGCACTACATTCTGAGATACTGTCAATTCCGTACGCCAGGCCGGATGGACCACCAGCGGCCGGGCGCCTTCACGAGTGGCTACCCAGGCACCCACGATATCGTCTCCGATATAGACTGGACTGACACTGCCTTTGACCAGCTCCGGCCAGTCACCTTGGGCTATCAAAGGCCGGTGAGTAACGCCAATGGATGGAATATCAAGGACATAGCCCAGGTGAGTTGCGAGGCCGGCCCCACGCGGGTGATCATGACCCGTGGCATTCACCAGCAGGACATCGGGGAGTTGCGGCAAAGACCGTACAGCCTGCTCCAGCAGTGGGCCTTCCCGAAGAGCGAGGAGACCCGGTTTGTAAGGCGCTCCCGCCTCACCATGAATCACAGCATTGGAGATAATCTGTTTATCGGTCATCAGGGAAGCACCGGCCCAGCCCGGATCACCCTTCTGCCCTTTCCCGGAGCCCCAGCGATTGAAACATACGTAGCAGCCGCCAATTACACAGGCGTGCCAATCAGGCTGCCATGGTGGCGGCGCTCTGTGGGACAGATCCTCCTGAATTCGGCTTAATTCTTCCGGCGATACCGGCCACATATTTGGGGAAGTAAACATGGATACACTGCCGAATCTTGACTATGCGTCCTCGGAATCCGGCTCAGCAAGTGGAATGAATCAATCCGCCGACCGGCTGAGTCCGGCATAATTCGTTGTATAATCGAACCGCCGTTTTTGTGCGCAGTACGTGTACTTTGATCTTCCGCTCCTCCAGCATGGTCAACGTGTCGGGATGGATCATCAGGCGCCCCAATATACCCCTGGATAGCACCACTTCCCGGCAGCCGTGCTCCAGCAGTTCCATGACGTCTGCAGGCTGGATGCCCGGGGTATGTCCGGTGCCGGTCTCATTCCAATTCCATTCCCGGCAGCCGCCAGGATAGAGCTTGACGTCTTTAAACTTTTGGTTGCCCTCGATTTCCAGCTGACCCCAGGATATTCGAGTAACTTGAGGGGATTTTTTCAGCGTTGTCATTTCTAATGCTCCTCGATGGAATCGCAATCTGAACCATGACTCAAACTTCAGAGTGGTCTCAATGAGCTGGCTTACGCGATCTGCTTGAAGTCTACGGAAGGAGAATCCCGATTTCAAGCATGTTGCAGCTGCGGGAAATCCGGGTTAATCCGGCTTCAAGGACAGTCTTGTATACGTCATCTGCAACTCATAGATTCACGCCATAATTGTAACCTGGCTCTAACCGGTTAACCTGCACTTCATTGATTTCACGAAAGAAAGGCTGAAACATGGAATTTCGCACCGACAAATCCCCCAGCTCCTTCTTGATAGGTGCTCTGATTCTGACTATTGGAGCATTATTCCTACTTCAAAATTTTGATGTCCTGGATTTCGGGAACGTGGTTGCTCATTGGTGGCCGCTCATTATGGTAATTGTCGGCCTGGATCGACTACGCAAAGGTGACCGGTCGGGTGGTACCATTCTACTGATCGTGGGCGTGGCATTCCTCACCGCTACCCTGGATATCATTCGCTGGGGCAGTATTTTCCGCTTCTGGCCAGTGGTCCTGATCCTGGTAGGCCTATCCATCTTGCTGAGGGGTAGGAACAGGTCCGGGTGGTTGAGTGCCACTGCTGGAGAGACTTCCGAGGACTATCTGAAGATCCGGTCCACCTTCAGCGGCGTAAGGCGTTCCGTCTCTTCTGAGAACTTCAAGGGGGGAGAAATATCCGCAGTTTTCGGAAGTGCGGAACTGGATCTGCGCAATGCCAAGGCCAGCGTTGAAGGATGCCGTCTGGATTTGAGCGCTCAATTTGGCGCGGTAGAGCTTATCGTTCCCGCTGACTGGCGAGTCTCCGTATCGGGCTCACCCTTACTGGGAGCTATCGAGGATAAAACGGCAAAAACGGGAGAGAACCCCGTCCATGTGGAGTGCCGCTGTTCGGTTGCCTTCGGTGCGATAGAAATCCATAACTGACGCTCAGCCGCTCCGATCTGATGTAATTCCGGCTACCACGCCGGGCGGAGCGCTCAACCCCGGAATGCCCACCGTAGGAGGAGGGATAATTTGGGTGCTTGACCCTGTACAAGAATACCCACTCTGAAAATCCGTCCACCCAGCCAGATCGAAAAAAACGAGAGCAGCAGTATTCCAGCCAGGCCCACCCACGGCTGCCAGCCAGGTATGGTTACCGGCGAACTCATCCTCAATAACATCAGCATGGGCGTAAAAGGTGGAAACAGGGAGAGTCCGGTAGCGAAACTGCTGTTGGGAGCTTCGATCACCGGGATCATCAGGAACATGGGTATTAGTATTGGGAGCATGGCCGGGAATGTCAAATTCTGGGCATCCTTGGCATCGTTGCAGGTCGAGCCCAGGGCGGCCAGCCCGGATCCTACCATGACAATGGCAACAATCATGTAGGTATAAAACCAGGGCAGAATGTGGTAAGGAATCTTATCTGCCAGATCGAACCGGACTACGACGAAAGCACCCAGAACCACATATACTGTCAACGCCGTCAGGGAGACAGCGACGCCACCGACGATCTTGCCCATCATGAACTGAAAGGGTCGCACTGAGCCGAGAAGTACTTCAGCAATGCGTAGATTCTTTTCCTCCATGACCGCCTGAAGCAGGGGAATGGCACCCATCATCATCATCAGGAACATCAATATCAGGGTAAAAATTGGTGCGAGTACAACTTCAATTTCACTGGAACTCTGCGCTTCCTTCACCTCGCCAGTCTTGGAATCAACAGATACCAGCCCCTGACCCTCTACGGATATCCAGGTCAGAAGCGACCCCACTTCTTCCGGCTGCACTCCCGCGTTGGTCAATCGCAGGTGGCGCAGGTGGTTGTTAATCGTACCATTCAGCCATCCGCGCACCTCATCGATAGGTGCGTTTTCGGCATGATACACGATGCGGCCATTTGCCGGATCGCTGCCGGGGAAAAGAACTGCCGGTCCAATCTCCACAAAGCCCTGTAGTTGATGGGCACGTACTCTGTTGGATTGTTGCATGCGCAGAGCTGCCATATCGGCAGTATCCGGATCAATAATTTCCAGGTAGTAGGATGGTTTGACCTTCTTGCCCTTTTCCTCATCCCAAACGACGGCAGCGTTGCGCTCTTCCGCCGACTTTACCAGGGTTTCCGTAACGAGATTTGAATGGTCGATGACGGCGATATGCTTATCAGCCGTGTCTACCTTACCTTGAAAGAGTATCATGGCGATAATGCTGCCACTCATCATAACGGGGGCCAAGACTATGGCAATGATAAAGCCCTTGGTCCGGACGGATGCCTTGTATTCGCGTTTAGCGATCCGCAATGTCTTACGCATGGGCCACCTCCTTGGCTTCGGGGCCGGCAATACGTATGAAGATATCATGGAGTGACGGCCGCGCCGCCTCAAAGCTGGTAACCCGGGTGCTGGAAACAACGGCGGCCAGGACATCCTGGGGATCGGTGCCCGGGGAAAGGCGCAACTCCTGGACCTGACCGAAGTCACTTACCTTTTCAACCCCCTTCAGATTCTGGAGGGAGGCCAAGCCCGCTTCACACCTGATGCGAAGTGTATCCTGGCCGTATTCATCCTGAATGGATGATAGCGTACCATCCAACACTTTCTGACCTTTGAAGATCATGCAGATGAAATCGCACATTTTTTCTGCAACATTCATATCATGGGTGCTGAAGATGACAGTGGTCCCCTTGGCTTGCATTCCCAGTATCGCCTCGCGGATCACGTCAGTATTTACCGGGTCCAGACCGGTGAACGGTTCATCCAGGATAATCATTTCCGGCTGAGAAACTACCGTGGCGATAAATTGCACTTTCTGGCTCATGCCCTTGCTGAGAGTCTCAACTTTCTTATTGGCCCAATCCGTGAGCTCTAAATGTTCAAGCCAGCGGTCAACCTCGGTCTTAATGTTCCCTCCATTCTTCAACTCCCCATAGAATTGCAGGAGCTCGCGAACCTTCATCTTCTTGTATAGGCCCCGTTCTTCAGGCAGGTAGCCGATCCGGTCGGTAGCGGATCCCTGCAATTCGTTGCCGAAGACCCGTATCGTACCGCTATCAGGATAAATAATGTTCATGATCATCCGCAGGGTAGTGGTCTTACCGGCTCCATTGGGTCCAATAAAACCATAAATACTGCCTTCCGGCACAACCAGAGACAAGTCATTCACCGCGGTGACCTTGCTAAAAGTTTTGGTGATATTGCTGATTTCGACAGTGTTCATAGAGCAGATTCCAGGTTAGTCTATATATATCAGGGCGATGTGATTACAAACGATAATAATTAAATGCTCCCACCGGATGATTCCGGCAGGGGTTATCGTTTAGACAACGGAAACCGTGAAAGGTTGTCAGCGAGGGGGAGAATGATATCGCACAACCAGCACGCGAGGTTTCAGTCAAATATAAAGGGGGTCTGCTTTCTCGGGATCGATGTCCAGATCACCGAAAGCCCGCATAACTACCTCGATCTCCAGGTCCCCCTTTCGATGCAGCTGGTACAGTACCGCCAAGGCGATCATCTCGGCGTTCACCTCGAAATGTTTCCGCAGGGCTTCCCGGGTTTCACTACGGCCAAAGCCGTCGGTGCCCAGGGGGAACAATCCCCCCGGCACCCAGCGGCAGACTTGGGCGGCAACGGTCTTCATGTAGTCGGTGGCAGCCACGAAGACACCCTTCTCCTTCTCCAACAGCTTGGTAATGTACGGCTTACGTGGTTTCTGATCGGGATGCAGCAGATTCCAGCGCTCGGTACCCAAGGCATCCCGACGGATTTCCTTAAAACTGGTGGCACTCCACACATCCGCAGAGACGGAGAATTTCTCCGCCAGTATTTCCTGTGCCCGTAGCGCCTCCAAAACGATAGACCCGCTGGCCAGAATATGGCCTTTGAGCCCGGCCTTGCCCTTGGCTGTTGGACCTTTGGTCAAGCTGTACAGTCCCTTCAGAATACCCTCCTCCGCACCTTCCGGCATCCCTGGCATGGTGTAGTTCTCATTGCCCAGGGTGATATAGTAGAAGATATCTTCCCGCTCCTGATACATACGGCGCATACCGTCCTGGATAATCACTGCGACCTCATAGGCGTAGGCGGGATCGTAGGTGTACAGGTTCGGTACGGTACTGGCGAGGATATGACTATGACCGTCCTGGTGTTGGAGTCCTTCGCCCATGAGGGTCGTACGGCCGGATGTAGCCCCCAGGAGGAATCCGCGGCCCCGTTGATCACCGAAAGCCCAGATCAAATCCCCCACCCGCTGGAAACCGAACATGGAATAAAAAATAAAGAAGGGGATCATATCCACACCCTGGTTGGCATAGGCGGTACCGGCGGCGGTGAAAGAAGCCATGGCGCCGGCCTCCGTGATACCCTCCTCCAGAATCTGGCCGTCCTTGGCTTCGCGATAATAGAGCAGTGTCTCCGAATCCACCGGTGTATAGACCTGGCCGACGTGGGAATAGATGCCCACCTGTCGAAACAGGGATTCCATGCCAAAGGTGCGTGCTTCATCCGGGACGATAGGGACGATTCGTTGGCCCAGATCCTTATCCTTCAACAGCAGGGAGAGCATCCGCACGAAGGCCATGGTGGTGGACACTTCCCGATCGCTCCCCTGGAAGAATTCACCGAAGAGAGAACGGTCGGGAACCTTCAGTGCCTGGACCTGTACCTTGCGGGCCGGCACGAAGCCCCCCAGTTCATGACGCCGTTCCAGCAGGTACTGGATCTCCTCGCTATCATTGGCGGGACGGTAGAAAGGTGCTTCGTCCACCACAGCGTCGCTGATGGGAATATCGAAGCGGTCGCGGAACTCCCGCAGTTCGGCTTCATTCAGTTTTTTCTGCTGGTGAGAGATATTTTTCCCTTCCCCAGCCTCTCCGAGGCCATACCCCTTAACGGTCTTGGCCAGAATTACGGTGGGAGCCCCTTCATTATCTACCGCTGCTTTATAGGCGGCATATACCTTTTCCGGGTCATGGCCTCCACGACGCAACTTGCGCAGTTGATCATCGGAAAGCTGTTCCACCAGCTGCAGCAGTTCGGGGTGTTTTCCGAAGAAGTCCCGGCGGATATAGTCACCTGATTCCACGATGTATTTCTGGTACTGTCCGTCCACCACCTCATTCATACGCTGGATAAGCAGGCCGGTCGTATCCTGGTCCAGGAGCGGGTCCCAATCGTCCCCCCAGATCACCTTGATCACGTTCCAACCGGAGCCCCGGAAGATGGTCTCCAGTTCCTGAATGATCTTTCCGTTCCCCCGGACCGGGCCATCCAGGCGCTGGAGGTTGCAGTTGATCACGAAGATGAGGTTATCCAGGGCCTCCCGTGCGGCCAGGGTGATGGCCCCCAAGGCTTCGGGCTCATCCACTTCACCATCCCCCAGAAAGGCCCATACGTGGCGGTGCCGGGTATCCTTGAGTTGCCTGTCCTGCAGATAATGATGGAAACGGGCCTGGTAGATGGCGCTGATGGGCGCCAGACCCATAGATACGGTGGGGAATTCCCAGAAATCGGGCATGAGCCAGGGGTGGGGGTACGATGACAAGCCGCCACCGTCGGCAAGTTCACGGCGGAAATTTTCCATCTGCTTGATCGAGATTCGTCCTTCAAGGAAGGCCTGGGCATAAATACCCGGCGATGCATGTCCCTGGAAGTAAATCTGATCACCATCGAAGTCCTCTCCCTTCCCGCGGAAGAAATGATGGAAGCCCACCTGGTAGAGGGTAGCCGCGGACGCAAAGGTGGAGATGTGACCCCCGATGCCGGAATGGAGCATGTTCGCCCGTACGACCATGGCCATGGCATTCCAACGGATGATGCTCTTGATACGCCGCTCCAGCCCGCGGTCGCCGGGGTACGGCGGCTGCTGTTCCCGGGCGATGGTATTGACATAGGGCGTATTGGCGGAGAAGGGGAGATGCAATCCCATCTCGTGGCTGTTTTCAAGCAGCCGATTGAGCAGGTATTGCCCGCGATCCATCCCCTTATGCCGGACTACTCCCTCGAAGGATTCCAACCACTCCTGGGTTTCCTGTACATCCGTTTCACTGTCCACGGACTGAGCCTGTCCGGAGTTGCCCGGTTGCTGGTCTGCCATGTTTATAATTCTCCCTTCGTGCTGGTCAGAAAGATGGGACTGAAAATAAGCCCTTTTTTGGGGTGCAAAGTACTACTGGCCGACATTTCAAAACGTAAGATAGTGGAAAGAACCTCCAAGATCAATCACGGATCAGGTTCGCCTGACCCGGTGGTTTCGAGACCGCAAATCAGCTGAAGATCAGTTTCAAATAGAACAGGGGATTAGTTAACTTTTTTCTGGGGAACTCGTTGACGAGCATCCCTCCGATCAGGTTGGCGATCTCCTTGTTCCGAGCGGCCTTCCTAATCACAAAATTCAGTAACGCCCGGTAGCCGCCGATCTTCTGCAGCTGGGTGCTCACTCTCAGCTCACCCCCGATTTCTTTCCACAGCGGCAAGTCATAATTATCCCGGAAGAACTTGCCGCTTACGTCATTCATATCGACTGCTTTTCGGGCTGCTTGAATTGCGAACTTGGCTGAATAAAAGGCGTTCCCAATCCCCTCACCGGTGAAGGGATCGATAAGCCCCGCTGCATCTCCCACGAGCATAAAGCCGTTGCCGGTCATCTGCCGGTGCTTACTCCCCACGGGTAAGTTCCAGCCCACCGGTTCTTCCAGGGGTTCGGCATGCGAGAAGTGATTCCTGAAAGTCGGGCTTTCAATTGCGGCTCTCAGAGCCTCGCGGAGATCCACCTCCCTGCGCTTGATCGACGAGTGGAGCATCCCGATACCCACATTGGCCCGACCATCCTCCAGGGGAAAGATCCAGAAATACCCTGGGGTCACCTCGTCAGTGAAATGCAATTCAATCTGATCGGAGTGACAGTCCACATTCCGGTAGTATTGCCTTAGAGCCACGACCCAGTGCTGTGGATCGTGCTGGTACAGGCCGGACTTGCGGGCCACGATAGAGTTGTAGCCGTCAGCGCCAAGTACGATGCGACCGTAGTATTCGGTATCTTCTTCCCCCTTCTTGGCCCCCCTTATCCCCTTAACGTATCCATCCTGCCAAATCAAATCCTTAACCTGGAAGCCTTCTATACAGGTATCCAGAACGCGCTTGGCTTGTTCCAGCATGAACTGATCCAGAATCTGGCGGCGAATCACGAATCCGAAAAAGATTTGGCGAAGATTACTCTCACGAAGATCGATGACCAGTTCGTCATGTGCCGGACTGGTGAAGACAACACGATGCACCAGCGCTCCCGGCAGCTGGCGAACCTGCTCCAGCAGGTTCAGGTCCTGCAGGACAGTGACCGATTTACCTGAAAGTCCATCGCCACAGATCTTATCGCGGGGAAACGTGGCCTTATCCACCAGCAGGGTGCGCAGTCCCGCACGTTCAGCGTACAGAGCCGCTATCGCACCTGCCGGTCCGCCACCGACAATGATGAGATCATATATCGATTCAGTTTCTGACATAGTATCGTATCAGTATGAAGTCTTTTAGTAGAGACATCGATCCAATTATTGTCTTATTTGTAGTGAAGTTAAAACGGCCAGATTGGCGCAGGGAGAACTAGTTGTGTGAAATATTATTTTTTATGTTTTGTGCTCAACCGACGGGGAAAAATCTTAGCATCTCTTGCCTTCTATTCATCAAGACAATAGCTTCCATTCCATAAATCAGGTAAAGGGAACCGTAATGTCGGCGAACATTCAAGAGGCGCTTGATAAAATAGCGGCGCACGATCTGGACACTATTATGACCGGACTGGATCAGATCCGGGAAGGTATCCATTCATACGGTGAGGATGAGCTCCTGATGATCACCGACACCCTGGGGAGTCTCTTCTTTATCGACTGTTTCGACCGGCCTGATTTACAGACTGCCGTGGAGACGGCCATTGATGTTCTGGCGGAGATCGGCCCGGACCTTATCCCCAACATTATGGATACGTTTGAGAACTCGGATATCAAAGCCAATATCGCTTTCGCCAAGGTGCTGGGCAAAATAGGGATTCCAGCCATCCCTCATCTTGTTGAATTCTATCGTCATTCCGATGATCCGCTAAAAAAATCCTATGCCTTATACGCATTGGGGAAGGTCAAGGATAAAGCCGTTCTGGCCGTTCTGATCGATGTGATGCAGGCGGCACAGTCGGAGCATATCGAAGTGCGGGATTCAGCTATTCGTGCCATCGGGAAGACCATGGAGCTTATCACGCCGAGGGATCTGGCAACAGAGAAGCGGGTGGAAATATTTAACCTGCTTTTCGGCTCAATGTCGGATCATCACTCCTCCCTACGTGCGAAAGCAATCCGCTCGCTTGGCAAGATGGAAAAAGTGGGGCTTCTGGATGAGGAGCAACAGGTCAAATTGCATTCTGCCTGCCGTATCATCGTGGGAAAGGACGAGAACCATCGCTGGGACCGGGCCTACATCGTCCGCAAAGAAGCACAGGAAGTACTCAACCAGGTGAGCATTCCCGCCTGACCGCTATGCTGATTCAGCAGGTACTTTAAATCGCTGCCAGGACCGTAAAATAATGAACGTATCCCATTATGCAAGGCGACAGGTTTTAATCATTGATTTGTTTTTCTGGGTGGCACCTCGTATTTTACACATCCCAAAATCGAAACAGATTCAGAAACTGAGACCTAAGGGTAACTAGGCATATTATATAATGCTGCGCCCCGTAAAAGCAGAAGACCTAAAAGTCGGAATGTACGTCCGGCTGGGTGAGCAGGCACACCTGCTACCACTGTTCGAAGAGAGCTTCATGATCTCACGTGAGGAACAGGTTGTCAACATCATCGATAAGGGTCTGGCTTTAGTGAACGTGGATACCGAGAAGAGCGATGTTGAAGTGCCCCTGCCTGATGATTTTAATCCCATGGAAAAGATCAGCGATGATCTACGGGCAGCGATTGAAGATGAGAATGCACCGCCCAAACAGAAGGCTAAAGCGGTGTACGATCATTCCATAACGATGATGCAGAACATTCTCGATGAGCCTAGTGCAGACAATATCCTCCGAGGGAAGAAAATGGTGGGTGATGTTGTGGACCTGGTGCTGGCCGATGACGAGACCGCCGATTGTCTGACCCAGATCACCACCCACGATTATTACACTTACACCCACTCGGTAAACGTGGGCATGTACGGGGTGCTTCTGGCTAAGGCAGCCCTAGGTGAACGCTCGGATCATAACATGCAGGAATTGGGGAGCGGCTTCTTCTTACACGACATTGGGAAATGTAATATCCCCTCTTCGGTTATCAACAAACCCGGCCGGTTTACCGAAGAGGAATGGGACCTAATGCGCCGGCACCCCATTGAAGGCGAGAAGATCTTAAAGAATACCGGACATCTCACGGAAGAGTGCACCCACATCGTCGTACAGCATCACGAACGGGAAGATGGTACGGGATATCCTCACGGCGCCAGCCGGTATCGGATTCACCTCTACGCCCATATCTGCTCCATTGCAGACGTTTATGATGCGCTGACCTCGGCACGTCCGTATAAGAAAGGACTTTCCTGTTTCGAAGCCTTGAAGATCATGCGTGATGAAATGGTTGGTCATTTCAATAGGGATCTTTTCGAAAAGTTTATTCTACTGTTCACCTGATTTACCCTCTGCTGCTCGTTTGGAATCTAGCATGCGTTCAACCTCGCCAAGTCCTCAATAATGCACCTGAGCAAGCCCATTCCTGCCAAACGTTTGACAGGATACCATAACCGTCCGATGGAAACGTGACAAACATCACAGATCATTTATGAATACCCCCAAACCGAAGTAAATATTACTAAATTCGCGCACCTTGGAGCTTGGATTGCCTAGAGAACATGCCATGTATTCTATTACATACTTGCACGATTTGTGCACTCGAATGATTGGATTCTCCGTACGTGATTAAAAAGGTAAAGACTACTGACCTGGAGGTCGGGATGTACGTCCAGCTGGGGGCTAACTGGCTGAGGCATTCTTTTCTGAACCCCAATTTCCTGATCACGTCCGACAAGCAAATCACGAAGATCATCAAAGACGGGATAAAGGTCGTTAATGTCAACACCGACAAAAGCAAGGTGATCGAAAAGCGGGACCTGATGACCGATCTTCTGGGTCCCGCCGATGCCAAGGCCGAAGCTCCTGCTGAGAAAAAAAGGCCTGTAGTCGAGGTACCGGATGAGGGCGAATTCAATCCTATCGATTCGATCTCCGAGGAACTGCACCAGACGATACAGAATACACGGATCCCGCCCCAGACCAAGGCCAAGGCTGTATACGGCCACTCCGTGAAAATGATGACCAATATTCTCGATAATCCGAGTGCGGAGAATATCCTGAGCGGCAAGCAAATGATCTATAGTATCGTGGACCATATTCTGGCGGATGACGAGACCTCGGATTTCATGGCCAAGATCACTTCCCATGACTACTACACCTATACCCACTCAGTGAATGTGGGAATGTATTCGGTGCTCTTGGCCAAGGCTATGTTCAAGGGCAGCTATGACCACGATATGAAGGAGCTGGGGGCCGGATTTTTCCTCCACGATCTTGGCAAATGCGACGTGCCCCTGGAGCTGATCAACAAGGCCGGGCAGCTATCGGATGAGGAATGGAAGCTCATGCGTGATCACCCGCGGGAGGGGAACAAGATCCTCAGTGCCACCAAGCAGCTCACCAAGGAGACAGGCATCATTGTGATGCAGCACCACGAGCGCGAAGATGGGACCGGGTATCCCTTCAGCCTCAAGGGCGACGATATTCACCTCTACGCTCGGATTTGCAGCATCGCCGACGTGTTTGATGCCCTTACTTCTACCCGGGCCTATAAGAAAAAGATACCTACCTTTGAAGCCTTAAGGATCATGCGCGAAGAAATGCTCCATCACTTCAATCAGGAGATTTTCAAGCAATTCGTTATGATCTTCAGCAAATAATATCCTTTTGCCCCTTCTGGCTCCTGCTCCAGTCGTCAAATCTCGAAACCCTCAAAAAAAAGCCCTACCCCCTTCAAGAGAACCCATAATTTACCGATGAAGGGTAAAAAGCGGGCATTCTCGCCGGTTGACCGGATGACATCCGGCTGAGTGAATCATCCGGGAGACTGCCACGCTCCTTTATTGGGCTGTAGCATAACTGGCAATGCACCTGGCTGTTAACCAGGCGATTGGTGGTTCGAATCCACCCGGCCCAGCAGTTGCCTACTGAGTGGGCGCTCATCAGATTCAAATTGTTCCCATCAAATAAGTATGGTTTGATCAGTAACGTCGGCATGAAACGGACATCATGGATCGCCCAAATAGAAAACAAGTAGCCTGGTTGGTTTTGGGTCTGGCCCTTGGATTGTTGTTTATGGGCCAGTTACGGCTGGCGGGCATACATCAAGGCGCGCTTACGCCACTGGCGGGATACGCCACACCAGGATACATATTGATAACTGTCCTTTTCACAGTATTGCTGGTACGCAAGGGACTCCCGCTTAATAAGCTTGGCTTCGGAATACGTCCGGACCTCCGCCAAATCATGCTGGTAATCGCGGCAATCGCGATACTACGACTGTTCGCAGTCGCAATAAATCCGCTGATGGAAGAGCTGCTTGGCGGTGCGCGTAACCTGGAACGGTTCTCAGAGGTCGAGGGTTCGACAGCGTCGCTGATGGCCCTGTTGTTTACCAATTGGACCTTCGCTGCGTTTGGTGAGGAACTTGCTTACCGAATAGTCCTGATGCGCGGGATTTCGTTCGTACTTGGCGATTCACGCACTGGGCAAATTGTCGCCCTTGTGCTGCAAGCGGTGATGTTTGGCCTGGTCCACGCTTATCAAGGCCCGGCGGGAATAGCCGGTTCGACAATTAGCGGCCTGGTTTTCGGCGCTGTTACTATCGCGGGTCGCCGGTCTATCTGGCCGGCAGCTTTCGCTCATGGCACCAACAACACCTTCGGTATTATTGAGCTATATCTTGGATAGCAGTGTCCTCCGGCATTTATCTTGCCGGCGTAGTTACGCCTGAGCAAACGCATTCCATCAATATGTTGTTGTGAAAGTAAGCATCAGAAGAAGTCCCGTCATCGATCCCGTAGTATGCGGGGGCATGCCTTACTGACATCACTGGTCATTCAGGGGCGTTTTCTTTTAATCCCTTGAATTATCCCCTATTTATTCTCATATTTCATTCGATAGCCAGTCTACTACTATATCAATAGCGGGATCCCTGTGCGCAAACTCGCCGCCATCATGTTCACCGACATCGAGGGCTATACCGCCCTCATGGGCGAGGATGAATCCAAAGCGCTCCAAATCCTCCAGAAGAACCGTGACTTACTCAAGCCGCTCGTCGAAGGCCATAATGGTGAATGGCTCAAGGAAATGGGCGACGGTACCCTCTCCTGCTTCACCAGTGCCGTGGACGCCGTCAACTGTGCCCGTGAGATACAGTTATCCCTGAAGGATGATCCCGACCTGACCCTGCGGATCGGTATCCATATTGGTGACGTGGTCTTCGAGAGCGGTGATGTCTTCGGGGACGGTGTGAATGTAGCCTCGCGGATCGAACCCCTGGCCGAGCCGGGCAGCATCTGTGTATCAGGACGGGTCTACGATGATATTCATAATAAACCGGATATCGAAACCGTCTACATTGGTGAAAGATCGCTCAAGCACGTCAAGCGCCCCATCAAGGTCTATGCCCTGACAGGTGGGGGGCTGCCGACACCCTTGGGCAAGGTACTGGCCGCCGAGTCAACCAAAACTGGCAGGATCGGTATAACCCGGCGCCAGCTGGGCTTTGCTGGAGGGGTCGTGGTGGGTATCGCTGTCGCAATCTTCGGATATCTGTTCCTGACGGGGCAGCGCCTGGAGGCTGACGAGCCCATCCCCATCGCCGTGGTGGATTTTATCAACGGGACTAGCGAGCCCGAACTGGATGGCCTCTCGGGTATGCTGATAACGGCGCTGGAGCAATCTCACCGTCTTTCCGTTCTGACCCGCTCCCGCATGTTTGATATCCTCAGGCAGCTGGGTGATGGCGAGGTGGAGCACATCGACGAACGGCTGGGGAAGGACATCGCCCGCCACGCCCAACTGGATGTGCTGATCATCGCCTCCATTCGCAAACTGGGGGAATTGTACATCATTGACCTGAAAGCCCTCGAACCGGACCGGGACGAATACCTCTTCACTGCGCAGGAAGAGGGTGATGGCCAGGAGCATATCCCCGGGATGCTGGATAAACTCGCCGAGCGGACGCGGATCGGACTGAAGGAAAAACTGGAGCAGGTGCAGGCCACCAACTTGAAGGTCGCCACCTTGACTACACCCAACCTGGATGCTTACCAGCACTACTTTCAGGGGGAAGAGTCTATCAACAAGCTCAGGTTTGAGGATGCCCAGCGGGAATTCAAGCGAGCCATTGCACTGGATTCCACTTTCGGCCTGGCCTACTACCGGCTGGCGTATGCCATCAGCTGGAATATCGGAATTGAACAAGTTGCGATGATACCAATCCAAAAGGCATTTGCTCTCATGGACCGAATCCCAGCTAAAGAGAGATATCTGGTGCGTGCCGAGAAAACCAAGTTGGAAGAGGGAATGGCAGCGGGGCTCACGGTTCTGAGAGAAATGGAGCGAACCTACCCCGATGACAAGGAGATGATGTACAATATCGGAGACTGGTCGTATCACATCCGGGATTACCAGACCACTGAAGAGTACCTGCGAAAAGTATTGGCCATTGATCCAACGTTCCCCCGTGCGCTCCAGCATCTGTGCTGGCTCTATCGCGACACAGGGGAGTATTCCAGGATGCGGGATGCTGCCCAGCGTTATGTTGACGCCACTCACTCAGAGGAAGCCAGTGCATTGCTGGCTGACGCTCTGACATTGTCAGGAAAACCACGTGAAGGCTTGGCACTACTGGAAGAGTTGAGTAAAAAGTCCTCGCAGCCATGGACCTACCTGGACGCCATGGCGGGAATCAATACTCTTATAGGGGACTATGGGCAGGCAGAGACCCTTTTACTGCGTTTGATCGAGGAGCACCAACCACCCGCAGCAAACATGCGGGGCTATCTGCAACTGGCCGCTTTTTATCCCTATCTTGGAAGATATCGGGACGCCATCCGCGCCTGTGACAGATATATTGAGGCCGCCTGGATGACGAAGGATACAGCCTGGGCGGCAACTCAACAGCTCCACAAAGCAGCCCTGCTCTGGAATGGTTGGCGAGACTTCGAAAACAGCAGGAAGGAGGTTCAAGAAACCCTGCCGTACCAGCATAGAGTAAACTCTCCCTACTACTGGGGATATCTGATACTGATGTACAGTGCCGATCATGAGTTTGCCCTGGCAGAAAGCCTGATAGCGGAGATTTTTGGAGATGCCGGGGAGCATCCCGCTGCAGCAAGTCTCTACTCCGTGCTTGCCAGCCGGCGGCAGGATTGTGACCTGGCAGCATCCTATCTGGAAACGGTGATGGAGACCACTCAGGGATTCATGAAGATCTACACGCTGGGCGAGTTGGCCGAATGTCAATTGCAGACCTCCCGATATAATCAGGCCATCAAATCGCTGAAGGCAATGCAATCGATCACTGACGATCCACTTAACATGACGGCAGGGGTGTATTATCCTAAAAGTTATTACTCACTTGGTAGAGCCTATGAAGGGCTGGGGCAATCCGACTCCGCCATGGTTTACTATGAAAAGTTCCTGGAGCTATGGAAAGATGCCGACGAAGACCTGATAGACCTGATTGACGCGAAAGCCCGCTACGAGAAGTTGAAAGCCGCTTCAGCATCCTAGATCTTCTTCGGCGTCTTCGTCGATCCCACAGGTCCACACAGATACCAACTACACCTCATTGCTCGTGGCCAATGACCACGCAAAGTCAGAGCTAGCTGCTGGTATTCTATCCTATGAATCGGGAACCGTTGTGGTCTTCGTGAAGGACCGGTGGTAAGTTTCGCGATGCAAAAAGAACTCACCACCACGCTGGAAGCAGCCAAGGAAGCAGGAAAAATCCTGTGCGGCTATTTCAAGGCCGATTATGAGATCCGGGATAAGGGATTCCACAATCCCGTCACCACCGCCGACTATGCCAGCAACCATTACCTGGAAGAGCACTTGCGGGATACTTTTCCGGAATACGGCTGGTTGTCCGAAGAAACGGTGGATAATGATGAGCGTCTTAAACGGGAACGGGTATGGGTGGTCGATCCATTGGACGGCACCAAGGAGTTTATCGAGGGTCTACCGCAATTTGTGGTGAGTATCGCGCTGGTGGAGCATGGCGATCCCATATTGGGAGTTCTGCATAATCCTGTTACCGGCGAAACCTTTTCGGCGGTACGAGGCCAGGGAGCCACATTGAATGACGAATCCATCCGTGCCTCGGGTGTCCAGCGGTTGGAGGAGGCCGAGATTCTCAACAGCCGTTCGGAAACCAAGCGCGGCCTGTGGAAGCCGTTTCAACCCTACCTTCGCAGACTAATTCCGATGGGCAGCGTCGCCTATAAACTGGGTTTGACCGCCTCAGGAAAGGCAGATGTGTTCGCTACCCTTCGTCCAAAGAACGAGTGGGACGTTTGCGCAGGTCACATCATTCTTCGAGAAGCGGGCGCAGAGTTTCGAGTGCTTGACGGTGAGGAACGCACCTATAACCGCAAGCGTGTCATCATCAAACCCGGACTGGTGGGGGGCAATCCGGTCATCGTCCAGGCCTTCCTGAAGCTCTACAGCGGCGGAAAACCCTAGCCCGCCATTTCAGCCGTTGGCTTTGGCAGGATTTCGGGGATAATATTTACCGATGGCTGCTTCCCTCGAAACTACCCCCCAGGTAACTCTCACCAATGCTTTTACCAATCCGTTCAGCAACGTGGTTGCAGCTGCCCGGACCTGCTACAGCAGCAAAGGTATCATTGAGGATGACCAGATCAATCTGGAGGAAGGCAACCGCGACCGGGCCATTGCGGAATCCATCTACAAGGCCGGGCATCACACCACCTACCAGCACGCCCATTTCCAGTTTACCCTGAGCAATATCTCCCGCCACTTCGTCTGGTCGTTCCTGCACAGTCACCCCTTTTACAATTCAGAGCAGGTAAGCCAGAGATATGTACATTTGAGCAAAGATTCATTCTACCTCCCACCTTTAACCGGCGCCGGTAAGGAACTGTATCAGCGCACCATCGAAATGCAGATGGAGGCCTATACCAGCCTGAGGGAATCGCTGGTCGGCTCCGCCGAGGCGGAGTATTACCGCATCTTTCCCGCCCGGGCCCGCAGGCGTGATGTTTACCGGAAGGAAATTCTCCGTAAAACGCAGGAAGTCGCCCGCTACGTGGTGCCTGTGGCCGCGCTGACCTACCTCTATCACACGATCAGCGGTGTCACACTTCTACGTTACTGGCGCATGTGCCGGCAAGGTGACGTGCCCCACGAACAGCGGCAGGTTGTGGAACGGATGATCCAGGCGGTGTTGGCTCATGATCCGGCCTATGGCATCATCCTGGAAGATCCTCTGGCACCAGAGGACACTACCGAATTCGCATGGTTGGCTCAATCATCCGATCCCGGTCCCGGTTTCAGGGAAGAATTCGATGGTACACTGAAGGGGCATGTTTCCAAGCTTATCGACTACATGGCCAAGGGGGAAGCAATCCTGGCTGCGGCTGTGCGCGAGGTCCTGGGACAAACTGGATCAGAAATGTCTGATGACGAGGCAATTGCCCTGGCCCTGGATCCAGGGAAAAATCCCCTTCATGGTGAGATTCTTAACCTCACGACCCAGGCCAAGCTGACGCGGGCCTTGTACCACCCCAGTTACACGTTCCGGAAGCGGCTCTCCCACGCCGCCGACAGTCAGGATCAGCGGCATCGTATGACACCTGCCAGCCGACCCATTCTGGCCACGCAAATCACTGATGATCCGGATTACGTCACTCCCGACTTGGTCCGGTCACACGAGCCGTCGTTGAAGATCTACCGGGACACCATGAGCCGCACGTGGGAGGCCATCCTGGACCTGAGACGCATGGGGGTTGACGATGAATTCACTAACTACCTGCTGCCCAATGCGGTAACCATACGGTTTACGGAATCCACCGACCTGATCAACCTGCATCACAAGCACCGTATGCGCCTATGTTACAATGCCCAGGAGGAGATCTGGCGGGCCAGCTTGGATGAAGCGGAACAGGTACGGGAAGTGCATCCCCGGCTGGGCAGCTACCTCCTGCCTCCCTGCAGGCTAAGAAAGATGGCGGGCGCGCGACCGATCTGTCCCGAGGGGGAACGCTATTGCGGTGTACCCGTATGGAAATTGGATATCAGCGATTATAAGCGGCTGCTATAACTGATCACCGGGCCACAAGTGCAGCACAGTCTACAAAAGGAAGGTCAAGCGAATCCGGTGATAAGTACCCCCCCGAATCTGGGTCTTTTCATCCGTCGGTTGGATAGCGGGCACGTCCCGCTTTTCAACGAGTGTGGGAAATGCCTGATTAACGGAATAGGTGACAGTCATCCTTCCCAGGGGGACCGATAGCCGCCCTCCCACTGCGATGAGCTCCGCCCGGCTAATGTTGAGCATGGAGTTGACCAGTTCCGGTTTGATGAGGGTCAATATAGTGCGAGTTTGTATCAGCTCATAGTCGGGCACTAACCAGACATAACCAATCTGCAGGGCCGCTTCGCTCCTTCTTCGGCTGTGGATATATTCGGCAATTAGTCTTTCCGCGCGCACTTGTCCATGGCCTTGATAGTCGATCGAATCAATCTCACTGAAGACCGACGCCGTAAATGGCCAGGGATCTATATGGCCGCTTTGCCGGGAATCAAGATTACAGTGGCTGAATGTGAAGACGTAGAGCGACCGCTTTGAGCGGCGATAGGTCCCAATGAATTCCAAATCGCTGTTATCTACAACCAGACTTCTCAGATCCCCAAACGCTTGACTGTCATGGAAAGCCTCACCAGTACCGGTTACAGAGGACACGTACCATTTAAAATATAGGGAGCTTACCGCGGATGGCCGAATTTGAGCCCTGGCTCGCAGACTTCGTGACAGGATCTCCGGCCGTAGTGCAAAGCCACCCTCGCCATCCGGATTTTCAGAAGGACGCAGGCGTTCATGCTGAATCTCAACCATGAGGTTGGTATATGCCAGAAAGCCGAATCTCACCGTAGCTCCCCACCAACTGCCGACATAGTTTAGATCACCCGGGTACCGCTTGTTCTCAGCTTGCCATTCAACGCTCCGGTGGCGGGGTTGTCGGCCGGTATTCAGCGCCAGGTTCAGTGACATCTGCGGCTGCCAGGATAGTTCCGCCGTGTAGTGCGGCCACCATTCCTGATCCAGACGGGTGAATCCGGCCTGACTGCCAAAGCGCAGCTTCCGCTGCCGGGCGTTTCCGCCTATCCCCACCGATACCCGCTGATCACTCCACTTGACAGTACTCTCTTCCCCGGACTGAGGGCTCTGATTAGCATATGCATCCGTATGAATGAACTCCAGGCCTATTCCGCCCCTTTTCGCACCTAGAGGTATCTCGATATAGGATATACTCTCCATCCGATATACCGTAGATTCATGGGAGGTCCCCTGCTCCCGGTAAACATCATCGTAGCTTGTTTCGGTCTGAATTTTCGGACGGACGACAGCAGATAGCATCAGCGGTTTCAGGTACCGGGAACTCTGTGTCCCCGGCAGTTCGTAGGAGGTTGTGAACAGCTGCCTTGTATCCACATTGACCACACTTTGGAGCATCTGAAAATGTGCTGAGCCGTGCATAAGAATGAATAGGAGCCCCAAATACAGGGGAGCATTGGGGACTCTTGAAAACCGATGGCTCATGGGCTGTTCTGCGAAAAAAACTGCGTCAGGGTACTTCAACCCAGCTGCTGGGTGTCTCCAGCAGGCGGATATGAGCTACGGATAGATGCTGCTCCAGGTTACGGTCCAGTTCCTTTTGGAGCACTTCACGTAAATGCACGGCAATGTTTTCAGCCGTCGTATTGAAGTCAACCACATAATGGCGCTGGTTTTCCTGCTCAAGAAACGCCAGCAGCGAGGTGTCGTCCCGGCAGACAATGGTGGTGTGGTCCAGATTCTCCTTTATCCACCCCAGGCAGACACGCTTGATATCCGCGAAGTCGACTGCCAGCCCCATCCCGTCGATCTCACCGGCAACCGTCACCTCCACCTCATATTCATGACCATGGATAGAAGCGCACGAACCTTCATATCCATGTGTCAGGCGATGCGCCATGCTCCAGCGGAAACGCTTCACTACTTTCATCGTGGTTGTCCGCGTGAGTCCTTTGCCCTTGCGATATGAGATGATCTTAGGCACAAGCACACCCTCAACGAGACAGCGTCTCCAGGCCACTCTTCACAAAGGTGGAGAGGATCATCAACAGTTCCGCGCTAATCGCCACAATGAAACAATAGACACCATAACGCAGGTGGCGGTTTTTGGTCCAGTTGATATTGGCAAGGGCATGCACCTGACTGCTCAGTAATTTGAGGAAGAACTCTCCATCATCCTGGGTGTCAAGTTCTCTAAGATAAGCAAAGTACTCTTCGCTGCTTGGAAATTCCCGGATCCCGCCAAAGTATGTAGGATCCAGCGGCTTCTTTTCCGTATCGCTTTTCGATTCCTTATGCATACGAGGGAGAATCGTCCGCACCAGAGACCAGATCGTGAAAAAGGCCGCGACGAAGTATATCCCCAGCATACCGATAATGAAATAGTTCACGACCAGCAACCGATAGTACACGATGAAAAAGACCATGAAAACCCCCAAAATAGATAGGAGGGTGTACGCCTTCTGATCCGTACGGGAAAGGATAGACTGCTCTCCCTGCAGGATGTGGAATAGTAACTGGGAGCTGGTATCGGGCATCTTCTGAGAATTTATCCCGCATTTTGAGCCTTGGAAAGACTATCGACGCAATGCTATTTTCCTGCTACATGTGTCAGTTACAGAAAGTAATACGTAGTGCCCGCTAATACGAATTCAACTGCAGGTCATTACAGACGGTTGCGGGAGCGGTTCTTAGCTAATGGTCTCGAAGGATTCCTCGACTATGAGGTGGTTGAACTACTGCTCAAGCTGGCCGATCCCCGACCTGATCACAAGCCAACTGCCAAAGCACTTCTGGCAAAGTTCAAGACGTTGGGCGGTATTCTGGAGGCACCACCCCGTCTATTGAAATCCGTGAAGGGAGTTGGTGACCGGAACATTTTCGGGCTGCAACTGGTCCAGGCAGTGGCACGCAGGTACCTGAAAGAAGAGCTGATCCACAAGGATTATCTGGAATCCGCCGATCAGGTCTGTACCTACCTAGTCCATCACCTAAAGAATCGCAACCGTGAGTCCTTCATTCTAATCTTGTTGAATGGACGCAACCAGATCATCGATTTGGTCACCCTGTTCGAAGGCAGTCTAACCACGAGCGCGGTGTACCCGAGAGAAGTCATCAAACTCATATTAGAGCGTGATGCAGCGGCGGTTATATTCGTGCATAACCATCCCAGCGGCAATCTTTCCCCCAGTCAGGATGATCACCGCATCACGAAACGGCTGAAACAGGCCTGCCAAAGCATTGATGTCCAGGTCCATGATCACGTCATTATTGGTGGCAACGAGCATTTCAGTTTCGCCGATCATGGTTTATTATAGGGCGTGCCCCGTGCCCGGTGGAGTGCCCCTGGGTCCACCAGTCGAATCCGCTGTAAGCGCCTCAATGCTAAACAGGGTGGAATTCTAAGCTTGGCTTTTATTAAATATTTGATCATATATTCAATGGTGCAATGTAAAGGATGTGACCTATGATCAACCGTTCGAGTGAACGATCCAAAGTAACCATGGCCGCCCTGGAGGGCACCCAGCGCCATTTGAAATCGCTCGATGAGATCCCCGCCCTGGTAAGCGGTTACCGCTTGATGGGCGATCCGACCCGTCTTAAGATTCTGCTTTGTCTGGCGCATGCCAGGGAATTGTGCGTATCCGACCTGGCCGATATTCTGAAAATGGATACATCCGCGATCTCCCACCAGCTGCGCAAATTGAAGGACGGTGGTCTAGTGAGAAATCACCGTGACGGCGCAACAATCTATTATGCAATCGAAAAGGAAGTGATTCGTGAGGTTATCGCTACTGCGAGATCGCTGCTGCTCTAACACCAACCACTGTTGACCGGACGTAATCAGCCAATGCTTATTTTACCAGCCACAGTTCCGTCTGCGGTTCTCCTAGTACTTCATAGCCCAATTCCGTAACCACTATATCTTCTTCCAGGCCTACATTGATCTCACCACCAAGCCGTGGTTCATTCACATACAGAATCGGTTCTACCGCAATGGTCATACCGGATTCCAGCGGGAAGAATCCCAGTTTTCCATAACGTTCCGGCCAGTCCGGTGCCAACAGTGGGCCAATATCATGCACCTGAAGCCCGATGGGATGGCCCGCCGCATGGGGATAATCTTCATAGCCGCGCTCTTTCAGCAAAGAGCGAGCTGCTGTGTCCACGTCCTTCCCTGTGGAGCCGGGCTTGATCACCCCCAGAGCCGACTGATTGGCTGCCAGAGCGTCTTCCCACATCCGCTGCACAAATTCAGGTGCCTGCCGTTCATCCTTCTTCAGAATGTATGCGGTGCGCTGAATGTCACTGGAGTACCCATTCACCTTGAAGCAGACATCAGCTCGCACCAGATCACCGCGCTGAATCACCCTGTCCGTGGGCTCCGAGTGCCCCCGGGCAGGGCCGGCCACGATGCTCATACAGGATTCTTCCAGACCTACCCGCTTGGCTGTGCGGCGAAGATAGGCCGCTACATCCAGCTCAGTAGATTTACCCGGCTTGATGATCTTGCCGGAGAATGCTTCCCGGAGCAGCGATTGGGTCTTTTCGGCGGCTTCTCGAACTGCCGCAATCTCAACCGGCAGCTTGCGGCTGAACAGGGAAATGATCAGCTCTTCCGCCGAGACAAAACGGCCCTGATATTCAGGTAACACTTCTTCCAGATAGTTCAGCATTCCGGTAGTGATTCCATCGGCCATGGGCACATCACGGGAAATATTGACCGCGATCTTTTCCGGGGCAAGTTCGTCGAATACACGCTGCAAATGAGGTCCGATGCCCTCGCTCTCATAGGCTATCACCGTATCATAAATGGCGCTGCTACTCAGCGGCTCCACATCATAGGAGGCGGCAATGGCGATACGCCGGTAATCACCTTGGGGAGTATTGGCAAAGACCAGGGCTGCCCGGGCAACCATATGTTCACTACCCAGCCGAGGCAGCAAAGGATCCGTGGCGCCTTCCCGGGTAAACGTAAGCCAACAGTCGAAACCTTTTTCCGTCAGTATCTCAGGCAGCAGATCGATGAGCCGGTCGCGGCGCACATCGGGCATGGTGGAAACTCCCTGGCTGCCACTCACCAGCACAATCCCCAAAACCAATAGTGGAAACAGAAACATTGTTCGCATAGGTGCTCTCCAATTCTTGCAGCATACCCGTTTATATTCGGAAATATCCGGCTCTTGAATGAGACCAGGACCTGCATATGATAATCCATAATCAATCCTAAATTAGGTGGTCCGCGGGAACTGTAACAAGCCTGTGTTAAAAGTTGTGTGTCGCATATACACGATCCAAAGTAAAGGCGCGTATTGTACCTGCGAATCTGGGTGTCTTCCGGCAGTAGACCCTTGAACACCATGTGGACAATCCTTATTTTCACCCATCATAACGGTATTTGAACGCCATCGAGACTTCTACGGCGTGATCATTCATCAGTCAGGAGGTGCACCATGTCCTCACGAGCCATACTTGGGATTGGAATAGGCCTTTTTACTCTACCCCTACTTCTGTTTTCCCAGCCTCGAATAAGTGACGAAACCCAGGAGTGCATAGATTGCCATATCTCGGCTACACCAGGAATCGTGGAGGACTGGAAGACCAGCCGACATGCCCAGACATCACCGGCTCAAGCGCGGAACAAGAATCCGCTGGAGCGCCGTGTCTCCAGCGATGACATCCCCGGAAACCTGGCGAAACGTGTTGTTGGCTGCTTCGAGTGCCACAGTCAAAATGCGGACGTTCACCAGGATAACTTCGAGCATTTCGGGTACGAGATCAACGTGGTGGTATCCCCGAATGACTGCCAAACTTGTCATGCCCGGGAGGTTGCGGAGTACAGCGGCAGCAAGAAGGCCTTTGCCCTCGATATCCTCCGGGAAAATCCGCTCTATTCACTGCTGGTAAATGATATCACCCGCATGAAGGACGTTGATAACGGCACGATCATGCCTGGTAAACATTCGGAACACGCCAAAGGGCAAACCTGCTACGCCTGCCATGGCACTGAGGTGGGTGTCAATGGTATGTTGACAATTGAGACCGATTTCGACGATATCGAGGTCCCTGACCTGACAAATTGGCCAAACCAGGGTGTAGGCCGGATCAACCCCGACGGCAGTTTAGGGGCGTGCACTTCGTGTCATCCACGGCACAGTTTCTCCATCGAGATCGCACGGAAACCGTACACCTGTGGTCAATGCCACCTTGAACCGGATGTACCGGCGTACAATGTCTACAAGGAAAGCAAGCATGGGAATATCTTCAGCTCCATGGGATCCAAAATGGATTTCGCATCGGTTCCGTGGACGGTGGGCAGGGATATTCAGGCACCTACTTGCGCCACGTGTCACAACAGCTTGTTGGTCACTCCGGAGGATGATGTGATTGCTGAGCGCACTCATGATTTCGGCGCCCGTCTATGGGTGCGTATCTTCGGTCTGCCCTACTCCCATCCCCAGCCGAAGGAAGGGAATACCTGGATTATCCGCAACCAGGATAACTTGCCTCTGCCGACCAGTTTTACAGGTGTTCCGGCGGAGGAATACCTTATCGATCCCAGGGAGCAAGCGGTACGCCGGAATCGAATGAAGGGCGTATGCATGAGTTGCCACGCTTCCAGTTGGGCTGAGAAGTTTATCAGCAGTATCGATTCCACAAATATGCTCGCCGATCAAATGGTTCTATCGGCTACGAAGATCCTCCAGACAATCTGGGATGCAGGGATCAATGATCCAGCCAATCCCTTTAATGAATCGCTGGAGCTGCTTTGGGTCCGGCAGTGGCTGTACTACGCCAACTCGATCCGCTATGCCAGTGCCATGAGCGGCCCGGATTATGCAGCATTCAAGAACGGATGGTTCGACCTGACGAAGAACCTGAAGGCCATGGAAACCAGCCGTGATATGCAGCTCACGAAGAGAAAAGGATTCCTGGGTATTTTCAAGCAGTGACCGGTTGTGTTGGGAATCACAGATCAGGACTGAGGATTGAACCTGGATAACATTGCCCGGACAGCGTCCGTCAGTTCCGCTGCCGTATAGGGTTTTCGCAGGTATCCATGCATGTCCGCGCGGGCAGCTTCCATCTCAGAATCCAAATCTGCTATGGCTGTTAGCAGAATAACGGGCAATTCCGGATATGAGTCTCTGATGCTTCTTAATAATTCAAAACCGCTCATTCCGGGCATGCGGACATCTGACAGCACCAGGTCGAAATGCTCCTGTGCCAGATATTCAAGTGCCTGAGAACCGCTACTGCACGTGGATACCGTATAATTACATTTTGATAATATTCTGGGTACAATATTGCGTGTATCCGGGTCATCATCTACTAGCAGAATATTCGCTTCAGACACTGCTGCTCACTGAGGTAACGGAAGGGTCACCGTGAATTTTGAACCGACTCCAACCTGGCTCTCCACCCCTATTGTGCCGCCATGAGCTTCAACCAGACCGTAGGAGATCGATAATCCCAGGCCGGTCCCGGCGCCAACTTCCTTGGTGGTGAAGAAGGGATCAAAGATTTGTTTGAGCGACTCCGCCGGGATACCAGGACCGGTATCGAGGAAATCAATCAGTATGGTATGGTCGTCATCATTCAGTCGCGTTTTCACTTTCAATTTCCCACCCTCGGTCATCGACTGTATCCCATTCCGGATTAGGTTGATGAAGACCTGTTGGATCTGGGGTGGATCAACCTGGATCTCAGGCAGGTTAGCATCCAGAGCAGATTGTATTGCTACACCCAGGCGCCGACTTTCAGCACCCAGTTGAACGATTGATTCTTCGACAAGGCGGTTGATATTACTTGCCTGAAGTTTCAGCGGTGAACGACGGGCAAAAGTCAAGACGTTCTGAACGATCTCCCGTGTGTGTACAGCGCGATCCTCAATGCGCTGTAAATCTTTACGGATCTCATCACCCAAGTCATGCTCCTCAAGGAGTAAGTGCGTGTATCCGAGGATGTTGCCCAATGGATTGTTTATTTCATGTGCGATACCCGCTGCCATTTGTCCCAGGGCAGATAACTTTGCGGATTGAGCCAGCTGGTCCTGCGTTTGTTTGCGTTTGGAGATGTCCAGAAAAGTAACCACTGCTCCAGTGGCTTTATTATCCCGGATAATCGGGTGGGACCAATATTCTACCGGAAAGCAGATGCCGTTCGCACGCCACATTACTTCATTCTCCGAGTGTCCCTGCTCCCCTGGCACGTAGATTTGACACATACTGCATTCCTCTACCGGAAGCAATGAACCATCCTCTCGCGCATAGTGAATAAGTTCATGCATGTTCCGGCCTAAAATATCCTCCAGGCGATCATAGCCCAGCAGACGAAGGCAAGCGGGATTCGCAAAGATACAGTTTCCCTCAGTATCGCATCCATATATGGCCTCGGCAGTGGAATCCATAAGCAGCCGTATGCGCTGTTCCCGGTCACGTAATGCTTCGATCGCCCTTCGGCGATTGATAGCCGAGGTCACCTGCTGGGCAATTGTTTCAAAGCGTTCCAGATCTGTTTCAGTAAAAGGTTCCTTTCCTGCCCGTGCAATCGTCAACAAACCAAAAATCTGATCGCCTGAGCTCAGAGGTGCCAGCATCATAGAGCTAATTTTTAAAATTCCAGCAATCTGTGGGGTGAGCTTTTCAACTGTTGAACTCAATTTGGCCCCCATCAACTGTGCCATCTGAATGTGGTCGTTAATCCATCGATTAATATCTTCGGAACTGGTGGCAAGATGTGCGCGATTGTTAGCCAGAACCTCGCTAGCCCACGTATCCTCTTCTAACGGCAACATGATTGATGGCAGGTCAATGTTGAGGAGCTTCATCAGCTTCCCGACTACGGGTGTATCCAAGGGTAAGTGCTGGAGCGTCAGTAGCTGTTGTTGGTCATCGATCAAATAGACCGAAGCCCCGTAAGATGAAAAAATCCTTGCAGTTTCACGAGATAGCAGCTGAATGATTTCCTGTAGACTGGAGCCTTTATTCTTGGCTTCATTAATGGCATTGATTAGTGTCAAGTCCTCCGTTTTCTGCCGCAGGGCCTCTTCGGCCATCTGACGTCCCACCTCAGCCCGGTGCCTCTCCACAAGATTCGCAATGGTCTCTACAAGAGGACGAAGATACTCCAGGCATTCATCGTCATAGCCATTCGGCCGGTTCGCTATGCCACACAAGCCCACCATTTTAGAATCAGATATGATCGGGATACCCATGAAAGCCCGCAGAGGTGGATGGCCTTCCGGTAAACCACCTGCCCTTGGATCTTTCTCAGGATCATTCGCGATCACAGCTTTGCCTGAGGTGATAGCTGTACCGAATAACGTCTTCAGATTAAAGAACTCCATGTTGTCCGGCGCGTGCTGATCATAGAACTGGCGTGTTTCATCATTCCAGGCAATATTCGTGATGGCATATGATTTCAGATAGGGTTGGCCCTCAGGCGTTTCAAGAATTTCCCCTATGAATCCGTATTCACTATCCGACAGCTGCAGCAGACTGCCAAGCAATCCTTCAAATATGGTATGTGTATCGGTCTCGGCAATATACTGTGATTGAGCCCCACTGATCGCACTTAACAACTCGTGTTCTTTCGTGAATGTCAGCTCGGCTTTCTTTCGGCGCGAGATATCCCTGACATAACTGCAAACATATTCGCAACCACCAAATTCCATAAAGTATGCTGTCATTTCGATTTGTATCAGACTGCCATCCTTGGCTTTCTGAACCGTTTCCCGCGCGATCGAACCTGCCTGTTTGATCTCGCGCCAAACACCGGGCCAGATTTCGGCCGGGTAGTCAGGTGCCAGGTCATAGATCTTCATTGACAACAGCTCATCACTGGAATACCCCAGCAGATGGCCGGCAGCTTCATTGACGTACACAATCCGGAAGGCAGGATCCAGCCAGAACGCAGCGTCGGCGCTATGTTCAAGAGCGAACCGGGAGAAGCGAAGTGCTTCCTCCGCCTTAATACGCTCAGTGATATCCTCCCCCGAACTCAAAGTCCCGGTAATTTCACCATCCGCATTGCGCAGCAGGCTGTTATGCCAGGCGATGATCCGTTCCTCGCCTGATTTGGTAATCACCGGATTTTCATAATTTTCAAACGGCTCAAGTTCTCCCGACATTATCTCAAAGAACACGGATTTGACGTCTTTTCTGATCGGTTCGGGTACAAAAAAGTCAAACCAGTTTTTCCCGACTATCTCGTCTTCCCTTAACTGGAGGACTTCTGATCCTTTCTGATTGACGAGGGTTATTTCACCCTTGCTGTTCAATGCAATCAGGATAACCCCTGCAATATCGAGATATTGCTGAGCAAGGCTCTGTTCCTTCATAGACGAACCTGGAGCAGATTTGGGCTCATTTTCACCAGGTGAATCGACCGCGGTGGTCCTTTTCATGGATTCCTAGTATTATTGTATTTCGTGTTGTTGACGACACTAAGGGGGATTTTCCCCCTCGCCAGCAATCATCAAATTCATGAATTATAACAGCATCTGCTGCGTGAATTCTCCCTTCACCTAGTGTTTATCGGGAGAGTAGGACTATGCCAAGACCCTGGATGAGGAAAATAAGGGGTTCTCACTGCAATTTCAAGAGCCGTTGTCTATCTGCACTCAATTATCTCAACGTAGGGCGCGACATCTTTCGATGCCGCATCTTTACCGTATCAGAAGATGGACAGCTCTGTAATTCGACGACTCCGCCAAGGAGATACTATTCTCACAGGTCAATAAAAGGAAGGAAGTGTGGGGGTACTGCTACGCACCCCCACAACGACAGAGATTTACTTTCCAGCGAGGATAGCTTCCATTTGGTCCAGAAGCTCATCCATTTTTGCCGTGGTAGCCTGGACCGGGACAGGAGTACTCATATCAACACCGGCTACCTTCAGTGTGGCGATGGGATATTCCGAACCGCCACTGCTCAGAAATTTCAAGAAATCATCAACCGCCGGTTGACCCTCCTCTTTGATCCGCTTGGACACCATCTGGGATGCCGCAAAGGATGTGGCGTAGGTATAGACATAGTAGGTGCGATAGAAATGCGGTATCCTGGACCATGATAGATCTTCCTGCTCATCCACCACCATCTCAGGTCCCCAATACTTTCGATATATGTCGCCGAAAACCTGATTGAGTACCTCATGCGTTAGTGGTTCATCCTTTTCCACCATTTCATGTACCACGAGTTCGAACTCAGCGAACCGGGTTTGGCGGTAAAAGGTGCTACCGATAGACTCTACGTATTCCTGAAGGAGGGCTAGAGCTTCCTCATCCGTATCGGCGCGATCCAATAGATAGTCCCTTAATAATCCCTCAAAGGTGGTAGAGGCCACCTCCGCAAGCATTGGCGGATAGGAATAATCTATATACGGTTGATTTTCCATCGACAGATAGGAATGGACCACATGGCCAAGCTCATGAGCCAGCGTGAAAACGTTGTCCAGCGTTCCATTGTAATTCATCAAAATATGAGGATGTGCACCATATGCTGCCCAACTGTAGGCGCCCGTCCGTTTGCCAATATTCTCATAAACATCAATCCACCGCTCGTCGAAGGCACGTTGTACAATGCCGGATACTTTCTCTCCCATGGGCTGCAATGCTTCCAGGATCATTAGCCTGGCTTCGTCAAAGGAATATTGTTTGTCCACATCGGTGAACAATGGTGCATACGTGTCATAGGGATGCAGCTCATCGACTCCCAGGACCCTCTTCTTGATTCCGGCCCAGCGCTGCAGTGGCGCAAGATTTTCATTGACCGTCCCGATCAGGTTATGATAAACCGAAACGGGGATATTGGGCCCATTCAGCGCCGCTTCCAGGGAGTTTTCGTACTGTCGCGCCTGCGCATAGAAGATATCCCTCTTGATCTGGGTGGCGAACAACGAAGTCAAGGCATTCACATGAGCCTCGAAAGGCACATATAATTCCTTATAGGCATCATGCCGTACCCTGCGATCAGGCGAGTTCATGAAAAGACCATACCGCCCCCGGGACATCTGTACTTCCTGTCCAGCCTCATCCTTGATAGTGCCCCATTTGAAGTCGGCATTGGTCAACATACCAAATGTATTACTCGGTCCACCCGTCACATCACCAGCGAGGGCCAGGAGCTGCTCCTGCTCCGGATCAAGAATGTGCGCCCTTACCCGTGTAAGGTCATCCAGGTAATGGCCATACAGAGACAGGCCTGGCTCCTTTTGGATGAACTTGTTCAGTTTCTTTTCCGGAATCGCCAGTATCTCAGGCTCAATAAATGAACTTGCCTGCGACAGCTTTGTCTCTAGCCCTTGAATGCGTTGAAACATTGCCTGGTAAACGGTATTGCCAATATCCTGGTGGTTCTTCTTCCCCGCATACGTATACAACAGTCCCATCATCGTACCTGCCTCATCCTGCAGCTGCAGACCGGCGAGTAAGTTTTGGGCTGAATTCCCCAGTTGGCCATCATATGAGCCAAACTCTTTCAACATACCTTCAGCCTTCTGAAAACCTGCTTCCCACGCTTGATCGGATTCATAAATGTTTGTCAGATCCCACGTATTCTGCTCTTCCACCTCATCCCGGGTTGGAACTTTCCCCGCTTCCTGGGCCTGAAGGCCGGGAATTGCCATAATTACCAGCCATAGCCCGGCCAGTATCAGATTCCTTCTGATAGTTACTTTTTGATTCACTTTGTCCTCCTATGATTAAGACTGCGATCTATATCTAAGACTGTGACCTTGTGGAATAGGTTGTCAATGATCTGCCGGATAGTCGGATTCTCGAGCACCGTGATGAGAGCCAAGCAGAAAACCACCTGCCAACTGCATGTCAAATAGACAAGAAACAGTGTACCTTCTTTTTGGAGCTACCATTAAATTGGCTTTACTATTTTAATACATTCCAGATGAAACTACTCACGAAATCCGTTCATAAAGGCCGCACATACAACATATGGGCGTATCGCTTCATGCGGCTGGTTTTCGGAACATTGGTGCGCATGCTGCATCGACCGGTCCCAATCGGGCGGGAAAATATGCCCACGACCGGTCCTTGCTTCATCATCTCAAATCACAGCGGCATGTACGACTCATTTATTCTGAACTATCTGGTCAAGGACGAATCTTTCGCCGGGATCATGACCGATGAATTTCTTCGGAAGGGCTTTCTGCCCTTCCTGCTCAAACAGCTGGGGACAGTCGCAACACGCAAGTTTCAACCTCAGACGACTCCAGTCCGGGACCTGATCCGTCTTGTTCAAGACAACCGAATGATTGTCCTTATGCCAGAGGGTGAGAGTAACTGGGATGGTACGACGCTGCCAACAGTCGCCTCAACCGGCAAGTTATTCCGGGCCATGAAAGTGCCGGTTTACCCGGTGATCATTCATAATGGATATCTGGCTTTCCCGCGTTGGGCCAACTGGCCCCGGGCAGTCAAAATATACGTTGAATATCGACCGCCACTGCATTTCACAAAGGAAATGACAGACGAACAAGTTTCCGAAATGGTCGATGCTGCGATTCGCTATGATCCTTTAAAACCTGATTCAAAAATCACCCCGAAGAGAGTACTCAGTTATCAACCAGCCCGTAAGATCACGCGACTGATATTCCGCTGCCCAAACTGTGGCGATGCTGATGGTCTGGATGAAATCAGAGGGAAGTATCTGGCATGTTACAAGTGCGGGGAAAAATGGCGCGTCCACGGCGATAGCACGCTCACCAACACTCGGACGAGGGAGCGTCATAGCGCGACAGAGTTATTCCGCCAAATATGCAGGATGCCCCGGCCTACCCTTGATTTTGGCGCGCAAGGAAAAGGGCTTATCCGCACACCGGATATCCTTGTAAGCAAGGAAACGGAATATCCTCATCAGCAATCCCTGGGCCGTTTCGATGGTATTCTTCGGGAAGATCGCATAGCTCTTCTCCCCCGGGGAATTCAGGATACCATTACCATACCTCTCAGCGAATTGAGGTCACTCTCAAACGAGCTTAAAAAGAAATGCCAATTGCGGACGGACGATGAGATGTACCAGATCACCTTCAGGCAGGGTAGCTCGCTCCACTGGCAGATATATATCAAGGATATCCTGCCTCATCTCGATGAACGGTTGGTTCGCCCGACAGACTTTGCCACTGGTCATAGTCCGGTCTAACTGTGGCTGTTCCTGCCTTTTTCAGGCTGCATGACAAAGTTGACGGATCCTGAATGCCCATGAACGTGCTGATTATCATCGGAATTGTCCTTTTTTCACTAGTCGTCGCTCTGCTCACCTGGATTGGCGTCCCCGGCACCTTCATCATTTCCTTCTTTGTTCTGCTATGCGGATGGTTGAGTGGATTCGCGGCAGTCACGTTTACACATTTCGCAGCCATCCTTGGTCTCTCCATCCTCCTGGAAGCTGTGGAATTTTTCATGAGTGGCCTGGCAGCCCGTTACTACGGAGCCAGCCGGCGATCAGCAATATTTGCCATTCTCGGCGGTATCATCGGTACGATCATTGGTGCGGGAATCATAATCCCTATCGGAGCCTTGATAGGCCTCCTGACTGGTTCCTATGTAGGGGCATACATAAGTGAAAAATTTTCCGGGAAATCGGATGCGGACTCTGCCCGCGCGGCACTGGGAGCTGTATTAGGAAACATTGTCAGCAAAACGTTAAAATCGACGGCAGTGCTAGTAATCGGCATCTGGTTGGCAATCACGCTGACCTGAAAGATCGGTCCCGCAACATTCTCCTGACGCTGACATGTAACTGGGAGCTATGACACACTCATGCAGATGAAAATATCCTTCCTTTTTGGGATTACTACCAAACGTTGGTTTCGACTCCTTCGGACAATTCGTTTTCGTATATCGCCTCTGTATCTCCACCGGGCTCTCATGTTAACCGCTCTCAGCTTGTTTAATTCCTATAACCATCGGAAAGAGGAACGACGTTATCATGCCGCTGTTTTGAACAATGAGTTTGCTCCGGAGCCAATTTTTATCCTTGGGCACTGGCGAAGTGGTACCACCCACCTCCACAATATCCTGAATAAGGATCCCCGGTTGGCTACTGCCAATACCTTTCAGGTCATGTTCCCCCATACGTTCCTGACGACGGAGGAATCCATGACCGTCAAACTGGCCTCCGCGATCCCCAACAAGCGGCCCCAGGATAATATGCCCCTTGGATGGCAAGTACCACAGGAAGACGAGATCGCCATGTGTATGTATACCCCCTTTTCTCCGGCACTCAGTTTCTCCCTTCCCCAAAGAGCAGCTTATTACGACCGGTACATGAGCTTTCATGGCGTCCCGCAAGAGGAGCTTGAAGACTGGAAGAAATCCTATAAGTATTTCATTCAAAAACTGACCTTCAAAAACCAGCAGCCAATAGTTATGAAATCACCCTTGAACACCTGCCGTATCAAGGTGTTACTTGACCTGTTTCCTAACGCCCGTTTTGTTCACATTGTCAGAAATCCATACCGGGTATTTGTATCCACCGTCTACTTGCTGGAAACCATGCAACGCGGCTACTTCATCCTGCAGCGGCCATATAACCGCCCATTCAGTGAAAGGGTACTCGATACCTATCAAATGATGCACGAAGTCTATTTCGAGGAAGTCGGCATGATCCCTGAGGGACAATTCCACTTCCTGCGCCACGAAGATCTGGTAAAGGACACTATGGGCGAGATGCGAAAGCTATATGAGACTCTAAGCCTGCCTGACTTTGTTGAATTCGAGCCAGCTTTGCAGGAATACGTGGAAAGCCTTGCAGGGTATCGCAAGAATGTCTACGCACCGATGGATCCTGCCTTGAAAGAGGCCATTTCAACCAGATGGCGCAGGAGCTTTGAGGAATGGAATTACCCGCTCGACTGACGAAAGCCAGGAAACGCGGGAGGGGATGAATCCCCTCTGAACCTATAGTATTTTAACGATAACGCATCCGGGTCCCATATGTCAGGGACATCATAATCTCGTCTGCAGCCAGTGCCTTCGGGAAATAAGCACCGGAGATTCTCGCCTCACGCAAACTGGCCCCCTCCAAGTGACAGGTGCTCATATCCAAGCCCCGGAGGTCAGCCTGGCGGAAGTAGCAGTCTGAAAAATCAATGCCATGAACATCAGCCTCCCGTAAAACAACGCCCCGGAAATCGACGCCTCGGAATTGGCATAATTCTCCTGCGCTGCGCCGGGCATTGAATTCCTCGACTTTCTCTTCTCGGAGCAGCCGATACATCTCATCATCAAGGACTTGTGGTTCATTGGAGCTCATGATTTCTCCTTTTGATTTTCAAATTGCATAATGAAAATGAAAGACGTGATCAATTCGATTGCCTTGAGACAATGCCGAATAATTCTACGGTAAAATAATCTCATCCATCGAACGTTTTGGAACATGGTGAATGCTCTGGTCATCCCGCCAGTATCGGATGTCACCGGCTGTGTCCAGCGCTTCAAGAACTACCTGTTCAGCCGGTTCGCCCAGAGCCAGAACCAACAGTATCTCATAATGCGAAGGAAGATCAAGATTCTGCTGTAGCTCTTGTCGCTTGATCGAGCCGATGATACAGCCACCCAGTCCTGATTCCGCAGCTCCCAGAAGAATACTCTGTGCAGCGATACCATGGTCACAACTGAATGACTTGCTGATCTCCTTATCACCCAGGATAATGATGTATGCCGCGGGCCGCTCCCCGTCTGCCGGACCAGGCCAGTCTGGAAGATATCCTGCCCAGGAAAGGGTCGGAAAGATCAGATCATTTTTCCCGGGGTCAGATGAAAGGACATATTTCAGTGGTTGTTTGTTGGCTGATGAGGGAGAACACCTGGCCAAATCCACCAATTCTTTCAAGGTATCCATAGGAATAGTCGAGTTCTGGTGAAAACGGCGGTAGCTCCGGTTTTTGAGCACTATATCTTTCAACATGTGTATCGCCTCGGTTGTGATTCAAATTAGCAGTACAACATTACGCAAACGGTAGCCCTGCACGCAATAAATGGTAAGCTTCAGGCACCGTTAACAGTGATGCACACTTGCATCCTGAAACAGAATGTCCAAATTTACCTCCCGGTTTTAATGCCAATTTGCAGTTGATGCGGAAAGTTCTTACCTAATAGCAAGCGAGTGACAGTAGAAAAATCAAATAGAGTCGTGCGGCCATTCCTGATCATACTCGGTTCCCTGAGCGTGGTATTGGGAGCGGTGGGGATCCTCTTGCCCATACTGCCGACTACTCCATTTCTGTTGTTGGCTGCAGCTTGCTTTATCCGCAGCTCTGAAAAATTGTATCAACGGCTGATCTCCAACCGGTGGTTCGGCAAGTATTTAAAGAACTATCGGGAAGGTAATGGTGTACCCATCATCACGAAAGTGATTGGGATCAGCGCCTTATGGATCACCATTGGTTTTTCGGCTATGTATGCCACAGACCTTCTAGCGATTCGCATAGTGCTGTTGCTGGTCGCCGTCGGCGTGACGGTCCATCTCGTCTTGCTGCCTACCTACCATCCGAAAAAATAATTCCGTCTATATCATCCCCCCTGCCGGGTTCCGGATATAATGTATTCTGAAGTATGTAAGAGTATTCGCTAATGAAGATAGGGAATGGCTTTTTGCTGCATAAACAGAAACAACATTCCCATGGAGTTGGTGCGGGAACGGGTCATACTGAAACGGACGTCCGTGTGCTTTACAAAATCGGAGATGCAGGCCTCGGCATGCTCGATAATATCCATCGGTGTGAGGCGATTCAGACCATTGACGAGCAGTGCAAGCTGTCCTCGTACCAGTTTTGAATCCGAGTGAGCCATGTAGAACATCCTGCCGTCCGCTTCAGTTGCCGCGATGTAAACTTTCGCAGTGCAGCCCTTCACCTGGTTTTCTGCGGTTTTCCAAATATCAGGAAATACGCCCAAACTATTGCCCATGTCCATGAGGTACCGATTTACCGGGGGTATCCCCCCTTTCCGTATATCATTGAGCTCGGTGCGTTTTTCATCCAGGTACACACGAAGGTCGCTGATGGTATAGTCTGGTCTGGGCAAAGCTGTTTGTTGATACGGCGGTTATTACCGGGGGGTCGATCAAGTCCTGATGGTTACTCAGCTTGTGACGAATCGATGATTCGCCCACGCTCCTCGAACATGAGAGATAATCAGCTCAGCAATAACCGTGCAGAAGACCGGTGACGTATGTTTCCAGCTGCTTAATTTCCAATCCCTGCGCTGTGATCACAGCCTTCACTACGTCCCCGATGGAAATGAGCCCGACCAGCTCTTCCCCATCCAGGACCGGCAGGTGGCGAATCCGGTCGGTGGTCATATAGGACATGCAGTCATCAACGGTCTGGTCCGGGGTCACGTAAGCCACTTTCTTGCTCATAATATCACTGACAGGCGTATCCTTGGACAACTTGCCTTTCAGTATGACCTTACGGGCATAATCGCGCTCGGAAAAAATACCTACTACCTTTTCCTTCTCTAATACGATCAGGGCACCAATGCCCTTATCAGCCATGAGCTTAAGGGCTTCCAACACAGTATCATCAGGTCCGATTGACCAGATATCGCGATCCTTATCATTCAATAGATCCTTTACCAGGCGCATGGTTGCCTCCCTCTCCTCTGTTTACCAAAAGAACCGTAGCGATAGCGGGATCATATTAAAAACCAGTCCCAGCTATGTCAAGATGTCTTCGTCAATTTCTCTACCCGCCTCAAGCTCCAGCTGGAACCGGTCCTGTAGAGCAGACGAAAGCCAATCAGAGATCTTCTGCAATATTACGCCGATGCAGACCAGCTCTCATCAGATTACGAATCAACCGCCAAGTGGTCAACCATTTGATACAGCTACCATTTTGGGTATTGTTCAGAATCCGTTGAGCCAGCCAGGGTGTGACTGTTTCTACTCTTTCACCGAAGATATTCAGTACCCGCTTGAATCGGTCCCACTCCTCTTCCCGTCCTTGGTAATGCTCCAGGATCAGATCGGTAACCACCATTCCGGGTCTTAAGGAGCCAACGATAACTGGTGTACCCTGAACGTCCTTTTGGAGGGCTTTCCCCAGGTACGCGACAGCGGCCTTGGTGGTGCCATACAGCGACAGGCCTTTTATCGTCCGTCCATCACTGCCCAGCCCCTCCATGATATACATGGCACCGAATCCCTGAGCTAACATACCCCGCAGGGCAACCAGGGTGCCATACATCACTCCCTGGATATTGGTACGTACCAGCGAATCGATCAGCTCGGGCTGCAGAGCCCAGAAGTTCAGCTCGGCGTGACTGAGCCCGGCATTGTTGATCCAGATATCCACCCGGCCAAATTGCGCTACAGCTGCGTTCCAAAGGTTTTCAACCTGATCCAGGGAGGTTACATCCGCCGGTTGGCCAAAAACTCGCTCCCCGCCATTCTTCAGGTGGAGCTGGGCTACGGTTTCATCCACTGCTTCCGGCGTTCTGCCGCTTACCACAACAGCGCAATCATGAGCCAGGAAGGACTCTGCCAGTCCTCGTCCAATTCCTCGCGTACTACCGGTAATGACAATAACTTTCATGGTTTACTTTCTGTATTCAAGAATCAAGCCCCACTGATCAGGCATCAGCTGAGAGATACGTAA
>JBHPIW010000017.1:0-61698 GCA_042568495.1 Fidelibacterota bacterium | reverse complement strand
TTGGTGGCCTTGGACGCGGACGGCAATCTCGCCCGCGCCCGGAGCAAGCTGTGGAATGATTTCTCCACCCTGGAGGAATGCAATATCATGACCGAAAAAGTGGGTGGTCTGGCGAATATGATCGACGAAGTTGGGAACAGCCAGCGCACCGGCTATACCGCAGCCAAGATCTTCCACATGCTGCGCCATGAACCGGACGCCTACCGAAAAGCCGCAACCCTGTTCCTGGTGCATAACTACATCAACTGGTATCTGACGGGTGGAGTTCGGGTTATGGAGCCCGGTGACTCCTCCGGTTTGGCGCTGTGGAACCCAAAGACCCGCCGGTGGTCCGATAAGGTGCTCCAGGCCATCGACCCGGATCTGAAGAGCAAGCTGCCTGAGATTAAATCCTCGGATCAGACCATCGGGGATATTTCGCAAGCGCTGGTCGACCAGTACGGATTCAGCCCCGCATGCCGCATCGACGCCGGGAGTGGTGACAATATGTACGGTGCGGTCGGCACCGGAAACGTGGAGCCGGGACTCGTGACCGTCAGTCTGGGCACCAGCGGTACGGCCTACACCTTCATGGAGGATGCCTACATCGATCCTTCCGGTGAGATCGCCGCCTTCTGTGACAGCACGGGACACCACTTGCCCCTGCTCTGCGTATCCAATCTGGCAAATGGATACGATGGAATCATCGAACAGTATGATCTGACGCATGACGATTTCAGCGCGGTGATCCAGCTGACCAAACCCGGGAACGGCGGCCGGCTGTTGATCCCTTGGTACGTGGGTGAAAGAACACCTGACGTGCCACAAGCGGCACCGGTATACTTCGGATTCGGCCTGGGTGATTTCAACAAAGAAATACTCTGCCGTGCGGTACTCGAAGGACATGTTCTGAGTCTGCATAGTGGGTTCGAGAAAATGCCGGTTGAGGTCAAGGAGATTCGCCTGACCGGTGGCCTGTCAAGATCCGATGCCTGGTGCCAGATCATTGCAGATGTGTTTGAGGCTGAAACTGTTCCCGTCGAGGGTGAGGGAGCGGCACTGGGCGCTGCCCTGCATGCAGCCTGGGTATGGCGGAACGAGAACCAGGAATCTGTAAGCATTCGAGATGTCGTGCAGCCCTTTATCATCCTGGATGAAAAGCGCCGCAAAAAGCCCCGCCAGGAATATGTACCGGTCTATCGGAAACAGAAACGACTGTTCGATGCACTGAGCAAACGGGTTCGCGGCATAGATGGCAGCGATCCATTCGAGATTAGGACCGGATTACTATAGATATTGGTCTTACCATAACAGCATTTCAATCAATTCAAGTACACTAACAGGATTCTCGGGATACCTTGATTGAATAGACCAGTCCTCACAATGTTCATTGTGCTACTCTCTGCGATTGCCATGAGCTGCCATCGCGGAGGTCGGACAACGGTTATCAAGCTCGGTCACGCCCTGGACCAGACCCACCCCGTCCACCATGCCATGGTCTACATGGCCCAACAGGTCAGTGATAAGTCAGACGGTACCCTCAGGATCGATATCTACCCCAGCCAGCAGCTGGGGGACGAGCGGGAATTATTGGAGTTACTCCAGATTGGCAGCGTGGAAATGGCGAAAGTGTCCGCCGGCACCATGGAAGGCTTTATACCGGCCTACAAGGCCCTGGGCTTGCCCTACATGTACCGGGATGAAGCGCATCGCTTTAAAGTACTGGAAGGGGAAATCGGGAAACAGCTGCTGTTGAGCTGTGAGAAATACTGGCTGCGGGGTCTCTGCTATTACGACGCGGGCAGCCGGAGTTTCTATACCAAGGAGAAGCCGATCCTGAGCCCCGCCGATCTGGAAGGGATGAAGATCAGGACCATGGAAAGCCCCACCGCTGTGCAGATGATTCAACTGCTGGGCGGTTCGGCCACACCCATTGCCTGGGGGGAACTCTACACCGCACTCCAGCAGGGAGTGGTTGACGGCGCCGAGAATAATCCGCCCTCCTTCCACCTGTCACGGCATTATGAGGTATGCAAACACTACTCCATCGATGAGCACACCAGCATCCCCGATGTATTGATCATCAACACCCTTTTCTGGCAGGACCTGAGTCCACAGGAACAGTCCTGGGTGCAGGAAGCCGCCGATGAATCGATCCAGCACCAGAAGCAGCTATGGAAGGAAGCCAGCGAGAAGGCCATGGCGGAAGTCCAGGCCAACGGGGTGAAAGTATACTATCCCGATAAGGCCGCTTTCGCACGGAAAGTAGACGGTATCTATGAAGAATACCGCGATCAGCCGGAGATCTACGACCTGATCCAGCGGATCAAGGCGGTGGACTGATCTTGGGTGGGATCAGAACCGCAGTTGACCGCTGGCTGAGCTACGCCTTGATGCTGCTCATGGCTGCCAGTGTCATCAACGTCCTGTGGCAGGTATTCACCCGCTTCATCCTACAGGACCCCAGTTCCTACACCGAGGAGCTGGCTCGGTTCCTGTTGATCTGGATCGGTTTGCTCGGAGCCTCCTATGCCTCAGGCAAGGGCATGCACCTGGCCATCGACTACTTCGCCCACAAGTTCAGCCTTGCCATGCAGAAAACTATCGGCCTGATCATCCAGTTCATGGTCTCCCTGTTTGCCATGTCCATAATGGTTATCGGCGGGATACGCCTGGTCTATATCACTCTGGTTCTGGATCAGACCTCCGCCGCCCTCCAGATCAAGCTGGGCTACGTCTACCTGGTGCTCCCCCTCAGCGGGATTATCATCATCTTCTACGCCGTTGCTGCATTTCTCGATCTGATGCAAACGGACGAGGAATCGGTCACGGAAGCGGGAGGCTGATATCGCTCTCCTCGATATAATTGTCCTGTCGGGAGTATTTGTCGTGCTGCTCGTACTGGGGACTCCCATCTCCTACAGCATTGGACTGGCGACACTCGCCACCATGCTGCTGAGCATCAATACACTGCCCGCTCTGACAACGGTCGCCCAGCGCATGGCCACGGGACTGGACAGTTTCGCGCTATTGGCGATTCCATTCTTCATATTCTCGGGACAATTAATGAACCGGGGCGGGATTGCCCGGCGGGTAATCAACTTCGCCAAGGTACTCGTCGGTCGTTTGCCTGGCGGCCTGGCTTTCGTCAATATCACTGCCGCCATGCTCTTTGGAGCCATTTCGGGCTCTGCCGCCGCGGCCGTGGCCGCCATTGGCGGCTTCATGGGACCCGTGATGAAAAAAGAGGGCTACGATCCCAACTTCAGTACCGCCGTGAACATCACCAGCGCCACCACCGGCCTGGTCATTCCCCCCAGCAATATCCTGATCGTCTACTCCCTGGCCAGCGGTGGGGCGTCCATCACAGCCCTGTTCCTGGCGGGGTACTTGCCGGGCATTCTGACAGGCGTCATGTTGATGCTCGTGGCCGGCTTCATCGCCAAGCGCAAGAACTATCCCACCATACCGGGTATCAAGATGTGGGAGGCCGTCAGGTATTTCCTGGAGGCCATTCCGAGCCTGCTGCTGATCGTCATCGTTATCGGGGGCATCATCGCCGGCTACTTCACCGCCACCGAGGCCTCGGCTGTAGCCGTCCTGTACACCTTCATTCTTTCTGTGCTGGTCTACAAGGAGGTCAAATGGAGCGAGCTCCCCTCCATCCTCCTCTCTACGGTAGCCACCACCTCCATCGTGATGCTGCTCATCGGGACCTCCATGGGCATGTCGTGGATCCTCTCCTACGAGAACATCCCCCAGAATGTGAGCGCGGCGCTGATCTCGCTGACCGACAGCAAGATCGTGATCCTGCTGATCATCAACCTGATCCTGCTGATCGTCGGTACCTTCATGGACATGACCCCCGCCGTCCTGATCTTTACACCTATCTTCCTGCCGGTGGTCACGGCGCTGGGGATCAGCCCCGTTCACTTCGGCATCATGATGGTCCTGAACCTGTGCGTTGGCCTCTGTACACCCCCGGTGGGCTCGATATTATTCCTGGGCTGCGGCATATCCGGAATCAGCATTGAAAAGGTCATCAAGCCCCTGATCCCCCTGTTCATTGCCATGATCATCGCCTTGCTGCTCACCACCTTCATCCCCGGCCTGTCCCTGCTCATCCCGAGGCTGTTCGGCTACTAGGCCAGCCACCCTTCCCGCCCTGGACCGAACCGGTCGGCAGTGAAAGCGCCGTTGTCATCCCTTTTACCGTGGATACCACCGGCAGTTATACGCTGTATGCTCGCTTGAATTGTCCCACAGCTGATGATGATTCGTACTGGATGAAAATGGACAATGGAATTTTTACAATGTATAACGGCTTGGGGACCGGCGGATGGGAATGGAAAAAATCAATGATTTCACCCTCACTGAAGGTGAGCACACCTTAACCATAGCCTATCGCGAGGATGGGGCTGAACTTGATAAGATAAGCATCTCTAATGCTGCCTTTGCTCCCTCGGGAATGGGTGAAGAAGCTGAGAATATTTGTGGCACGACGGGTATCGGACGGTCAATGGAAGCACCAGGTGCTTTTGAATTAGATCAGAACTACCCCAATCCCTTCAATCCCGTCTCCACCATCCGCTATGAGCTGCCCCGGGGCAGTGAAGTTTCCCTGGTCGTCTATAATATCCTTGGAAGGGAAGTTGCTAAGCTTATAGACACCTGCATGGAACCGGGGTATCACGAACTGCATTGGAATGGCCAAGAGTTCGCCTCAGGTATATATTTTGCCCAGCTGGTGACACCGGAGTACAGCAAGTCCATCAAGATGGTTCTGCTGAAGTAGGGGAAAGTTTAAGGTGAGGCGTCAGCTAAGCCTTGGGAACACGAAAACTGTCTCATAGTTTTTATCCCTGAATGTCCAAAAGGCTTTGCACCGATACACCTTGAGTATAATGGATGACTTAACTAAAAAAGTAATTAAGTATGTAGTACTTTCGCTATTAGCTATTTTCTTTGTGTGTGGGTCAATCTCGATATTATTCATTGGTAGCTTATCTGGTATCATCGGATTTCCATTGTTTACGCTGCTGGCAACACTTCTTATCCTTTTCATAGGATGGATGGTGATGAAACTAGATATTGATTAAAACCCGCCTAACGACGCCGAGCGGTCCAAGTCCATCAAGGCTTGTCCTGAGGCCAGCGAAGGATGCCTTCAGTCCCGTCATAAATCCCGCAGAATGCGATGGTGCTGCTGAAGTGACCCGCAGGGTCATCCTGAGTCCGGCAACTGCCGGATCGAAGGATCTCTCGCCCCAAAAACCGCCCTTTCTGACACTCACTTTCCCAGGTCTTATAAAGGTGTCTTTAAACCTGCTTCTTGGAGCAAGGATTTGCCCAATGGTGGCTAGTTGTGACCAGTTTTGAGAAGTATTTAGGCTAGATCTGGACGATTGAGATGATGTGTCAGCTAAACCTTGGAAACGTAAAATGTGTCTCTTAGTTTTAAGCACAGTAGCTCACATTACTTTGACGATGTACAAATGGGGGGCAGGTCAATGAAACAAACATTACTGTTCATTGCAGCAATGATGCTGATTATTGGGTTTTCTATCATAAATGCTCAACAGGATCTAATACCTGTTGCTGCTGTGCTTTATAGCGGTGAGGCTGTGGCTGAAGAAGAATCAAGAGATCTTAAATTCGAGTCATATCCTGAGCTTGGGATATTACTCTCACCTCCGATAGTAAGTCCTGCTTTTGGCTATTGGTTTGGGCCATATGGTGTCAGGATTTCAGGAATGTATGTAGAAGAAGATTTATACGAGTTCCATCTTAATCTGGCGTACAAGAGATTAGATAATGAAAAGAAACAACGAAGCATAAATATCCTGCTAAGCAGAATTGAGGGGTCTGATCCAGGAGCTGATTATGATTACACTTCTCTTGGAGTTGCCTATAGTTGGAATTCATTATTAGGAGTTCGAGGACTTTTTGCAGAGCTGGGCATGGCAAAAGTAATACAAGATAACTTAGGCAATGTCATAGATGAGTTTCTTGTTCCTTGCGTCCATATCGGATATATACATCGTTTCACTCCCCAATAAGAGCCAATAAAATCTGAACAAAACGTAGAAAAAGTGAAGGCTATTAAAAGTCTAAAACGTTATCTGTTAGAACAGGTAAGAAATGGAAAGCTTTGAAATTCCGGGTGCTTATTAGGTATGGGGGGTGTGATACCGATCCTACCAAAACCGCACCCAGCGTACCGTAGAGCCTCTCCAAGCCTCTTGAATAAGGAAACAAACACCAGTACCAATTCCTGAAATTCCCGCAAGAACGGATGCGCTCTGTTCGTGCTTGCCCCCCCTTGGTTCCCCTTGGTACATCAAGGCTTGTCCTGAGTTCACCGAAGGATGTCTTCAGCCCCGTCGAAGGCGGTGGATTTTACCCCGCAGGAAGCGAGCCGAAGGCGAAGTCCCGTCCGAAGGCGGGGCAGTAGGCGGGGCTGCTGCTGAAGTGACCCGCAGGATCATCCTGAGTCCGGCAACTGCCGGATCGAAGGATCTCCCGTCCCAAAAACCACCCTTTCTGACACTCACTTTTACAGGTCTTTAATAAGGTGTCCTGAAACCAACACGTCGACAGCGCCATCTGGCGTGGTGCACACTTCGCCACATTCGTAAGATATTGCTTGTCAAACACGTTCATTCCATATAGTTTATGCTAGCATTGGCATAAACACAGAATGAATGCCTTCCGTCTTGTAGAGCTAGATACCATAAAAAATGATCAGAATATTTTGGCACTTGAGAATCAAGATAAATCGATGGTCTAGGCTAGTCGTCCTGTCCAGCATTGCATTAGTCCTATTGGGATACCAGCCTGAAGCACCGGATTTCGAACCGTTACATGGCCGAGTAGTGGATGCGATGGATGCAGGAATTGATAGTGTAAAAATCTTTCACTCAGGAGGATACTTTGGAGATCCGTATCTATATGCAGATACCTGCGAAGGTCTCTGTGGGTGGTCTACAGATCTCGGGGATTACTTTCTCCCTTATGGATTTCCATATTATCGCAGAACAGGGAGTTCATGTTGTATTAATCCGGAAATTGACGGACATATGGTTGATTTCGAACTTTGGTTCACCCATCCACAATACGATACGACCCGAGCTATATTCATGTGCGGTTCCGGTAAATGCGAGACTCAAAGATGGCAGGTGTCCGAAGATAGACTAGCAAGGGCTGATACGGTTATTATCCGGGATGAAGATGCATACGGAACACCTGGTGGCCCCTGGCAAGTGCCAACGATTGTAATGAAAACACGTGAAGCTACCACGACGATCTACTGCTATGTCTATGATAGTGTGGACTCTGAACCGCTCAATGGCGCTTCCGTGGTTCGTGCCAACCATATTAATGCTTCGACCTCTTATGATGCATTTGCACCAATGGAAGATCCCGGTAAATATTTCTATGACCACATTGGTGATCATTCCGTCGCGAACGTAATCATCACCCATGCAGGGTATACTCCTGATACCATCGCGGTACAAGATCTTAAGGCGGGTGAAACCACCTCCATTGCTTCCTATCTTGTCAGGTCGCCTCCGGCAGGTGAAGGTTTCTCGATCACCACCGCCTCCAACAAGCAGGCTTACCATCTATTTGAGACGGTCTACATCACAGTTATGGCCGTGAATAATGCGGATACAGCATTTTCAGTGGGACTGGGTAGCGGCTGCAGATTGCTTTATTATGTACTCAATGCAGAGGGTGAACGAGTATATCCCGCCATACAATGCACACATATAGTGGGTTGGTATCAGTTGATGCCATACGAGAACGATTACTCGCACTTTGAGTGGAATCTGGATGAGCCCTTGAATAGCGGCCAGCCAGTTTCGTCCGGGGCGTATTTGATCTATGGATATCTAAGGGCGGCACATCCCGAAGTATGCACCAGTGATACCATTGCCATACAGGTGATTGAGTGAATGGTTGTCACCGATTTATACTCAATCCATCAAACTGGTGCTGCGGAAGTGACCCGCACGGTCATCCTGAGTCCGGCAACTGCCGGATCGAAGGATCTCCCATCCCAAAAACCGCCCTTTCTTCCACTCACTTTTCCAGGTCTTAAAAAGGTGTCTTAAAACGTGCTGGTGGGCAGGGATTTGCCCAGTGGTGACCATGGGTGACCAATCTAGAGGCATCAGTGGAATGCTTCAGATGAGGCGCGAACTATACCTTGGAATAGTGAAATGTGTCTCTTGTAGCGGTTCAGAGTAAAGTGGACCAGTCCTGTGTTTTTGCCAAGAGACACTTTTGCTAAGTTGAACACGAAGCAAAGGAGTCTTAAGGATGGTAGAGAAGAAGTCGGAAGCAGTGGTCCGCGACATCAAGCGCAGAACCCGCCGGAAGTATTCTGCTGAGGTAGGGGAAGAGACTGATTCGTAGATAGGCGCAAAACCTCCAGACAACCCAAAGGCCCCCCAGTTTCCGGCTTGACCCTTGAAGCTAGGATCATGTCCCTGATATTTATGCCAACAGTATAATTCGAATCTCTGAAGAGGTGAACCTCGGGGGACTTTTATCAGCACCCCATTCATGATTATTTTAAAGGTAACAGGTTTGGCAGACTTACTAAGCCAACTGGGATAAAAATGGGAGAAGATCAATGAAGTTGATGAAGTTCTCAGCCATGGGAAGGACTCGTAGACGGATGATTGGGCTACTGATCGCGGCAGCATGCTGGCTGGTCGTCGCAGTAGGCTGCGGGCTTGATTCCGCTCGGACCGGATTATGGACCTCCGCGGCCGAACTGGCGGACAAGCCCATGTCCGGGCTGCCGTGGGAGAGCGTGAAGGCCGCTGCCGATAAGGCCGCTCCGAATATGGCCTTTGTATCCGATCAGAATAATGACAACAACGCCCGGATTCTGGCGGCGGCCATTGTCTATGCCCGCACCGGTGATGAGATTTACAAGGGTAAGGTTACAGCAGCCTGCGAAAAGCTGACCGGCGAAGGCTACCCCGCCCTGGCTCCAGGCAGATCTGATGAGAATAACCGCACCCTGGCCTGGGCCCGGGAAACCGGCGCCTACGCCCTGGCGGCCGATCTGGTGGGTTACCGCACGGCTGAATTTGAAACCTGGCTGCGCAGTATGGCCGAGGAGTATATCGCCTACGATAACCGGACTTTGCTGTATATGTTTCACCAACGCCCAAACAACTGGGGCACCCATGCGTTTGGTTCCCTGTGCGCCATCTACGCCTACCTGCAGGATACCGCCCGGCTGTCCGAGGTACGTGACTATTGGATTCAGTCGGTGACCGGTCCCAAACCCGATGAGTTGGAATACGGCGGCCCGGGTAACGATCTATCCTGGCAAGTGGACCAGACTGACCTGCGGTTGATCAATCCCAAGGGCGCCGTGAAACAGGGACTGAACATCGACGGCATCACGCCTGATGATATGCGGCGCAACAGTCCGTTCAGTAATCCGCCGCCCGTCCCTTCGACAGTCTATCACTGGGAAGCACTGCAAGGCCTGGTTTCGGGGGCGCGAATACTCGAACGAATGGGAATGCCGATCTGGGATGTGGCCGACAGCGCCCTGTACCGTGCCGGCTACGCGCTGCAGGTCCGGTGGGAGCAGGATTTCGGCGACTGGAAGGCCGATCATTCTAATGGCAGACATCGGGATTCAAATCTGTGGCTGCTACCGTTCTTCGATGCTGTCTACGGCACCCACTGGTCGGAGGGCCAGCCGAAGAATGTGTGGGAGCACGGGAAAAACGCTGGCTGGCCGTACGTGGTATGGGACGGTACCATCAGTTCCAGCGAGGAGTAGGGCAGTCTCAACCCCGGGAGATACGAACTATTCCCGAATTACCCCAATCCCTTCAACCCGATCTCAACCATTCGGTACGACCTGCCGCAAGCGACTCATGTCTCCCTAATCGTATACGATCTCATCGGCCGGGAGGTGATCCGACTGGCGGACGGCTACCGGGAACCAGGCTACCATCAGGTCCCGTGGAATGGCCGCGACCAGACTGGCCGTTTCCTCCCCTCCGGCATCTTCATCGCCCGCCTGGTCACTCCGGAGTACACCAAGTCTATCAAGATGCTGTTGTTAAAGTAAGCGTCAGAGTAGTCCCGTCCTTGATCCCGCAGTAAGCGGGGCCGAAGGCGGGAGTGTTGTTGAAGTAGAGAACTTCGAAGATAGAATTGTAGCTATATTGCAGCTCTAAATCTCCGTCACGACAGGAATCAACCGGCCTGTCAAGCCGGTGTATGCTCATGAGAAATTCACACGCTAGGAATCTCTTTAGAACTTTTGAGCATCTGCCAAGGGATTAGACGCGATTCCGTCGATGGTCAGCGAACCGTATCCGCTCTATATCCGCAATGGTGTGGTTCTAGGCCTGAAATGCGAGCCTCTCCCTCGTTTGCTGAACCTCGTTAGCCAGCCTCGGATTGGAGCGAATAGCCTTTTCGCGCACTCTTCGCACTGGTTAAGCCCATGGCGCGGTGCGATGGCCTTTCCCGGTTCTTCTGTTGGATATCCATAGTCCCCTTGGCGTTCTTGGCGGTTAACTCTTGCTCTTATGTCTTTTTCTTGCTCATCGCTCATTTTCGCGCACCAGGCGCATAGGGCGAACGACAAACCGCCACCGCGGCCTTACCTTCCGGCATGATGCGAGCCTTACGGACATATAATCCCACACTGTTTCCCACCCGGTTGCAAGGGCCCCGTCGGAAAATTCACCGCTGTGGTTTTCCACCGAGGGGCACTTTTTTCAAAATGGGGGGATATGTAGGTGTTATGTTGAATTCCTCGCCGCCTCCCTCCCGTCGGGAAGGCCTCCTGCCGCTTCCCCGCCCGCATAGGGGTGTTGAATTATACCTTGCTCACTGTCGTGAGCGCCCGGGCCAAATGGAGCGAATCGTGGCGCATAGCAAACGAGCCCAACCAAGGCTCATTTCTCGATGGAGAATGCTATTGTACCCTCGCCCGGACTCGAACCGGGGACCCTCTGCTTAGGAGGCAGATGCTCTATCCAACTGAGCTACGAGGGCGCAGTCGAAAGTTAGATTACTCTGCCTACGGAGCAAAGCTCAGATCGCTATCTGATCAGCACCAGTCTGCGACCCACCGGCATCCTCCCGCCATTCGATATTCGCGCGATATAGATCCCGCTGGGCGCAGGCATTCCGTTGGACATGATCCCGTTCCAGAATATCGGTCCTGTCTCGCTCGAAGGACGATCCAGACGAAATACCTCCTGTCCCAGAAGGTTGTACAGCCTTACCTCCGCAGCGTGTCCGGGACTGATACTCAGCTTGGTCAATTCTCCGCCTCGTACCGGGTTGGGGTAGAACGGACTCACGAATAACGGTATCTGCAACGGTCGGTCTTCGCTAGTATCCGGCACGATATAGCTTAGTCGGATAGACCAGTTCCCCACCAGCTCCTGGCCACCTTCACCGCCGATCTTAAAATCGGACAAGGAATAGAACGCAGTCTCCCCCGGCGGACGATAGTAGCTGTAGGATGTAGTCGTGTGCTCATTGTACGCCAGGGCATTCTCCCAGCTGCTGAGACTGACATACAGCGGCCCGGGGCTTGCATAGTGGCCCCGCGGCAGACGGTGGGTTGTCCATCCCAATCCAAATGGAGCCAGGATGGTGTCGCTATAGAACACATATTCAGGTTCGAGTGCTCCCTGGTAGAGCGAGATTTCTACCGAATCATTGTTCATGCACATGAAGCGAATGTCTGCCAATTCCACCCCCGCGGGAATAGTATAGGTGACGGCGGCCTCACCGCGCTCCGTCCCTTGTTGCAGACTGATGAACGTCACATCTTGCGGATCTTCATCTCCATCGTACGATAGCGTGGTCTCTGAATACCCCCCCTTGGCATCCACGTAGAGCCCGAATTGAGCTGCCACGTACACCTTGCTGGAACTTGTTCCCAGCACCACCAGGTTATCATAATCCGTCCCAAATCCTGGATCTGAGTAGCCCGCCAATTGCAGATCCGGGGCGTCGATGAACTCTTTGGTATCACCATTGATCAGGTTTATGGTCGGATCTTCTTGGCGATTATCACAGTAGATAAAAAGATCGTCCCCACCGGTGATCAGCGTCCAATGCGCCCCCAGGCGCTTGACTTCCCGCTGGAAATCATCCTCCGGAAAATCTATGATCCTGTCGTGAAGCACCGGCCGCGGAATTGTATAGCTGCCGCCATAGCCCAACTGTCCATCACCCCGGATGAAGTTCGCCTTGTGCCAGTTGAGAACCAGGTCATCAAATGACAGGTTCTGGCTGCTTGTCAGCGCACGCTCTATTCCTTCAATCCCGGTTTCATCTCGTTGCACCAGGTCCTGGATATACGAGGTTCCCATTTGGATCCAACTATACAGGAAAAACAAGCCGCAGCGGGCATAATCCGCCAATTCATTGTCAAACTGATCAAGTTGCACATTGGTGTTGGCAAGATAGCTGGCAAAATCCCTGTGTGGTAATCCCATCAAGACGGGTGACAGCTCACTCAATCCTTCGTTGATCCAGAGTTCCTCGTGCCGATCTTGCCCATAGTGGATCAGGTGCTGGTATTCGTGGGCTAGAATGGACAGCGTAAACTTCTTACTTTGGCCGTTGATGAGCCCCGGATTTGTATCCAGATATATAATATCCGCCCCATTTCCCTGCAGTGTTTGGTCAAGCGGATCAAAGTACCCCGCCACGAATGTCTCCGAGGAATCGGGAACGAAATCGTCCCTGACGTCGATGAGCAGGAGATACACTTTACCGTTATGATCGATATCGGGGGGCTGGCCGAACACTCCCTCAGCGATGTCCTTGATGCCCTGGCTGCTGTCAATGGAACCTGCGAAGGTATGCTCCTTGAATACTGCCGCCAGTTCCGCCACTACCAGGGAGTCCACGTGTTGTGAATCCAGTTCCGCCTTCTCGACGTAGATACTGAAGTCGTCCTCGTCATGCATCAATACGAATTCAACCTCTACTAAGGTACTCTCATTATAATGTTCCCGAATCTCGAACTTGGGATACTCCGAGGGGATCATCCGCTTCCGTAGAATGACTGTCTCCGTCTCCGGGATCTTTGAGATTTCAGGTAAGCCGCAGATAGGCGCCGGATTCTGCGCCAGAAGTACCGTAGAAAACAGGAGTAAAAAAAGTGCGGTGCTAAGGAAGCGTTTCATCCCGCAGGTCTCTGGTCATAAGGTCGGTGATGGCCCTGCGAGGATCTTTGTCTTCGAAAAGGATTCGGTATACTTCGCGACAGATAGGCATTTCCACATTCAGATTGGTAGCCAGATCCATCACGGATTGAGCAGAAAAGACGCCTTCAGCAACCATTTCCATGTCGGCCTGAACATCCGCCAATTTGCGTCCTTGGCCGATCTCCAATCCCAATCTTCGGTTTCTGCTGTGTCGGCTGTAAACGGTAACAACCAGATCACCAATGCCGCTAAGTCCCGCAAACGTATAAACATCAGCACCCAGAGCCACCCCTAATCTCGTGATCTCGGTCATTCCCCGGGTCACTAGAGCGGCCATGGCATTATCGCCAAATCCCAGCCCGACACATATACCCGCCCCGATGGCGATTACATTTTTTACACTGCCCCCCAGTTCCACCCCCACAATATCCCCACTGGCGTACACCCGCAGATATTCCGTGCTCAATTGCTTTTGCAACTCCCGGGCAAGATCCAGGTTGCTGCTGGCGGCCACCAATGTCGTCGGCACATTCACCATCACCTCTTCCGCGTGGCTCGGGCCAGATACGGTCGCCACTGTGTCTGGCGAATAACCGGCCACTTCCATGATTACCTCCGACATCCGCTTCAGGGTCCGCTGCTCAATACCCTTAGCAAGATTCATGATGGGCCGGCCTTGAAGCAAGTCTTTTGCCAGCCCAACTACACTCCGTACGATCTGAGAGGGTACCGCCAGAATAATAATCTCGCCCACTGATAGCGCATCGGTGAGATCAGAGGTTATTTCCAATCCCTTTGGGAAACTGAATCCGTCCAAAAAGGGGTGCTTTCTGGTACGTTGATATTCTTCAGCTTCCTCAGGGATGAAGTGCCAACTTGTTACTTCGTGCCCCGCATTTTGAAGGTGGGCTCCCATGACAGATCCCCAGCTGCCTGTACCCAGGATGGAAAAAGAGGCCCTACTCATTGAATCATCCCAACGAGGATACGCTCCTCGTCCATGTCCGACAAATACTGGTCCAACTCCGGGAGGTATTCCCGATCGATCACCAGCACCCATCCAATACCCAGATTAAATGTGCGTTTCATATCGTCGTCGTCTACTCCCCCGGCTTGTTGAATAACTCGGAATATCGCTGGCCATTCCCATGCCTCCCAATCGATGGTCAGTCGTAGCCCGGAGGACAGGAGTCGGGACGTATTGCCTTCGAGCCCGCCACCGGTGATATGTGCCATTCCCCGCAGCCAGGATTTATTCAGCAGAGGTTGCATTACCCGAAGATACGATCGATGAATGGCCAGCATTGCTTCGCCAACAGTACCTCCCAGCTCGGAAACATAGGTATCGACGCTCCATTCACGAAGCAGCGCTTTGCGCGCCAAGGAGTATCCATTGGTATGTAATCCGTTGGAGGGCAGGCCTATCAGAAGATCACCCGCTTCGATGCTCTCCCCGGTTATTATGGCCTCTTTCTCAACCACCCCGACAATGGTGCCCGAAATATCGTATTCACCCTCCTGATAGAAGTCGGGCATCTCGGCGGTTTCCCCTCCGATCAGGGCACACCCGTTCTCATGACAGGCTATGGACAGACCCTTCACGACCTGCTCGAAGATATCCCCAACAAGGTGATCAGTCGCATAGTAATCCAGGAAATAGAGCGGCTCAGCCCCGGTAGTCAGGATATCATTCACACAGTGGTTAACCAGATCCTGCCCCACTGTATCATGTCTGTCCGTCAGAAAGGCTAGTTTAAGCTTAGTGCCAACACCATCCGTGCTGGAAACGAGTACCGGCTGATGATATTGGTCTGCGGGAAATTGGTACAATCCCCCAAATCCGCCCAAGTCGCTTAAAACCTGGGGACCGTGAGTCTCCTTTGCCAGCTGCTTTATGCGGCGTACAGCGGCTTCACCGGCGTCGATATCGACACCGGCAGCCTTATAACTGAGGTGCGGTTTTGCGGTTCCGGGTGATTTCTCAGTCAAGTTATTCAGCTGGTCCCGCACCGGCGTAGATCGCTTCTATCTCCGCCCCAAAATGATCAAGCACTTCTTTGCGCTTCACCTTCAGACTAGGGGTCAACTCGCCCTCTTCGATGGTAAACTCCCTGGAAAGCAGCGTGAATTCTCTCACCTTCTCATACCGGGCAAACGGCTCCATGGCCTTTTCGACTTCTGCTTCAATGACCGCATGCACATCCGGATGCTGCAATAGGGCTTCCCGGTCTGCTGTTGGTATACCCTTTTCGGTGGCGAATGCCTCCAGTTTTTCAAAACTAGGCACGAGTAAGGCGGAGATGAAATTCCGCTTATCACCAATGATCATGACCTGGTCGATATATGGGCTGATTACCAAGGCATTCTCCAGAGGAGCCGGGGCAACATTCTTCCCTCCCGAAGTGACCATGATGCTCTTCTTGCGGTCGGTGATTTTCAGGAATTTATCCTCATCTATCTCTCCAATATCACCGGTGTGAAACCACCCCTCTGCGTCGATGGTTTCCGCCGTGGCTTCCGGATTCTTGAAATAGCCCTTCATGATATTCGGGCCTTTTGCCAGAACCTCTCCGTCAGCGGCGATTTTCAACTCTACGTTCGGAATTGCCTGCCCAACTTTACCGAATTTGAATTCCTCTAATTTATTCACCGCCAAGACTGGGCTGGTCTCGGTAAGGCCATACCCTTCCAGGACAACCATGTTGAGGGAAGCAAAAAATTCGGCGATCTCGGCTGATAAGGGTGCCGCGCCGGATACGAAAAACCTGATCCGGCCGCCAACTCGGTCCTTGAGCTTCGAAAATACCAGCTTGTTTGCCAGACCATGCTTCTTGGCTTGCCACCAGCCGGGTTTCTTGCCGGCCATGGTCAGATCCGTAACCGCTTTGCCTTGTGCAAGTGCCCACCAGAATATTTTCTGGCGCAGAGCCGGGTCATGACTGATCTTCTCGATCACCCGGTTGTAAACCTTCTCATAGAACCGTGGGACACCCAGTATCACCGTTGGCTTGACTTCCAGCATGTTCTCCGACACCTTATCGATGCTCTCGGCATAGTACACCGCAGTGCCCCTACTAAATGCAAGAAAATGGCCCGCCATGCGCTCAAAAGAATGGCTTAGTGGCAGAAACGATAACAGCGAATCCGACTCATCGATCTTGATATGCTCCAAGCTGCCTTCGATATTGGCGACCATGTTGTGATGCGTTAGCATAACCCCCTTCGGCTCGCCCGTAGTACCAGAGGTATAGATCAAAGTCAACAGATCATCCGGGCCTGCACTTTTACACATGGCTTCAAAATCGAGATTTTGTTCCTTGCCATATTCATGTCCCTTCTCCAGCAATTCAATGAAGGAAAGGATGATCCGGTCATCCTTATCTACAGCCTTACCCGTGACCCGTGTATCATTCATAACCACCAATGCCTTGAGAGCCGGGCAATCGTCCCATACTTCAAGGACTTTCTGTGCCTGATCCTCATCTTCCGCGAATACTACCCGGGACTCACTGTGCTTGATAATATATGACGCCTGCTTGGCTGTGAGAGTAGGATAGATGGATACCGAAGCGGCGCCAGTACATAGAATGCCGTAATCTGCCATCCCCCAACGCGGGGTGTTGTTCGACATGATGGCCGCTTGAATCCCCTTGCTTACCCCTAGTGATTGTAGACCAAAGGCCAGATCCTCAACGGTGGTTCGAATATCCTTACCCCTCAATCCCTCCCAATGATCCTTACGCCTGCTATAGTATAAATATTTGTCAGCATGAGTGGTTGTTGTCTGGAGAAACATCTCCGTGATGGTTTGGAAGGCCATTACTGACTCCTTTTGTATTCTCGGATTCTAAAGGAAATTAAGTATTCGGTGATATTAAAAAACAATTACAAAATTATGAAGCGTTTATTGGATGTACCTGTCGTGGAAGATTGTGTTTCGATCTTGGTGGAATGGATCTTGGATTATCGCCTCTCAATGTCCTCTGCTATTTCCCCGAAACTGGCGTAAATGAGCAGTATCCGATTTCATCACATTTCTGGCGCATGTGCTGCCAGGTCTCCTGATCATCAATAATCTTGAGAGCCATCGGATACAATACTTTATCCTCTTTCTGCGTATGCAATATTAGATTGGCAATAATTCTATCCGTTGTTTCATCGATGTCCGCCTGGAGGACACCGAATTCCTTCTTTTCCGCCCCGGTGGTCGCCAGATCCAATAGGTGTCTCTTGATGGGTCGCAGAAGATTGTGTTCTTGTCGCATGATTTCGGGCGGCCCTGAAAGACCGCGCCGCTCCATCTCCAGGCAGACGACCTGCTCCTCGCGTAGATGATGATTCTCCGCATCCAGGAGCATCTCCGCATGCTGGGCTATATCTCGAAGTATTGATTCACTCTCTTCCAGCGATCCTTTGAGCTTAAGGCTAGCTCGGAGCGCATCGATTTCAAGTAAAATATCCAGGATACGCCTATGTTCACGCACCAGAGTGTGTATCACGTGTCCCTCAGGTAGGGTTTGAAGAATTTCCTCACCCCCGCTAAATAGGGGATGGCTGCGTTCAGCTCGAACTGTCATTGCTGGATCTCCTGATCGAAATCAAAAGGTATTGGAAAATCGGATTCAGATGTAAAACGATATACCGTAACAACGGTGTCTTTCCGGTAGAACTTGGAAATAGGACTTTTTAATCTTAATTAATTCAAGGTATAGAGTCAATTCTTTTTAAAAACCATTTTATTACAATCTCTTATCGTGACTGGTCCAGATTCGGCGAAGAACGTAATCCACCCCAAAATGGATTGAGTATTCAAGGTATGACCTTAAATTAATATAGTCTAATTATTGGATTCGCATTGAAAGTCACCAAGTTTAAAATTATAGTACTGCCCGCCATTCTACTTCTGACCGTAAATATGTGTAGTAGACTGGATAAAGTGATCTTTATTGAGACTCGCCTGACCAAACTCGTTCTGCACAATAATTCGTCAGACTCCTTGTATTTCGCAGTTTTCGAGAGTCGCTCGGCTAGGTATACTGGTTGGAAACCTTGCGATAATCCTTTGCGCTGCGGGGACTATACAATTACTCCCGGCCGCTCCCAAGACGTACCCTATGAGCATATCTCCCGTTGGATACCGGGTACAAACGTCCGAGTGTACTGGTATACCCTCTCACGTAGATCAGACTCACCCGGGAATTATCAGGTCGTAGGTCTGTCAAACGCAGTAGTCCCCACACCAAAAAAGTCCCTCCTCGGATCATAGAGCCGTTCGTTTCGTCAATAGAACCCATGGATTTGAGCTGTTGACGTTCAATCCTGGACTGCGTATATTGGCGTGTACTGGGGAAAACACCATCATTTTACACGGATGTTCACAGAACTATATCGTACGAATGCTACAGTACCCTGAATCTTGTATGACTTGGACCCCCCTCCACCAATTGTAGAAGGGTAGTCGCTTATGGAAACACGACGTCCTCTGGATGAGATTGAAGATCGAGATGAGATCAGAGACCGGAATGATGAGTTGACTGAAGAAAAGGCGCCGCCGAAACCAAAAGTAAAACCGGAATCCGATACGAATTGGATTGACTGGTTGCACATCGCAGCGTCATTGGCTGCGGTCATAGCTATCACGTTATTGACCTTCGAAATGGCAGTCGGTGATATACGCCTGGGTAAGATCGTCGCCTACGCTATGGGCTCGTCACTCCTGATAGGGGTATTATTCATGATGGTCATCGTCTATCGCTGGGCTTTATCGAAAATCGGCCCGGGGCTGTGGCGATATACGTTCTGGGCTCTGACCCTGCCGTTTGCCTTTATTTATTACATTGTTTTCGTGTTTATCATTTTTAGCCGCTTTGCGCCGCTACTGGTCCGTATTATGGAAGCCGCTGGGGAAAATGCGCCCTGATTTGTTGTTGCCCAGCGTAAGGCTCGACTGTGTCAACCGGTGAACCTCATCCATCCTCCCCCGTCTCCGATCGTGCGATCCGGCTAGCCGGCCAGTCTGACGTATATCTGGGTACCTCCTCCTGGAAATACGAAGGGTGGCAGGGAATGGTCTATAAAGACCATTATCCCAGTCAGAAAGCCTTTCAGAGACGCTGTCTCGCCGAATACGCCCGTTACTTCCCCGCCGTGGGTGTGGACGCCACCTTCTACCGCTTTCCCGGTGAAAAACTGATCGACGAGCTCAACGCACTCACTCCCGATAATTTCCGCTTCGGACTCAAAGTCACCGAAGAGATTACCGTGTGGAAATACCCCACCCATCCCAGGTACGGAAACCGCAAAGGAAAAGATAATCCCAATTTTCTGGACGGTCCTTTGTTCCAATCCCATTTCCTGGATGTGGTCTCGGGATTAGGTCCTAAACTGGGACCCATTATTTTTCAATTCGGGACACTGCCTCGCCCCATCATTGATGACGGCTCGTTTCTAGATCGGCTCAAAAACTTCCTGCAGGATCTACCAAAGGGATTTCAATATGCATTTGAGATCCGCAACCGCCAGCTCTTTGATCAGGACTATTTCGATGTTTTACGACAGCATGGCGTCGCTCACGTGCATTCCTCCTGGAGCTGGATGCCTACCCTCCCTGAGCAAATCGCCCGCGATACCTCCTTCACCGCACCCTATTTCGTCATGCGCCTGCTCACACCACCCCAGGTGGCCTATCAGGATGCCGTGGAATCCTTTTTCCCGTATCAACGCATCATGAAACCGCTCCCGGGGATCAGACAGGCTATCATCTCACATCTCAATCGGGCCCTCAAGTCCAATTTCCCCGGCTATGTGTTCGTCAACAATCGCCTGGAGGGAGCTGCACCTCTTACCATCGAGCAGGTTCTGGATGAGGTGCTTGGTCCCACCAACGACACCTTCGAATAATTACCGCCGGTACGTGAGCGTTATCATACCCCTGCTCCCGGTAATTGAGTAATATTCACTCCAACAGGATCAAACGACGATGATACCCTGCTAATACAATGAAGCATTCCCTGGTCCATCTGGCAATATTCTGTCTACTCCTGTATTTACCTGCCCGGCTGCCGGCAATACCTCCTCACCCCAGTCTGCGCGATATGATCAACCAGGGTGAGATTCCCGAGCCCTACTATCTGAAAAACCTTTCTCAACTCCGTCAGAACGCTGTCAATAATCCCTTCGTGCGCATGGATCCTGTGTTATTAAAGGATGCTTCCAGTATCTTTGGTCTTCGTCAAATGACTCTGGCTGGCGACTGGAATCTTTTGGTGATACTCATCGATTTCATTGATATGCCTTCCCAGGTCGAGTCGGCCTTCTTCGATTCATTGGTATTTCACAGCACCAATATCTCTGTCCGTAACTATTACGGGGAAGTCAGCTACGGCAATCTGGACCTGGTCACCGTCAACCTCCCCAGCCAGACCGGTTGGCAGCGAGCTGACAGCATTTCAACCTACTACACAACGGATACATCCGGCACCCCTAACGGCGGCTTGGGTGATTACCCTCGCAACGCCCAGAAACTTGTGGAAGAAGCGGTACTCACTGTCGATCCCGTAATCGATTTCCGCCAGTACAATAACGGCGGTGACAACGAGGTTGACGGGCTCCTGGTGGTACACGCGGGTACTGGCGGCGAAGCGGAGGGTGATGAGGAAAATATCTGGTCACATTCCTGGGGCACTAGCTACAACATGCTGCTTGATGGTGTTGGGCAAGATCGGGTATGGGTGCGGGGATATGCCATCGTACCCGAATATTGGATCTTTGATGATGACTCGTCCGATATGACCATTGGTGTCATCGCCCATGAGCTGGGTCACTCCCTCTTCAACCTGCCCGATCTCTATGACGGTGATGGTTCCTCCTATGGTCTTGATGAATGGAGTCTGATGGCTGGCGGGAGCTGGAACGGCCCCGACGATCCGGTTCAGGGCTTCCCCGTGGGAGGATCGCCTGCCCATCCCGACGCCTGGAGCCGGGCACTGATGGGCTTCGCAGCTCCTTTGAACGTAACATCCGACCTTATCTCTCAATTCGTCTCGCCCATCGAGATATTCCCGTCTATCTATCAACTCTGGACCAACAATTTGCCAGGGAATGAATATTTCCTCGTCGAAAATCGCCTGCGCTACAGCTACGATCAATACCTGCCCGGGCAGGGCTTGCTCATCTACCACATCGATGAAAGTATGGATGTGGCCATCGATCAGAACAACCATGAATGGTACCCTGGGTATACAATCGAAGGGCATTATCTGGTCGCCCTTGAACAGGCTGATGGCGAGTATGACCTGGAACAGGGGATCTGGGCCGACAGCGGCGATCCCTTCCCTGGACAGGCACTCAAGTCCACCTTCAGCAATATCACATCCCCCTCCAGCCTCGCCTACAGCGGAGCATGGACGGGTGTCGCTGTTACTCGGATTGCTAATCTGGATACCGGAATCGTTGCTGACTTCACCGTCAATCCGCTGTCGGAGACCATTTTCGTAATTGGTATTGCTGACGTGCCTGATGACGAGGGTGGTTCGGTCATTATTTCATGGAGCCCCGTTGCGGACGATAATGATACCACCGCCACCGTCAGTGGCTACACGATCTGGCTACAGGCTAATGATCTGAACTATACGGCCGGCTCGCGCGTACTGCCTTATAATGGCGGTCATTGGCAATACTCTGGCTTCCAGGAAGCTACCGATGCTGCTTTCTACCAACTTATCGCACAGTCTTTCATGGATTCCAATGCGACCGGCCTTAATAAATGCTATTACCGTATCGCGGCCAGCACGCCCGATTCCCTCGTAGTTGCCCTCTCGGCGATTACTGGGGGTTACTCAGTGGATAATCGTGCACCTGCATCCCCTGTGAATCTTACCGCGGCTACTTCCGGCGCGGCGGATGTAAGGCTCACCTGGCACTCGAATAATGAAGCGGATCTGGGATCTTACCGCATTTACCGTGGCGCATCTTTAGAATTTATTCCCGCCCATGTCGATAGTTTCGTGACCGCCACTTCTGACACGTTCTACATCGATGGGGACCTTGTATACCCCACACCATATTATCGGGTAGCAGCCGGCGATCTCAACGGCAATGTCAGTGAGTATTCGGAAGCTGTCACCCCCGGGGCGATTATCGTCACGGATGCTGTCTACCTGGGTATCCCAAGCGCCTATCGGCTTTATCAGAACTACCCCAATCCCTTCAATCCTAATACTGCCATCAGGTTTGATTTGCCCATCGCTACTCATGTGCGTATACTTGTCTTTGATCTGAAAGGACGCGAGATCAGACGCTTGGCTGATGACCGATTCCAGCCTGGCCAGCACTTGGTGCGGTGGAATGGCCGGTCAGGCAATGGCAGTGAGAGTCCTGCGGGCATTTACATTGTCCGCCTCGAAACCTCACGCTATACCGCCAATCAGAAAATGGTGTTCTTGAAATAAATAGAGGAAATGTGCGATGCAGGCAGAGATTAATGGCCACAAGTTGAACTACACTCTGAAGGGTTCTGACACTGGACTACCGGTCGTCTTCATCCATGGATTTCCTTTCAGTCACCGCATGTGGGATCCGCAACTCGCTGCCCTTCCGCCCCGTTTTCGAGGCATCGCTTATGATATCCGTGGTCATGGCCTCAGTGAACCCGGTGATGGACAATTCAGTATCGAATTCTTCGTGGATGATCTGATCAGCCTGCTCGACTATCTGGATGTGAAACAAGCCGTTCTATGTGGTTTATCTATGGGTGGCTATATCACACTACGCGCCGTGGAGCGTCATCCCAAACGTTTCAAGGCCATGGTACTTTGTGATACCCGTAGTGAGGCGGATACCAATGAAGGTAAAATCAAGCGTGCTGAAACCATTTCGGCCATCAAGTCCTCCGGTGTATATGCCTTCGCCGAAGACTTTCTCAAACTGGTCCTCGCACCCGAGACCTTTGAAAACCATCCCGTCGTCGCGGACAAGGTGCGGGGCATGATGGTAACCAACAGTCCCCGGGGTGTCTGCGGAACCCTGCTGGCACTGGCTGCACGAACCGATACCACTCCCGCTTTGGAAAAAATGAACATCCCGGCCCTTATCCTGGTCGGTGAACACGATACGCTAACCCCTCCCACCGATGCTGAAAAGCTCCGGGCTCAGCTTCCCAACGCGGAATTGTACATTGTACCCCACGCTGCCCATATGAGCAATCTGGAGAATATCCCCTTCTTCAACGAGCGGATGTTGGCCTTCCTGGACTCATTGTAAGTCTTTTTCCGGTTTATTCCGGAGCCATCCCTGGAGTTTTCCGACCTGTTGATAGAGCGATTTGTTGTTGCTCCCCCCCATTACACCCTCCTCAGGGATTTTCCATCCTGCTGATAATTCTTCCTCGAGGTCGGGGCCAATAGCCTCTGACACCGACTGCATTACCTCCAGCGGCAGCTCATGCAGCTCCATGCCCATGGAATCCGATTCCCGGACGAGACTTCCTGCAAGAGTATAGGCCTCCCGGAAAGGCATCTCTTTCGCAATCAGATAACGGACAATTCGCTCCGTCTTAAGGGTCGGGGAGAGTTTCTCGGCGATCCGCTCCGGAGTGAAGATCACCCCCTTCAATGCTGCCGCCAGTGCCGGCAGAATCAACTGTAGCGTGTCGACCGCATCGAAAAGTGGCTCCTTGTCTTCCTGGAGATCCTTGTTATACCCCGAGGGCAATCCTTTCATGGTAGTCATGAATCCGGTCAGGTGCCCCACCAACCGGCCGCATTTCCCTCGAATCAATTCAAAAACATCCGGATTCTTTTTATGGGCCAAGAGACTGCTTCCCGTCGCCACACTATCCTCGAGAGTCAGGAACCCGAACTCCTGGCTGTTCCAGATGATGAAGTCCTCCGCCAGACTGCTCAGATGGAGACCCAATCGTGCCACGGCATATAGCAGATCCAGGACAAAGTCTCGCGATTCCACCGCTTCGACGCTGTTATCAGTCGGCCTGTCAAAGCCCAGCTCCTGGGAAATCCATTCCCGGTCCACTGGAATCGGCGATCCACCCAGCGCGCCCGCACCCAGTGGACATATCGATGTCGTTGATTTTACATAGGTTAGTAAGTCCACATCCCCTTTCACTCGCCAGGCATGGGCCAGGAGTATCTGTCCCAGCGAGATGACTTCGGCCTGCTGCAAATGCGTATGCCCGGGAAAGGCCGTCTCAACCTGTTCCTCGGCCATGGCTACCAACTGTTCCAGAACGGGAATAAGAATACTTACGAGCTGATCCATCTGGTCCCTGGAATAGAGCCGTAGATCGGTGGCCACCAGGTCATTGCGGCTGCGGCCCGTATGTAGACGCCCCGCCGCTGCGCCAATCAGCTCCCCCAACCTCCTCTCGATGGCCATGTGGATGTCCTCATCCTGTGCCCTGAATTCAAAGGTAGCCGCGCCCAGCTCTTGGCCAATCATCTGCAATCCTTTTGTGATTGCAGCCAGATCATCTTCCGTCAGTGTGCCACAGCGGTGCAGTGCCCCTGCCCAGACCATGGAAGCCCGCACATCATACGGCCCCAACCGGTGATCAAACGTGATTGATCGATTCAGTGCCTCGATGTATGGATCCAATTCTCCCGATAATCGCTCCTGCCATACTTTAGGTTTCATGGCTAGTCCCTCTTGAAGCTGCGGAAGTAATCCGGCGCCCGGTACTTCCCCTTTTTTACACCGAATTCCGCCAGCAGGGCTTCTACCTTCAGAGGCAATCCCGCAAGTTTGATGAAGCCTTCAGCGTCGCTCTGATCATAGACATCGTCTTGACCGAAAGTAGCGAAATCTTCGCGATAAAGCGAATAGGGCGATTTTCTGCCTGCGATCAGGCAGTGACCCTTGAATAACTTCACTCTAACCGTCCCGGTCACGCAACTCTGAAATGAATCTACGAAGGCATCCAGGCTTTCCCTCAGCGGCGTAAACCATTCACCGTTATAAACCATCGTAGCGTACTTCTCGGCGATCACGTCCTTGTAATGCAGCGAAGACTTATCCAGTGTCAGCGCTTCTAACTCACGATGGGCCGTGTAAAGAATAGTGCCCCCGGGTGTTTCATAGATACCCCGCGATTTCATCCCCACAACCCGGTTTTCTACCAGATCCACTACACCTATGCCATGCTTTGCACCCAGCTCGTTCAAACGCTCCACAAGCGCAACCGGACCCAGAACCTCTCCATCTAGGGATACGGGAATACCCCGATCAAAATTCAGTTCCAAGTAATCAGGCTCGTCCGGTGTCTCGGCGATGGGACTGGTCCATTGCAGCAGATCATCACTCATTTCCTGCCAAGGATCTTCCAGTGGACCCCCTTCATGACTGATATGCCAGATATTCTCGTCGTGGCTATAGATATTCTCCACACTCGCCGATACCTGGATCCCATGCGATTTGGCGTATTCAAGTGCGTCTTCCCGGGAACTGATATCCCACTCCCGCCAAGGCGCGATGATCCGCAGCTTCGGATCAAGGGCCATGTATGTAAGTTCAAACCGCACCTGATCGTTGCCCTTCCCCGTACAGCCGTGTGACACGGCATCGGCATCGTTCTCCTCCGCCACTTTCACCTGCTGCTGGGCAATGATCGGTCGCGCCATGCTTGTCCCCAGCAGGTACTTACGCTCGTACACGGCACCCGCCCGCAGTGTCGGGAATACGAAGTCCGTCAGAAATGTCTCGCGCAGGTCTTCCACTACTACTTTCGCTGCCCCGGTCTTGAAGGCCTTCTCCTTGACAGCCGCGAAATCATCCTTCTGACCCACGTTCGCCACGTAGGCGATGATCTCACAATCATAGTTCTCCTTTAGCCAGGGGATAATAATGGATGTATCCAAGCCTCCGGAATATGCCAGCACTACCTTTTTCACTGTTGTTTTCATCGTTGATCGCCTCCTTGAATTGGTACACAAATAAAAGGCCCTGAACGTTTCGCTCAGGGCCTTTCAAAATCCATTTTACTCAGATCAGCTGGGATCAACCCGTCCTTGAGCGAAACTCCTGGTGGAGCCTGCTGCGTCGAATACGGTTGCTTCGTCGATCTTCTTGCATGACGGCGTATGTTACACCATCCTCATGGGTGGAATCAAATGGATTATGACTTGTCCTGCAGGTTTTTCTCACTTCGTCAGCACCATTTTCCGTGAGATGACCATGCCCTCTATCGGCCCAGATAGATATGTACCGGGTGGTACCCCAAAAGTGCGATTCCTGTCACACCTCCTACCATCCCCCTTGATAACGTGTGAAATCAGCCGTAATCTCCACCGATTTATTGTTAACAGGTACTTGTTGATGGACGTAGGAGTATCATGAGCTCGAAAGCGAAAGATAGAGAACTGCCACCCTATACCGATTATACGTTTGATATGTTCATAAGCAGTGCAGGCAAGGAGCACGCCGAAATCACCCAGTTTAATCAATGGCGTCAAGAAGTTATCGACGCTCACATGTACACCTTCCAGATCCCTCACCTTGGTGCCCAGCTCCCTGAGGTGAGCGTAGAGCGTGTAACCGGGGAAAAATTCGACCTGGTCAGCCTTGCCAGCTACAATTATCTGGGTTATTCATATCATCCTGAAGTGATTGCCGCCGCCAAAGCGGCCCTTGACAAATACGGCTTGGGAGCAACCGGCTCGCCCGTGCTCAATGGTACGTTCCGGATCCATGAGGAGTTGGAACAGAAGCTGATTGAGTTTTTTGCCCTGCCAGGGTATGGTGTAAGCCTCTTTTCGTCCGGATACGGCGCCAACATTGGCGTGGTGTCCGCCTATGCCCACAAGGGCGATGTCGTCGTACTGGACCGCCTTTCACATGCCTCCCTGGTGGACGGAGCCTTGCTCTCGCAGGCAACTATCAAGCTGTTCAAACACAACGATGTCGATCATCTTGACCGGGTCTTGAACCGCCTTGATTATAAAAACACCCGAATTCTGGTCTGCACCGAGGGGATTTACAGTGCCGACGGCGACGCGGGACGTATAAAGGATATCGTGCAGGTGGCCCATAAATACGGCGCCAAGGTTCTGGTCGATGAAGCCCATTCGCTGCTTATTGCCGGTGAGAACGGTCGCGGCGTTGCGGAGGAACAGGGCGTCCTGGACCAGGTGGACATGATCATTGCCACCTTCAGCAAATCCTTCGGTGGAGTTGGGGGTTGCCTTTTCGCCCGCCATGATCTCGCCAATTACGTGAACTGGTACGCCCGTGCCCGCATGTTCTCCTGCGCTCTCGATCCGGCGGTCACCGGCGGACTCATCAAGGCCTTGGATCTGGCCATGGGGGCCGACGGAAAAGCCAAGCGGAAACGCATCCAGGACAATGCCGACTATTTACGCAACAAGCTAAGCGGCAAGGTTGATACCGGCGACAGCCACAGCTGGATTATTCCGGTGATCTATGGTGATGAGCACCTCACCATACCTTTAAGTGATTATCTCCAGCGAAAGGGTGTTGACGCCTCTTTGATGTCATTCCCAGCCGTGCCGAAAAACGAATCGCGCATTCGGCTGTTTGTGACTTCGGAACATTCCAAACAGCAGCTGGATCGGGGGGCGGCGATTATCCTAGAAGCTGCGGAGCGTTTTGGCTTCCTGCAGGAAAATTGAATGGTGAAACCATGCAAATAGGAGAATCTGGTCGTGCCTGATCTGAATAACCGCGAGGGTCTGTTGATTTGGAAGTTTGATTTCGCTCTCTCAACCCTGTTCGAGATTGAAACCGATGCCATCGAGCATTTGGTCCCCAAAGGCCTGACACCCATGCAAAGTGCGCCTGGGATGTCTCTGCTCCATCTCACTGCGCTGAATTTTCCCGCCGGGGCACTGGGGGGACTGCCTGAGTTCCAAGAATTGATCTTTGGGGTACTGGTCTCACCTGATTTATCTCGTGGTGTACCCAAGTTCGCCACCATCATCCTGTCTCTGGGCAGCACCAACCGGGAACACCTGGAACACTCAGCCAACTACTACAAACTACCCGTGACCGATCCTTTCAACAGCGTTGTGATTCAACACGAACCTCACGCCGTGGAATTCGCCGATGGCACGGGCCAGATTCTGACCATGCAGAATATTCACCCTGAGCCGGTCTATGCCGACGCTGATCTGTACTTCCAGGCCTTTGTGGAAGATAACGGCGATCTGTATGTTGCGGATTTACATATGCAATCGGGTTTGTTTGAACACCAGCAGCAGGGCGACGGCGGCAAACTATGGCCTCACCCTTTCTTTCGAGGAATCGATTTGGAGAATGCTGAACCCACCGCCTATTTGCAGATGGCTAGCCAGCCTGGGATCGTTGGCCAGCAGCTCTATCCCCGCCCGGAGAAGTTCCGGTAACCTTTTCTTCTTCCTTTTTTCAGACTCCCTGAACCGGTAAGACGTAATCCCGGAGGCTCACCTTATTTTAGCCCTACTTTCTGGCGAGCGAAGTAATCCACGATCCCCGGGATGAATGGCCGCAGTTTGACCGCCGCCTTCAATTCCAGCGTCATGACCACTTCCCGCTTGCCCGCTCTGGCTGCCCGTATGGTAAACCTTGCAGCCTGCTCCGGGGTCATGGATCCCGAATCGTCATAGGGATCCTCATTGGGATGAGTCCCATCCCCTTGAAAGCCATGCAGACGAATGGCTGTTCGAACGAACAGAGGCACCGATAACGTGATCTGGATGCCGGTTCCGGTCAGTTCGGTGCGCAGTGCATCGAAAAAGCCATGCAGGGCATGCTTGCTTGCGGCATAGCCGGAATGCAGGGGCGCGCTTACTTTTCCTGAACTACTTGTAACAACAACGATTTTTCCCCGGCTCTTTTTCAAATGGGGTAGCGCGTAATATGTACAGTACAGGGGACCCAGGTAATTAACCGCCATGAGTTGCTCAAAGAACGAGATATCGGTTACGTCTTCAAATTTCGACCACATGGAAATCCCGGCCACGGAAAAGAAAGCATCTATTGTGCCCCATTCCCCAACGGTACGGTCGATCAGTGCCCGACACTGCTCCCTCTGGCTGATTTCCGTGGGGATCTCCAGTACCTCAACCCCGGAAGCCCGGCAGACATCAGCCACGCGCTTTAGTCCATCAATATTAACATCAGCCAATGCCAAGTGGGCACCTTCGGCTGCAAGTTGCTTCGCCATCGCTTCACCGATACCTTGGGAAGCACCGGTTAGAATAATCCGTTGATTGTTGAACGCCATATGTACTCCTGGGTGTTATTTGGGTATCAAATCTGCGAAGGAATTCTTTCAAGGTCCACAAGAATCGGAGTACCTTTGCCGTGAGGTTTTAGGTGCTACTGCGAGGAAAATTTAAATATCGGCTCACTTTCCTCGGCTATACCATCGGTGTCTTGCTGACAGCCTGCGGAGCACGGAACTCTCCTCCGGTTGAGGAAGCTCGCGGCATCTGGCTCCACCGCTTCGATTATTGCCAGGTTACCGGTACGCATGATCAAGATTCCATCCGGACCTATATCGCCGACGTCATCCACCAGGCCGCTGATGCCAATTTCAATATGCTCTTCTTCCAGGTCCGGGGCAGCGGCGATGCCTATTATACTCCAGGCCTGGAACCTTGGGGCAATCTGCTCACCGGCACCCTTGGAGAAGATCCCGGCTGGGATCCCTTGGAATTCGCCCTGGAATTATCCCACGAACGCGGCCTGGAACTGCATGCCTGGTTCAACACTTTCCCCATCTGGAGAGGCCGTGAGCCACCGCCGCTGACTCAGCCTCCCTCACCCTACCTGTCGCACCCGGAGTGGGTCGTGTGCGATTCCACCGGGATTCCCATGCCCCGGTCTGATCATTATGTCTCCTCCTCACCCGGAGTACCGGCAGCCAGGGAACATATTATCGATGTTGTCACCGACGTTGTCCAGCGTTACGATATCGACGGTGTTCACTTCGATTATATCCGGTACCCCGAGGGTGCTCCCGATTCAGGCTACTCCCATGACGCCATCAGCGTGGCACGTTTTGAGTCACCCCAAGGCAATCCGCTCCAACTTGATTGGCCGGACTGGCAACGCGAGCAGCTGACCCAATTCGTCTCCCAGGCTTACAATGCCATTATGCGCGAAAAATCCTGGTTGAAAGTCTCGGCCTCGGTTATCGGCAGCTACTCCGCTGGTGGATGGAATGCGTATCATGTAGTGTATCAGGACCCCCGCCGCTGGACCGAGCTGGGTAAGATGGACTTTATCTCCCCCATGATATACTGGCCCCGTACACATACGACACAACCGTTTATGGTCCGTTCGGTGGAATGGCAGGATCTTTATACGTTGGAGCGCTATGTATTCCCCGGTATCGGCAGTTACCGCTACAACACTGACGAAGAACCATATACATGGACCGAAGCGGAGGGTCAGATCCGGGACCTGCGAGACAACCAGATCCGGGGGATGCTCTTCTTTGATGCCCGGAGTCTGTCCACCCGGTGGCACCAATTAACGGAAACACTTTTCAGTGCTCCTGCAAATCCCCCCCCCATGCCCTGGAAAGATGCTCTACCACCCCAGCCCCCTTCCAGGCTTCGAACTGCGGTAACTGATGAGTTTCTCACCATCTCATGGGTAACACCTGATGATGATGACGTTCAGCACTTCAATATCTACATTGCACGCAAGCTGCCTATCAATACCCATGATAGTCGGAACCTGCGCTTGGTAACACCCGGTCCCCGCTTGGAATGGAACATGGTCTTCGATCCCCAAGATAAGGGCTCCTATATCGCTGTCTCAGCTTTGGATCGTGCTTGGAACGAGAGCGGACTTTCTGAGCCGGTTCGAATAGAATAGCCCGGTTCAGCAGTCTTTGCCGGATTCTGCTATCTCTGCTTGCCATCACCCACACATCGCCCTACCTTCGGCATCCATTTGCCTGTCGGAATATTTTGCTCCTGTAGCCTGTAACTATTGAAAATTGAAATCCTGGGAGGAATCGATGAGCCGTAGCCTCATGTTTGTCGGACATTCACTGCTGATCCTGGTTCTATCTGCTTCCCCGCTCGTGTCACAATCGGACGCTTCGGCGGAACTGCCTGCCGAAAAGTATGTTGAACAGGCTCGGAAGATCCTGAAAGAAGTCCCCCTCATTGACGGCCACAATGACGCACCTTGGCAGTACCGTAAACTCGTCCAATATCACTTGGATCAATTGGATTTCGCCGGCGATACGCGAATCGCGGAAGATCCACTTCAAACCGATATCCCACGCCTCCGTGAAGGGTGTGTAGGTGCCCAGTTCTGGTCGGTATGGGTACCCGATGATTCGTATTTGAAATCCGACGCGGTTCAAGCCACCTTCGAGCAGATTGATTTCGTCCAACGCCTGGCCAAGCGCTACCCTGATGATCTGGAAACGGCCCTCACTGCGGATGACATCCTTCGCATTCATCGCCAGGGCAAAATCGCCTCCCTTATCGGTATGGAAGGTGGACACAGTATCAATAATTCTCTGGCCCTCTTGCGGCAGCTCTATCAAGTCGGGGCGCGGTATTTGACGATTACCCATTGGAATAGCAGCGACTGGGCCGATGCCGCCACCGTTCCTCCGCAGCATAATGGTCTGACTCCCTTCGGTGAGGAGGTGATTCGGGAAATGAATCGTCTGGGTATGATGGTGGACCTTTCCCATGTCTCACCTGAAACTATGAATGATGCTCTGGATGTGACCAAAGCCCCCATTATTTTTTCCCATTCTTCCGCCAGGGCTATCTGCAATCACCCTCGGAATGTACCGGACGAAGTACTCAAGCGCGTCAAGAAGAACGATGGTATCGTTATGGTTACTTTCGTCACCAGTTATGTTTCGGAAGCCGTACGGCTGTATAAGGCTGAGGAACAAGCTGAAAAAGCCCGTCTGTCCGACCTTCATCTTGAAGATCCCGCCGCCGTGGAATCAGGTATGAAATCCTGGAAAACCGAACACATCCAGCCGGTAGTGCCGATCAGTCTCATTGCTGACCATATTGATCATATCAGGGATATTGCCGGTATTGATCACGTCGGGATCGGTTCGGATTTTGATGGTATCTCCACCACTCCCGTGGGGCTGGAGGATGTGGCCGGATTTCCCAACCTGATTGCCGAACTCCTCCAGCGAGGCTACGACGAAAAAGAAGTACAAAAGGTTGCCGGATTAAATCTACTCCGGGTCTTTCGGGAGGTAGAAAACGTGGCCGCTCGTCTCCAACGCAAGACCCATCCCTCTGATGCTCTGATTGATGAACTGGATATTGCTGGGGAATAGCCAGCCGATACCACATACCGCTTCCTGAAATCAGGGGAACTTCCGCCTGAGTTTCCCGGGCGGCTCTTGACTCCCTCTATCGTCCATCATCACCCGCACCCCTCGCGGGCAAATACCACCCGCACAAACGGAATTAAGAATTTCGTGGCAACCTTTTTCAATTTAACCGCGTCTAAACTACAGAATATGCGGTGAATGAAAATCAAGGGAGCGCAGGAAAAAAGGTTTGAGATCATGAAGGCACTCAATCTGACTATAATTCCTATGACGATGGCACTGGTCCTGAGCGGTGTTCTGCTGGCAACCAGAGAAACATCAGTACTAAAAGAAACCGTCTCTCCCAACTTTGACTATGTAGTATTCTGGGGATCAAATAGTTTCGATGAAGCAGTCTGGCTGGTGGTGGATGAGATTGCCAGATTCGAAACCGACCTGCCCAGCCAGGTGCAGCACTTCCATGTGAAGGTGCAATCCAACGACGGTGCCTTCCCCGCCGTTTATCTGGATTTTGATCGTGAATCTTTGGGAAGACTTAAAACAGGTGCATTAAGCCCGGAGGCATTTATTCGTGATCACGTAGATTTCAGCTAGCCCACTGGGATTCACGCCTACTTCACGGTATCGAAGTACTCAGGCGATATCTCAGGGGTTCCCCCCGTGTCCCCCTCAGACTGTCCCTCCTCTCTGCGAAACACGCGCCCCACTCAGATTTGAGTGGGGCGTGCCTTTTCAGTCCCAATTGCGGCCATGCAATTGGGCTTCAATATTTTCCAGAAGCTCAGCCTCAAGCGTGCCATTGGATCGCCATTGGATCCACTGCCGACGATCTCTGAAACGGCTGACATAGACTAGGAATACCGGTTGCACCGTTACCCGGCTGTGATCGTCCCGTACATAAGAGGACCTGATGGAAAGTTGAACGTGCAGATCGGCATGAATCGCTTTCCCGCGCAAACTGGGATCACCCCGGTATGCCAGTCTTCGCAGCTCTTTCATGCTTAGGGTCTGATGTAGTGTGACAACGTTTTCCGGACTGCTATGGCGGATATCCGGTTCGAGACGGTACGAAGAAAAGCGCAGTGCCGCTATTGACGCGTTTGACAGGGTTTCAATGGAAGTGGGAAATTCGCTGAAATATGGCAGGTTGGAGGAATTTTCCTGTGTCGGTTCCCTTCCCGCACACGCCAAGAGAAGTATTATCGGAAAGCGTATGACGAGGTTGCGGATTCTCGTGAGTACCCGCGACATGGATCCTCCTCACCAGATCCATGTCGCATTGAAATGGAATTGCTCCAATAGAATCCCGGGATCAGTTTCTGGCTCTGCCCTTCTCCTCTTCAGGAGGATTGACCTGCAAATCAAGAGCCTTGAGATCCTCCTCAAGACGATTGAGTATTTCCTTGATATCCAGCACTTCGCGGTTGGTGCGCCGCTTATAGGTCGCCAGGTCGTCCGAGACCGTGCGTAACTCACCACGCAGATCAATGATATCTTCCCTCAGCCTCTCTTCTGTCTGCTGCAGAAGATAGTTGGTCTCGTCAATTTTGTTGCCAAGATCTCTCGCTGCATCTTCAAGATCGCGTCGAAGGTCGGCAATGTCCTGCTGCATCCGGCGTATATGTTTCCCTCGACCTTCAAACTTAAGTGAGAGTCGATGGTACTCTTCGTCGATCATTCGTTTGTGGCCTTGCAACTCCACGTCACTCGCCTCCAGGCGGTCCATAGTTGCTATTCGCTTACTATCAACGATAATCCCTGTATAAAGCGAAAATCCTACCAGTATAATTACCAAGATATTGATGATTCTCTGCATTCTAGCTCCGGTTAATCCAAATAGTTATTCGGCTGACCTTTCCAATTCTGCCAGTTTTCTTTCCCATTCAGGAACCTCTTCCTCAGCACCGCCGACAAAGCGCAATTCTGTTTGGGATGCGGCCAATTCCTGCTTTTTGATCCGTTCCAGAAGTTCCTCCTGGGTTGCGGCATTTTCCTTTAGACGCTCGACCATCAGGTCAATCTCCGACTGGAACTCACGCACGGTCATCTCCATCCGAAGGATTAACTGTTCAAGGATCGACTCGCCATAACCCTCACTGATCAACTCAATCAGGGTGCTCAGCTTCTCTTCAAGATAAACTGCCCTGTCCAACTGTGAGGAGCTGTCACTATTCATACCTAAGGTCCTAGCACTGGACATTTAAAGTACATGTAGACGGGGTGAAATTTTTCGATTATTCCAGTGAATAGCAACTCAAATTAATGAATTACTGTACCTATTCGCTTTATTCTTTCCCAGGAAACATGGGGAAAACGCTTTAAATCCAGTGAAAAATATACGAACAGCGCTTCCCCAAGGATATACTCATGGGGCACAAAACCCCAGAAACGGGAGTCATAACTCTGATCCCGGTTATCTCCCATCATGAAGTAATAGTCTTGCTCCACAACGTAATGATCGGCCACCTCACCGTCCACATATATCCGGTTTCCCCTCTGATTTACGTCATGGCGATCCATAATGGATACATACCACAGAATGTCCCTGTCGTGAATGACTGATAGGGTATCACCTCTGGCAGGTACCCGCAAGGCGCGATAGTAATCCTTGTTGCCGTTTCCACGAGGCCAGATGTTTGGATTCATCCATTCCTCGGATTTGGACTCACGATCAGTGAACTGCATATGCTCCGGATGGAAAAAACGCTCACCGTCGACAAAGATTTCCCTGCCCCGGATGTCAATCGTTTGCCCAGGACCAGCAATGAGGCGTTTCACGTATTTATCATATGTGTTGTGAGGATACTTGAAAATCACCACGTCTCCGGTCTCAGGTTTGCGGAATCGTGGAAATCGTACCCAAGGTATGTTGAATCCGAGTTTTGTATAGGGAATTCCCAGCCAATCCGGAGTTCTCATCCCGTAGATAAATTTATTACCGATGAGAAAATCTCCGACCATGATTGTCTGTTCCATGCTGCCCGTCGGCACAATATACGCCTCGACTACGGTTGCCCGTAAGGCCAGAGCGATGAGTACGATAATTCCCAGAGATTTCATCTCGCGCATGAATTTTGACGACCCTTGGAACCTGCGGCTGATCTTGTCCTCTGCCTGGGATTGCTCGCTGTTGCTCTTACTCATTTCATGTCCATTTATTTTTCATTTCTAATATCCGGCAGCGCCTGATGCGCCTCTTGAATCCGCCGCGCCGAAATACCAACCGCTAACGGGATCTATATAAATACATTGGACGATACCAATACTACCCTCCGTATATCGCACCTTATGTCCCATACGCGCCAGGCGCGTTCGGGTTTCAGGGCTGATCGCCAGGCGCTCAGCTAAAATTTCATCCGGCTTCCACTGATGGTGGAACCTGGGTGCTTCAACTGCTGCTTTAACTGAGAAGTTGAAATCCACAACATTTAAAACCACTTGGGCCACTGTCGTAATAATTCGCTTTCCGCCAGGTGATCCCAGAACCAGCAATAAGGTATCGTTCCTCGTGACAATCGTGGGTGTCATCGAACTCAACATCCTTTTGCCCGGCTCAATGGCATTCGCATGACTCCCAACGATCCCATCCTCGTCCGGCTGTCCCGGCTGCAGGGTGAAATCGTCCATCTCGTCATTCAGGAAATAACCGCCACCTGCCACCACTTCCCCGGAACCATACAGATCATTGATCGTGGTGGTAACGGCCACAGCGTTGCCCCAACGGTCCGCAACACTGTAATGGGTGGTCTCATCGGCCTCGACTAGCATTCGCGCATCCCCGTGCTTTACGTTAGTGCTCGCCGTGGCCCATTTAGGAGAGAAATCGCCCCAGCGTTTGGCAGCATAACTCTTCGAAATGAGCTTATTTATGGGAACGTTGACGTAATCCACATCCCCCAGGTAGTGAAATCTATCCGCGTATGCCCTTCGTTCCGCCTCAACCATAGAGTGGATGTGCTCCGCCGAGTGAAACTCAATCTTCGATAAATCCCCCAATTCCAGCAGGTTGAGGATCTGGGCCAGGATGATTCCCCCGGACGAAGGAGGACCCATGCTGATGATTCTCACGTCGCGGTAGGTGAATTCCACTGGTGGTCGCTCCACCGTCTCATAGGCCGCAAGATCATCCATTGTGATCATGCCACGCCGGCGATGCATATGCTCCGCCAGCAGCCGTGCCGTCTCTCCCACATAGAATTCACGGGAGCCTTGGGCGCTAATCCGAGTAAGAGTTGCCGCCAGCTCCGGTTGCTTAAACAGGGCATTTAGTCGCAGGGGTTCACCATTGGGATAAAAAATCCGCTTGGTTTCTTCGAACCGCGTTAGTTTCTCTTCCCTCACAACCAGATCATTATGCAGTTGGTAAGTGACCGCGAATCCCTGTCCTGCTAACTCAATGGCCGGGGTCAATAGGTCGGACCATGTCATTCGACCACTACCATATCTCTCAAAGGCTAGTCCAAATCCGCTCACAGTGCCAGGCACGCCGCTCGCCAGAATCCCCTCCGTGCTGGCATTTTCGATCACTTCACCCTGTTCGCTCACATACATGTTCCTCGTGGCACGACCGGGAGCTTTTTCGCGAAAATCGAGAGTCGTGGTTTGACCGTCCGCCAACCGTAGTACCATAAAACCACCGCCGCCGATATTTCCCGCTCGAGGCTGCACGACTGCCAGGGCAAAACCAGTCGCGATAGCCGCGTCAATGGCATTACCCCCCCGTCGGAGAATATTCAATCCAATCCGCGAGGCAACCTCGTTACCCGATACTACCATTCCCCGCCGGCCAACAGCATCAGGATGCTGACCCCATACCACTGAGGTCAGCAAAATAATGATCAATGCTCGTGTTGAAAGCTGTCTAATCTGCATAAATGCTATCTGGCTCATGGGCTATCTGTGGGCCTGCCTTGGTAAACTTCACGGATATTACATCGAATCGTACCTCGGTGTCGATCCCTTTTTCTGAGCAATAGTGCTGGGCAGCTGCCATGATCCGGTCTCGCTTCTTGGCACTGACCTGTTCCTCAGGCTCACCCCAATGCCCCGGTACCTGTGATTTCACTTCGCAGATCGCTACACTGCCTCCCCTTTGGGCAATGATGTCCAACTCTCCCACGTGAACCACCCAGTAATTGAGGTCCAGGATGGAATATCCGTGTTCAATGAGCCATGTTGCTGCCAGCCGCTCTCCCAGGCGGCCAAGCACCTTGGGATCCCGTACCTTGCGCCACTGCGGGAGATGGGCCTGGACCGGCCGGAAGGATTGCCGGTGGATCGGGCAGGCCCCGAATTCAGTCAGCGCCTCTAGATGCGCCCGGGTGCCGTATCCCTTGTGACGGTCAAAACCGTATTCGGGAAATACTTTGTGATATTCCACCATAAGACGGTCACGGTGAACCTTGGCAATGATGGATGCCGCGCTAATCACAGGGATTTTTTCGTCGCCGTCTACGATGGTCTCCTGTGATCCGTACCGGAGATGGATATTCTTCCCATCGATCTGGAGATGGTCAGGAATCGGTTTCAGGGCGTCTACCGCGCGCTGCATGGCCTCCACCGTGGCCTGAAATATGTTCAGATCATCGATCTCGACCCGCTGGCACTCACCGATACTCACCCCCAATGCGCGGTCGAATATCTCGCCCTGCAGCAGCTCCCGGCGCTTGTGGGTGAGCTTCTTGGAATCCGCGAGGCCCTCGATTGGCCGGTCCGGATCGAGCACCACCGCCGCAGCAACCACCGGACCCGCCAAGGGTCCGCGACCGGCTTCATCTATTCCTGCCACCAGTTTCATGTTCAGTCTACACTTATCGAGGTTCTATAACGGGGTGGAAAGTTAGTTTATCGAGTGGAATAATACGTGATTTTCCGCTTGGTGACGGTTTTTGGAATAAACGTGGATTCCACTCCGGCTTCGGTCATGAAACCGTATGAGGTGCGCTCTATCCAGTTGCCTTGCCCATCGTAGATGTAGCTGAATGCTACTTTTTGCCTCGGTTTACCTTCATCGTCCAGGCTGGTCATTTCAACCAGGTTCCCCCGCTTGTCAAACGCATAGGTCCAATGTAACACGATTCTTCCTTCACGATTGTACTTGATGCTTTCTTCTACATCGCCTCGTTTGTTTAGCACTGTGAGGGTTTCGTTTTCTCGCCCACCATCCGGATTGAAGCGTGTTGAACGGATGTGCCATCTTTCTCCGTCATCAATTTGGTGCAGGACACTCCTCCCTGCCAATGCTCCCCGTTCATCAAAATAAAACGTTTCGTGACGCCGTCGATCGGTAAAGTCAAATGCATAGTGCAGGCGCGTTGGATTCACCGACGATTGATCCGGATGTAGTAGTCTGAATCCGAATTCATTCAGCGACAGGCCAGTGTCAAGTTGGGCTGCTGCATCCCTGGGATTGGATGGGCCTGGATTCCACTCCTGTTGGCGCAGGCTGTCCCGCTCATAGTGGATACGATCACCCTTCCTGCTGTAAATGGTGCGCTCACTTTTCCTGAGCTCACCGGGTTCACCATCATTCGCTATGGTAAATCCCTCAACCGCAACCTGCCTCACCGGTCCTAGCAATTGGGAGGCTTGCTGGGCACTTTTTATCGCCAGGGAGTTCTGAGACGTTCCACTGTCGGGAATAGGCCTCGAAATGCTCGATACGATCACCGCTATTCCGACCAGCCATAGTCCGATCAAGGTGAGCGAGGAAATACCAATATATGGGCAACTTGCTCGTGCCACGTTGATAATACGGGCGCAAGCAGTATAAAGTTCCTCCGATCATACTACCTCCGCCAATCGGCAATTTTCCAAGTCCGACCGTTGGACGTCAACACGAGTGCGCCGTCCATGTCGGTTCGGTGGATTTGTGGGCTAAACTTCTCCAGGCGAACAATAACCTCCTCAGACGGATGCTTATAGATATTATTCTTGCCCACGGAGATCAAGGCGCCCTGTGGCCGGCACTTTTCCAGCATGGCGGCGGAAGTACCAGTTGCTGAACCGTGATGCCCGACCTTAAGCCAATCAGCATGTAAGAAGTCCCCGTAGGCCAGTAGTCGCTCTTCGACCGTCTCCTCTGCATCCCCCATGAAAAGCACGGAAGTAGCGCCATATACCAGTTTGATAACCAGTGATCCATCATTCACATTCCCCGTTGACAGCTGCGCGATATCAGGGGCTAGGACATATAGGTCCACTCCTCCCTCACGGATAATTTGTCCCGCCTTTAGAAGCCGGATTTGCATGCCCAATAAGACGGTAATATCCTGCAGGCGGCTGTAGAGCACACTCATGTGCTTGTTTGGCGTGTCCCAGATTCCATCGACGGGCATGTGATCCAGGATATACAGGAAACCACCCATGTGATCCGCTTGCGGGTGACTGATTATGGCCCCATCCAAGCGGCGAATTCCCCTACTGCGGAGATACGGAAATACCACCCGTTCTCCATAGTCAAACTGCGGTGTCCACATACCCGCGTCGAGCAGCATTTGCCCACCGTCCGGGAACGCCAGGTGAACAGCATCCCCCTGCCCTACATCCAGAAAGGTGATCTCAAGTTCCCTGCGGGCCATGGCGGATTTCCACACCAGAACATTCGCGATCAGTAGGATAAATACAAGGAACCGGACTCGGCGGCGGGGATTTCCCGGCTGGAACAGCAAGGGAAATCCAAGCATACAACAGATGATAACCACCAGATCCCATGGTTCCGGCCTGCCCGTGGCAAATTGGAGCCATGGCAACCGTGTGAATCCATCCACGGATAGCTGAATCAGGGTGATAAATAACCATGCTGCTTGTGCTAAAACGGCTGCCAAAGCGCCCCATATGCCCCACACCAGCAAGGCCAGGATCAGGCATATCAAGGCCAGTCCTGCCAAGGGCACCACGATCAGGTTGGCTGCTAGCACCCAGATCGAGACCGTATGGAACACGACCATGATTACCGGCAGCACGCCCATCTGTGCGCCCAGCCCTACCAGGAACAGATCAACCGAATATCTGGAGGCTCTGTGGCTGTATATCCACTCCCCGGCAGCCGTTCTTTGAACTGCCGCACGCAAGAGAGGGTAGATATAGAGAATCCCGGCCACTGCTGAAAAGGATAGCTGGAAACTGACCGTATACAGACCATTGGGATTTATGAGCAGACTTATGATTGCAGCCGCTCCCAGTAGGTTCCACCCGCTTGCTCGCCTCTCAAGGGACTGTCCCCAGGTGAACAGAACGGCCATAATGCTGGCACGGACTACGCTGGCTGGCGCGCCTGTCAGCAGCATATAGCCCAAGAGTCCTATCCCGACGACAAGCGCGTTGGCTTTCTTGGGCATCCGCAGGAACCGCGCCAGGAGTAGTAGCACCAATGCAACATATCCCACATGCAGTCCCGACACCGCCAGAATGTGGCCAATCCCTAAGGCATTAATTTTCCCGCGCAGCTCGTCATCGATACCCCGCTTGTCTCCCAGCAGCAATCCTATCGCCAATCCCGATTGAGGACGCCCCAACCATGCTTCGATCTGTGCCGCGATACGCTGTCTTCCCACGGTCAAGGTACGAGGAGGATGAAATCCCCTATGCGGCCGTACCTCCAGCACGGTAACCGGCTCATCAAGCAGGACCTGAATATCTCGTGTCCAGAGGTAATGACGATAATCGAAACCATTCGGATTGCGCTGCCGGGCCGGCAGTTCCAGCGTACACCGGACAATCAGCGTGTCCCCCGGTAAAAGCATCTCTTCCACACCCGCTGGAAGTGTTGCCGGACTGTGAATGCGCCACAATCCCCGTAATTCGGGCAGCGAATCCGGTGTGGTTCTGAGGAATTCCAGGATCAGTTGTACACGCTCCTCACCGTAGTCGGCTTCACGGATCACGCACTCGATCACCCGGTTCTGTGCCAGCATCTCAATGCTGAATTGGCTTTCATTGTCGATACTTGGAGCCCACCAGCCGCCTAGCGCCATGATGCTCAGCAGTAGCATCCCCTCCCACCGTATCGCCAGCACTATTCCGCTCACCACCAGGGTACACCATATATACCAGGACCATGCAGCCGAACTCCCCATCCAGATACCAAAGATGAACAGGATGGCGGCGAGTGCTAAGGGATACTTGCGGAATAGGGGCAGTTCAGGCGCTAGATAACGGACAATGCGCTCTTTGAGGTCGGATGGAATATTATCGCTGGGTTCAGGAAATAGGTCAGGTTCGCGAGGTAAGAAGAACCGCAGGCTTATTTGCCCTCCATGGCTTTTCTACGTTCCCGCAGCAGGATAAAGTTGGCTCGCTCCAACTGGTCCTCAGACCTCAGGGCAATGATGCGTATGGCCTCAGGAACCGGGATTTCAAGGTTGTCCGGATCGGTGTAAAAGACATCCAGCAGCTCTTTAATTAGTTTAAAGTCATACTTTAAGTGACGCGAATAATACTCTTTCCTTTCAGCCTTATACCGGTCAATACTTACCGGCTCTCTTTGGATCGGTTTATCGATCGGGTGATCCCTTTCAGCCTGCTGAAAGATCGTCCCATCCGCTCTCATACCAGCATAAAAACCCATCAGATAGATGATCTTGTGGTCATTCTCCCACCGAGTCCAGGACTTGCCCGTCCGTTCATTCTGCCCCAGAAGATTGTCCGGACACAGCCCTGCGAAAAATAGCCACCCCAGTATAACCAGTGTCGTTCGTCTTTTTTGTTCGTCATTCAACATAATGATTTACAATAGGATAGCGTCGGCCTATGCCAAAGGCTTTGCCCGTGACCCGAATCAAAGGTGCCGCCTGTCGGCGTTTGTATTCGGCACTGACCATGAGCTTCCGGATATGCACGATCAACTCGTGATCGTACTCCTCCGCCTCTAGCTCCGCATTGGAAGCCCGGTTCAGAACTAGCTTGTCCACAAGAGGACTGACTACTTCATAGTCGAAAGGATCCACTTGATCATCCCGCAATTCCGCACTTGGAGTCTTCCCGATCACCCTGTCGGGAATGATTTGTTGGCCCCCAGTTTCATTCACGAAGGTTGCCAGCCGGTAAACGTCGAGCTTGGAGACATCGCCGATGGGCGCTAGTGCACCCGCCATATCACCATAGAGCGTCGCATAGCCCAATCCCAGTTCTGTCTTGTTTCCTGTGGTCAGCACGAGAGCATCCCGCTTATTCGCAATCGCCATCAGGATACTCCCCCTCAATCGTGATTGCAGATTCTCTTCGGCAATCCCGGGTTCACTACGTTTGAAAAAGGGCTCCAGAACGTCCAGCATGGTGATCCGAAGGGCTTCGATAGGGAGTGCTTCTATACGTATCCCCAGGTTTTTAGCTAATAAACGAGCATCTTCTTCGCTCTCGGGCTGATTGAAGGCCGTCGGCATGCTGATACCCAGCACATTCTCCGCTCCCAGCGCCTGTACCGCCAAGGCTGCTACCAGGCTGGAGTCGATCCCGCCGCTGAGTCCTATCACTGCTTCCTGATGCCCGGTCTTCTTGAAATAATCTCGGATACCCAGCCTGATCGCAGCAGATAGCTCCTCTTCACGATGGATTGGGCTGGATGACTTGGCCGAAACCTCTTCGAACGGGAACTTGACAACGAAGAGATCATCCTGGAACGCATTGCCCACTTCGCACAATTGGCTCTTTTCGTCGAAAACCAGGGATCGGCCGTCGAAAACCAGTTCATCCTGCCCACCAACCAGATTACAGTAGATGTACGGCTTCCGCCACCGCCGCACTTTTTCTGAGATGAGTTCCCGTCGGCGCGGATCCCGGTCCACCCGGAATGGGGAAGCACTGATATTGACAAACAGATCAATTTCTTGCTCCCCTAATATATCACACACCTTCTTTTCGTACGCCTGATCCCACAGGTCCTCACAGATGTGCAGGCCTATCCGTAGCTGCACTCCCTTCGCATTATGGAGCACCAACGGCTCAATCTTAGGGGCGGGGGTGAAATAGCGCGCCTCGTCGAAAACATCGTATGTCGGCAGTAAGGACTTGTCATGCCACCCAAACAGCTCCCCTTCGTGCAATACGACCGCCGTATTGTACAGCGCACCTCCTTCACGACGCACCGTACCCACGATGACCCAGCGATCACCCACGACCTTAGCCAGTTCCATCAGGGCCGATGCAAGATCACGCAGAAAGGATTGCTCGAAAAGCAGGTCTTGGGCCGGATACCCTGGTAGGGAGCACTCGGGAAATATGATGATATCCGCTTTGTCACCGACTTGGGAAAGTATCTCACGGTGCAGCTCAAGATTACCGGATATATCCCCTACCGTCGGATTTATCTGGGCCAGTGCGATCCGCCACGTCATGATCAGGGCTCCAGCCGCGTCAGCGTGCGGGGATAGGGAATGGCCTCGCGCAGATGATTAATGCCCGCCAGCCAGGTCACTACCCGTTCGATACCCATGCCAAAACCCGAGTGAGGTACCGTACCATACCTTCGCAGGTCCAGGTACCATTGGTATGCTTCCATGGGGAGTTCCTCCTCCTGGACTCGCTTCAATATCGTCTCCAGGTCGTCTTCCCGCTGCCCCCCTCCCACGATCTCACCGTAGCCCTCGGGAGCGAGAATGTCCACACCTAAGGCAACCAACTCGTCCTCAGGATCACGTTTCATGTAAAACGCCTTGATAGCAGCTGGAAAGCGATGAACCACCAGGGGCTGATCGTATTTCGCACTGATGATCGTCTCATCTCCGCCGCCGAAATCTCCCCCCCACTGGAAATCAGTACCCGCATCCTGCAGTATTGACACGGCCTCGGTATAGGAAACACGCGGGAAGGGCGCCTTGATATTCTCCAACCGGCTTATATCCCGTTCGAGAACTTTAAGCTCCTCCATCCGTCGCTCTAGTACCCGCTGGACAACGTAGGCTACCAAGTTCTCTGCCCAATATATGTTGTCCTCTAGGTCACAATAGGCTATTTCCGGCTCAACCATCCAGAACTCGGTGAGATGTCGTCTCGTTTTGCTCTTCTCCGCGCGAAAGGTCGGACCGAAGCAGTACACCTTCCTCAGCGCCATTGCGTTGGCCTCGTTGTATAGCTGACCGCTCTGCGTGAGATAGGCCGATCGGCCGAAATAATCCAGCTCGAATAGTGTTGTGGTCCCTTCCACCGCGTTGGGAGTGATAATGGGTGTATCCATTAGTATAAAGCCATTATCATCCAGGTAATCCCTGCAGGCACGTATTACTTCATGACGGATCAGCATCAGGGCGTGTTGGCGGCTGCTCCTCAACCACAGGTGCCGGTGATCCATGAGAAAGGCCGTCCCGTGCGATTTGGGTGTGATAGGATACTCCTCGGCGATCTGATGGATCTGAATATTGGTCAGCTGTAGCTCGTACCCTCCGGGGGCTCGCTTATCCTGCCGGACGTTACCCACCACGCTGATGGATGATTCCTGTGTTAAACTCTCGAACGCTTCGAAGACTTCCTGCGATACCTCCCCCTGTACGATAACCCCCTGTACGGTCCCGGTCCCATCCCTGACCATGATAAAACCGATCTTCCCACTTGAACGTGTATTATAGACCCAGCCTCGCAGCTCCACATCCTGCTCTACGTATTTTCCCAACTCGCCTACCGTTGTTTGAACCGTCATATGTTTCTTTTCCAGTTTCTACCAGGTTGATACAACTTCATTCAGGATGTCTGCGGAGATCTTCTCGATCGCCACTTTCAGAGCGAATTCCCGGGGATCGCCGAATTCATCCTCTTCGTCGATCTGAGTATCCCCGTCGTTGTCCACGTTGTCACTGCTGATATCACCCGTAGGCGGATAATAACCCAGTCCGGTGAACGGTTTCTCAAAAAGTGGACGGTTCCGCGTGATATCATACCACACCACTTGCGCGGTTACATCCAGCCGCCATTCCTCCACCGTCTCTCCGACGGTATACGTAGAGGGACGATCCGTAACACGTGTAATGGTGATCTGCAGGTTGCTGTCGGCCCGATCCTCGTCGGTAACCCGAAGTATATTCTCTTTCACGAACAGATTAGTCACGGTTTCCGTGGCTACATCGGTGGCCGCAAATTCTGAAGTCTGATTCGCTACCGTGGCCACGGCAATACTCTTGATGTGCGGCGGAAGATTTCCGCGAAATGAATAGATGCCGCAACCCGCGAGTATCAGGAGGCCTAGCGCGATGCTGCTATTTTTTCTCAAGTCCATAGGCTTGGATCTTTCTGTAAAGGGTACGTTCGGCTATCCCCAACGCTTGCGCTGTCCTGCGGCGATTGTGATTGAATTTGACCAAGGTCTGTTCAATCAATTCTCTCTCTAACTCTTCCATGGTCACTTCTCCGATTGCATCGGGATCAATCAGCGGCTTACTTGATAGGTCGCTGATGTCCCCCGTGAAAACCGACGCTTGGGGCACCTCTGATACCACCGGTAGAGCCGTAGGCATGTAGGGATCCACCATCGGGCCCGGTATGTTCTGCCCGGATGCCAATTGTTTGATATCAGCCAGGTCCTGCCGGATAAACAGGAGTTGCCGAAGGATCAGTTCACGATCTGATCGCTCCGGCGGTGTATCCAATACGACGGGCAGCCTCTGATCAGGAAAATACCCGCTGACTTTAATCTGGGTGGATAAGTTCTGTTCGGTGATCCGCTCACCTTGGTTCAAGGCCAGTACGCTCTCCACTACATTCTTCAATTCGCGCACGTTGCCCGGCCAGCTATAGGATTTCAAAAACCGAATGGCTTCGGGTGTAAATCCTTTAAATACTATATCATTGCGTGTCGCGAACTCGAGTCCGAAGCGCTCCACCAACACGGGGATATCATCCGCATGTTCCCTGAGAGGCGGCAGGTTGATCGTTACTGTCTTCAGCCGATAATATAGATCCTGTCGGAAGTTTCCCTGTCTGGTTTCATCCCCCAGATCCCGGTTGGTGGCGGCAATCACCCTCACATCAACTTTCTGGGTGACATTGTCACCGACCCGCATGAATTCCCCTTGCTCAATAACCCGGAGCAGCTTCACTTGTGTCTCTAATGGGGTTTCCCCGATCTCGTCCAGAAATATAGTCCCCTCGTCCGCCGCCTCAAAATACCCCTTACGTGTCTCATCTGCCCCGGTGAAAGACCCCTTTTTATGTCCGAAAAGCTCACTCTCGATAATGCCCACCGGTATCGCGCCGCAGTTCACCGTTACCAGGGGACCAAACTTCCTGCGGCTGATCTTGTGAATGGCCTTGGCTACTATCTCCTTCCCCGTCCCTGATTCACCCGCGATCAGGACCGAAATATCCGTCGGCGCGATCTGCAGGATAGTCTGCAGCATTTCCTGGATGGCTTCCGAGGAACCCAGGATTCCGGATTGGCGCTGGATAGATTCAATATCAATCACCGTCATGGTTTGCTACCTCTCAGGCTCATAAATCTGTGTTGAGCTTTCCCCGTACATCATAGTTCACAATGCCTATTGAATAGGCCACAGAATGAAGATCGCCACATCCCAAAGGGCATGGCTGATGATGCCTGGCCAGAGTGACCCGGTCCTGACGAATAGCAAACCCCAGAACAGGCCCGCAACCAACGCAGCCATTACCAGCATAAAATTAAAGGCCCAGATGTGAACCAGGGCATAGATCAGACTCGCCAGGATGTAGCCCTTGTAACTGCCCCAACGGTCCGCAAAACTCTTCTGGATATAGCCGCGCCAGAAGATTTCTTCCGCCGGTCCGATCCAGACCACCAAGACGGTGGCAATGAGTGCCGGAGGAGCCTGGGCTTTATTCGCATAAATATTTGCCACTTGCGAAGAAGCGAAATCCAGGATTGCTGTGCCGAACCAATATCCCAGATAGAAAATTCCGTATAGCACTGCGGCTGACAGGACACCCAGGGCGGCCTGCATGACTCGACATCTGAACAAGCGGGCATACTGCTCCTGATTCAGGTACACCGCCGAACCTGCCAGTAATCCGGTTGCCAGCATCATCTGAGCCCAGAAATTCATCCAGCCCGCAGTCCAGGGACTGAATATGACGAACCAGAATACCGCCGCGACAATGCCGAGGGTTGCTACTCCCCTCATTTAGGTCACCGCTCCGATAATCAGACCGATCGCCAGGAGCACACCGAATTGCATGTGTACCTGCGCGGTCTGTTGATCCAGCAGCGCTACCGGCTCGATCTTTCCGGGCCGGTTTCGTCGAAGGATGTCCACATTCTTATAGGCCTGCGGCAGGCTGAATAAGACCAACAATGTCCAGGGACTGATTACCCGGTAGAGCACCATAATCATCACCGCCAGGAAGGCTCCCAGCACCAGTAAACCGTACCAGATCTTTGCGCCGCGATAACCCAGCAGACTCGCTAATGTCTTTATGCCTGCCTCCCGGTCATGGGCAATGTCTCGGTAATTGTTCGCCGCCAGGATTGCCGCAACCAGGCACCCCACGGGAAGCGAGGTATAGAACACGTGGGCACCGTAGCTCCCCGTTAGCACGAAATAGGAACCGATGACCATCAACGGCCCCATAAGCGCGAAAACCAAAAAATCTCCCAGGGCTCTGTATTTATATCCTACCGGCCCAGCTGTATAGAAAACACCCCCCAGGAAGCCTGCTAAACCTAGATAGAAAATGGGGAGCCCCCGTACCCAGATCAATATGATACCCATGGCAATACCGATCAAGTAGGCAATCCAACCGCCCATCATCACCTGTCGGGCGGTGAGCAAACCCTCAAAGATGACCTTGCTGGACCCGAATGTGTAGTCCTGGTCAACGCCCTTTTTGTAATCGAAATAGTCGCTCAGCAGATTGGTACCTGTATGAAACAAAAGCGCACACAGGATCACGATCGGGAACAACCACCATTTTGCTTCACCCTGATAACTGAGAGCCAACATGGCCCCCACGAGCACCGGAACAATATGTGCCGGAAAAGAGAATGCTCGCACCGCCTGGATCCAGATACTGATCGTGCTGCGCTGTGATCCTTGAACTTCGGTCATAGATTATTCTCCTTCTTGCATCGTCGGTGAGGTGTTCATAGGTTGGATATCTTCCCGATATCCGTTCGGAAAAAACTTTTCGGAAATGTGATCCGTGGAATGTTTTCATACACCTTCCCAGCGGCTTCTTCAATCGTCGCTCCCATGCTCACCACGTTTAGAACCCGCCCACCGCTGCTGACCAACTCTCCGTCCCCTTTAAGCGCAGTTCCCGCATGGAAGACAATGATATCCTGTTCAACCTGATCTAAGTTGCTGATCGGTATTCCCTTCTCGTAGCTGCCCGGATAGCCTTCAGAAGCGATTACCACGCACACCGCCGCCTGCGGCCGGCTGATGGTATCTTTCGGCAGGTTCTTCGACAGCGCCTGCTCGATCAGATCATAGATCGGCGTTTCCAGCAGCGGCAGTACAACCTGGCTCTCAGGATCGCCCATGCGGACGTTGTACTCGATCACTTTTGGGTTTCCGTTAACCATCATCAATCCGGCGTACAAAAAGCCCACATACGGATGGCCGCGCTCCTTCATACCGGTGACCACGGGTTGCAGGACCTCGGTCGTTACCTCAACCAGCAGCTCCGAGGTTGCCAGCGGGGACGGAGCGATAGAACCCATGCCACCCGTATTCGGGCCTTGATCACCATCATACGCCCGCTTATAGTCCTGTGCCGTTCCCATAATAGTGACGCTCTCCCCATCACTCAATGCGAACACGGACATCTCGGTCCCTTCCAGGCACTCTTCAACCGAAAGAGCCAGCCCCGCCTCCCCAAATTGCTTCTGCTTGAAAAACTTGTCCAGTGCTGTCGTGACTTCATTCTGGTCCCGACAGATGATCACACCTTTCCCCGCTGCCAGCCCATCCGCCTTCAGCACGATTGGCAGACCCATATCCTGCACCGCTCCTGCCGCTTCCTCGTGTGAATAACACGCCCGATACTGCGGATGTGGGATATTCATCTGTTTCATAAAATCCCGGGCAAAGATCTTGCTGCTCTCCAGCTTGGCTGCCGCCGCCGTGGGACCGAATACTCGCAATCCCTCCTCGTTAAACCGGTCCACGATCCCCTCTGCCAGGGGCACTTCGGGGCCCACCAGCGTCAGGTCGATCCCTTCGCTCTTCGCAAACGTAATGATACCCTCATGGTCAGATAGTTTCAGGGCAGCATTCGTCGCCCCCACCAACGTTCCCGCATTCCCCGGAGCGCAAGTAATGATGTGTCGTTTTTCCCTCGCCAGGGACCACACCAGCGCGTGTTCCCGGCCGCCACTCCCTAATACCAGTATGCTGGCCATCAGATAATCGTGCTTTCCTTTAGATTGTACTCATTTTCCAGTCGGACAATTTCATCCCGCAATCGGGCGGCATCCTCGAATTGCAGGTTCTCTGCTGCCCGCCGCATTTCCTTGCGCAGCAGGTCCAGAGTATAGTCCAGATCCTGCTCATCCAGGTTGGATAGATCGTATGCCCGTTTGACCGGCTCCTCCGCTACCTTGGTTTGCGCATCCGCTACCGATGTGCTGAGCATGACTTCCTCCACCGACTTGTAGATGCTTTTCGGGGTGATCCCGTGCTCCACGTTAAATGCTCCCTGAACCTCTCGCCTTCGGTTGGACTCGTCAATCACCTCCTGCATCGACCGCGTCATCTTGTCAGCATAGAACAGCACCTTCCCTTTCAGATGCCTTGCTGCTCGGCCCGACACCTGCATCAGTGAGGTGCTGGAGCGCAGAAATCCCTCTTTGTCCGCGTCCAGAACTGCCACCAGTGATACTTCCGGCAGATCCAGGCCTTCCCGCAGCAGGTTGATCCCCACCAGCACGTCGAAATTGCCCAACCGCAGATTACGCAGGATCTCCACCCGTTCCAGGGGATCGATCTCGGAGTGCATGTAGTTGACCTGCAGGTCCATGCCCTTCAGATAGTCGGTCAGGTCTTCCGACATCCGCTTGGTCAGCGTGGTCACCAGGATTCGCTCCTTGCGGCCGGTCCGTTCCTTGATCTCTCCGATCAGGTCGTCGATCTGTCCTGTGGTGGGCCGAATCTCGATCTCCGGATCCATCAGGCCGGTGGGCCGGATGATCTGTTCCACCACCACACCCTGGCACTGCTGCAGCTCGTAGGCACTCGGCGTGGCGGAAACGAATGTCACCTGGTTAAGCGTCGCTTCAAACTCCTCGAATTTCATCGGACGATTATCCAGCGCTGACGGCAGCCGGAAACCGTATTCCACCAGTACTTCCTTCCGCGCCCGATCCCCGTTGTACATCGCCCGCAGTTGCGGAATGGTTGCATGCGACTCGTCTATGAATACCAGGTAATCCTCGGGAAAGAAATCCAATAAGGTATGCGGACGTTCACCCGCCTTACGGCCATCCAGGATCCGTGAATAGTTCTCGATACCGTTGCAATACCCGATCTCCAGCAGCATCTCAATATCGAAATTCGTTCGCTGTTCCAGGCGCTGTGCTTCCAGCAGCTTCCCCTCCTCCCGAAACCACTGTAGCCGTTCGCTCAGCTCGGTGCGGATCTCCTCCACCGCCCGGCGTATCGCTTCCTGGGTGGTGATGAAATGCTTGGCCGGATAGATGCTGATCTTTTCCAATCCTTCCTCCGGACCGACGATCTCCCCTGTTAAGGGACTAAAGGTCAGGATATTCTCCACTTTGTCCCCAAAAAAGTCGATCCGCACCGCGTGGTTCGAGTACGTCGGGAATACTTCCATGATATCACCGCGGATACGGAAATTGGTCGGTTCCAGGACCAGGTCATTCCGTACGTAGTAAATATCAATCAGCTTCTTGAGCAGCTCCCGGCGGTCCAGTTCCTGTCCCTTTTCAATCGTCACCACGCTCCGCCGGTATTCCGTCGGGCTGCCAATACCGAAAATGCAGCTCACACTGGCCACCACGATCACGTCCCGCCGCTCGGTCAGGGCGGAAGTCGCCTTCAGTCGCAGCCGGTCGATATCCTCGTTTACCGAAGAATCCTTCTCGATATACAGATCGCTGACCGGCAGGTACGCCTCCGGCTGGTAGTAGTCGTAGTAGCTGATGAAATACTCCACGGCATTGTTGGGGAACAGCTGCTTGAACTCCCCGTACAGCTGGGCGGCCAGGGTCTTGTTGTGTGACAAAATGAGGGTGGGACGCTGAACCGTCTCGATTACGTGCGCCATGCTGAAGGTCTTCCCGCTGCCCGTCACCCCCAGCAGGGTCTGGTGCTTTCTCTCGTCGAGAATACCCTGCACCAGTTGGGCGATCGCCTCTGGCTGATCACCTTGCGGCTGCATCTCTGTCACCATCTGGAATTCCATGGTTATCCTGTCATCATGGCAGACTTAAGGAAAGAAATTTACGGTAGCTTTCATATACTTCGAAAGGGATTGCTATTGGCTTGATCAGTATCGGCTGTCTAATATTTCGCCATGCGCCGGTTGTTGTTATTAATGGTTATTTTTATGCCATATGGATTAGCGCCTCAGACAGTGGATGCGATTCCCCCTTTACAATCCTACACCAGCTTTCTTAGCTCCCTCGACAAAGACAACTTTGATAATCTCTACGCCGGAATCCAGTACTTCAAGTCCCATATGATCAACCTGCCCCAGGCGGACGTGGATTCCGCCTGCCAGGCGTTCATGACCTTCTTCTTCGCCACCATCAGTCACCATAACGACCAGCTCTGGGAGGACTACGATCTCATCTCCCGGTTCCACGACGATGAAGCACGCAGGGAACCGGACATCCGGAATTACATCGACGCCCTCCAACGCAATGGCCTCGATCTGTTCACCTTCGGCCGGCTCTATTATATAGACCAACAGTCCGAATTCCTCTATCGCAACTTCACCCGCCATGTCTCCCCAGCGGTGCGCTACTATCTCGCCCTGCGCAGCGAAGAACTTGCCGAAGGATTTTCCGACAATGATAGCCTCACCATCACTTTTCGTCAAGTCGGTGAGCGCGTAATCCGCTGGGAGCAGTATCGCCAACAGTATCCGGCTTCCGTTGTATCCGATTATGCGGACTATTACTACCAGCTCTACCTGAGTACGTATATTACGGGCCTGAAGCTCTCGCCCGTGTTCGATGACCAGGGCGGTCTGCGCTCCGAATTGAGCACGGTGTACCACGAGTTCGCCAGCCGTCACCCTGAGTCACATGCCGGCTTCATCGTGAAGGAATTCTACCGCATCCTCCAGGTGGCCGATTTCAAATGGTCACCTGCCGTCCGGGACTTCTATGAGCGCCGCCGTATCCGCAATATGCACATCGCTCAGGTGCCCTACCGTTGAGGGAACACCATAGGTACGGCAATATAAAAAAAAGGGGGACCGTACGGTCCCCCTCTCAGTATTTCAAAGGCTGATCGGTGTCTACAGGCTGTACCTGATTCCAATCGCGAAGAGGAAAGTAGATTGGTTGAAGGTCTCCACTGGCACCAATGTATTCATTTGCGCCGGAAGCGTCTTGGTGGCTTCCGTATAGAAGGTTACCAGACCTCCCACATTCAACGCTAGATTATCCATAAGCTTGTATCCCACGCCGAATCCTGCCGCAAGAGCATCCAGGTTTAGGCTGGCATCGCTTCGGTAGCCCTCCAATGCACCACTCTTCGAATACAGGAAACCGGCACTGGCGCTCAATGCGTCCGAGATACCGTACTCGATCCCGGCACCCACATCAAAACCATTCTCGGTCTCGTCCTCGGCGCCGTCCCAATCAGCCGAGGTATTCATGAAATAGTTCATGCTCAGCTCTGTCCGCAGGTTTGGCATCACCATGTAGGAAGCACCAAGCCCCAACAGCGCTGGCATGTCCGACGGGGTCTCGGCCCCGTCAGGAAATAAGCCGCTGCCATCCACTTCGGTTTCGTTCTCAATGGTCAGCGCCGTCTGCAGTTCATACCGAATCCCTACATTAAGGCCTTCCATGGGTGCAATGTTGGCACCAATAAGAGCCCCGAATGCTGTGCCGGTCTGGGCTATGTCCATCTCAATATCAGCGAAATTCGGGATGACGGCCGATGTGAGCGGCATACCTGCTTCAGTGCTAAGGGATACATTCTTGATCGATCCCTCCAGCGTATTATTGGCCATGATGTAGCGGCCACCCACAGCTACGGAAATCATATCATTGATCGCATAGGCAGCATTCGCCTGACCGGCAAAGTACACCGATGCGCCGCTGAATTCGATATCCGCTTCATATCCTGTGATATTGCCCAATGCGGCCAATTGTGCATTCAGTGCACCAGCTGGAACACCGACCAAGCCGGCATAATTGTACTCGAAGGAAGGCAGACCGGTCGAATATTCAGCGCCGCCGCCGCCGCCGATAGGCATAAACGACCCGCTGAAGGCCATTTTGCCCATTTTATAGGCAACATGAACATCCGGGAATACCATCGCTTTGACATCCCCCGTAAATGAACCCGAGTTTAGAGTAGCCAGATCGCTGTCGATCTCCTTGGTCTGGAATATCGACTGGTTACTGATCGCGAAATGAAGACCCTCTGGTAGCTTCGTAAGGCCTGCGGGATTGTAATAGGCCGCATCCACGCACGTCGATGCATTCCGGTTCAGAGTACGGATGTACTCGGCACTCTGGTTCGTATTCGTGACGAGGCCGGCTAGAGCAATACTGGCCATTAGCATGATTGCCAGTCCAATCGTACTGGTTCTTTTCATAGGTCGTACTCCCTTACTGTGTTGAAGGTTTAAAAATTCCAAATTTTCGGATCATGCCACGCAATAACCAGCTGCAGCCCGTGGCATAAGTTCAGTTCTTGATCATTAAAATCGGCACTCTGTCATTCGGACACAGCAATCTACTTACGCTCATTTATAAATGTCAAACACTAAAGCATCGGTGATATGGATCCCCATCCGCATGCTTCCCGGCTTGGAAATCCCGTTATCGCAGCTGTTATTGCTCGCAGAATACTGCCAGCGCCGACATAACCTCCCGCTGAACGGTACCACCGGCAGGGCGATTAATTAGCTCGTGATTCACGACCAGGGTCGATGATCCACCACCGTCCAGGTTCAGTGCTTCCTCGCAGCCAAGCTGCTTCATAATCGCCGCCAACTCCTTCAGGTCAACACCGCGGCTCTCATCCTGCCTGCCGTCCACTACCAGTAGTATGAGATCCCCATCACGTGTATAGCCTGCCGCCGTGCGCGGGTGGATTTGAGGAATGGAGGTGCCGAAAAATACCTCGGCAGTGTCCGTAATATGGATTTCACCATCCGCAATCAGGCCTGGGCCGGCCGCGATCGCATCCTGCATCAGCCACGGTGTGCCGATCTGGAAATCAAATGCGCTATCCGGCGCATCAGGTCGATTCTGATGCGGCTCCGACAGTTCCAGAAGCGTTTCCCCCTCCCCGGTAATCCAGGCTACGTCTACTTGCCCCTCCGCGGTAAATCCCAATGCGGAACGGGCTACCGGGAAACGAATCCCGTCCCGTATCACTGATGCTGTCGGGTATTCGATCAGTGTGTTGTCCGCCAGCAATAGTCCCACGTGTCGGGCCGGAACCAGGTCCATGCGGAAATAACCTCCGTTAATCACCACACACGCTCCGGTTCGCTGTGCAAACTCGGCGGCTGTTTCTCGTCGGTCATCATCGGGGGATACCACCACTCGGGTAGTAATATGGGGATCCGCCTCGCGCACCCGCACATACCATGCTTGGAGAGTGACCTGCATACTGCGCCCCTCGTATACTCGTATCCCCTCCGGTAAACCACGATTCACCTCCCGCATTGGCTGCCATTCCATCGCGAGGCTGCCATACCGCGGTTGGCCACCGCAGCTGTACATCGACAGCCCGATCAGGAGCACCAGCAATCGCAGACTTGACCGGATAACTTTCATACTGCTTGTTAGCACACTGGCTTTCATCAGATATATTGAAAATTTAGTTCCAATCCCTGCTGTGTGAAATAATGGATTGATGTTCTTGCCGAATGAATCCGTTATTTGGTATCGGTTTCATCGTCACTGAAATGGCAGTTTATTCATCTCCATTGCCATTGTGGTCGGGGAAATGATAATGAGAGTTTTGTACTTTTGAAAAATGTGTCCGGCTACTTTGGCAGACGTTTGAACCTGCTTCGAACTGGCAATCGGCACCGGGTATTGAAAAATTGGTCAGGATGGCTTGCGGCAGTGAAAACTTTCTTAGGGGGGTCGGTTTTACTCTTCATCTGCTATAAATACACGAAGGGGTGGCCGTCGCTGAATTTGGCTACGCCGACCACCCCTTCGTGGACAACATTACTTCACTAATGGGGCTGCTTACCTATGCCTTTCGTGGGGGATCATTCGTGGGTTCTGAGGTGGGTCATGATCTACTTCACCGAATTGGCAGAGAGCCAGTTACGAGAAGACACAGGCAAGCAATGTTTGCTCGTGCCCACATGGCCGAAATCATAAATTCCGACCATTTAAGATTCATCTCATAGGCTTTCATTTTACATCACATACCCAAATTGGACATGTGAGCACAAGCGAATTCTTCTGGTATTCAAAGAGCTGGAATTTCTTCCATCGTAATAAGGCGCAAATAGTATGCCATGATTGAAAGATAAATGTCTCACACGAGACTTCCGCGTTCCCTGCAGCCCGCCTACCCGCAAAACATAGTCAGAGTATTATATTTATGAAACATCTGACTATGAAATACCAGTAGCCGATTGGAGCATTCAAGATCAGAATCAGCACTCCTCTAACATGGTATGTGCCTCCACACACACCACCTGGAACACTCATCGCGCTGACTTGGTGAAGGATTATTTAGTAGGTATTTCTGCTTGGTGGGAATTGGTGGCTACCGCTGTGCCCGGTCCACAACCTCTCGAATTGCACGAATGTGGGCAGGAGTCGTCCCGCAGCAGCCGCCGATTATGGCCACCCCCGATTCGACCAGTGCCTCGATATTTTCGGCAAAGAATTCCGGCGACTCAGGGTAGATCAGGCCGCCTGAACCTGCTTCCGGTTTGCCGGCATTGGACTGTATCAGTACCGGCAGTGAGGTGACACTTCGGAAGGCATCCGCAATCTTTACCATTTTCTCAATCCCGTCGCCGCAATTGGATCCCACAATATCAGCTCCTGCATCCTCCAATACCGCAGCTGCCTCCTCGACATTTGTGCCCATCACGGTATAAAATCCCTTCGGTGTCTCATTGAATGTCATACTGGCAATGACCACCAGATCGACCGCCACTTCTTTGGCTGCCTGGATCGCTACGCTGGCCTCTCGCACGTCCATCATGGTCTCTATCGTAAGGACGTCGATACTCCCTTTCACTAGCGCTTCAACCTGCTGCCTGAAATTATCGCGCATCTCCGCTTCTGGGACTTCCCCGTACGGCTCCATGAATTGCCCTGAGGGACCACACGATCCTGCGACAATCGCCACGTTACCGGCCACCTCTCGCACGATCTCCGCCGCAGTCCTGTTGATCTCCTCCATCTTGTCCGCCATTCCGTACTCCGCCAGTTTCAACGGCGAGCCACCAAAAGTATTCGTATGCAGGATGTCCGCACCGGCTGCGAGAAATTCACGCGAGACTTCCCGTACCATCTCGGGATGGGCCAGCAGGAAAGACTCGGGACTCATCCCGGGCCGTAGTCCTCTCTCGAACAGCATGGTCCCCATACCGCCGTCAGCAACCAGGATCTCGCCCTTCGTGCACCGCTCCAGAAGGGTCATTTACTGGTCTCCCCGTACCATCTGCTTGACTACTTCCACCGCCCGGGCGGCATCGAAGGCGTAGGCATCCGCGCCGATCTCCTTCGCAAACTTGTCCGTTACCGGAGCCCCTCCAATAACGGTCCTGATCTTACCGTGGAGCTGCCTCTCCTTCAGCAGATCAACTACCTGCTGCATCACCGGAGCCGTCGTGGTCAGTAGCGCCGACATACCGATCAGGTCGGCACCCTCCGACTCTGCCACCTCCACAAATTTTTCCGCCGGTACATCCTTCCCCAGGTCAACGACTTCCAACCCGGCTCCCCGAAGCATGATCCCTACCAGGTTCTTGCCGATATCGTGCAGGTCTCCTTGCACCGTACCAAGCACGATTTTCCCTGCTGAAGGAATATCCTCCCCCTCCAGTAGTGGCTTCACCAGGTCCAGCCCCGCATACATCGCTTTGGCGGCCATTAATACCTCCGGCAGGAAGATCTCGTGTTCCGCGAATTGCTTCCCCACCACATCCATTGCGGCCACCAATCCGTTATCCAGGATTTCCTTAGGCGGCACCTTGCTGTCAAGGGCTTGCTTCGTAAGGGCGGAGACCGTCTTATCGTCTCCTTTTTGCAGTGCTTCAGATATCTTTGCCAGGATTTCCACTCGTCTATTCTCCCTGGTTGTTACTCACGCTACCACGGCCTTTAAATCCCTTAACCGCTCTTGACATGAGTAGGTTTTGCATACTTTGCAGAAATCGAACGATGGTTTGAACAGATGGATCGCCCGTGGTCCCGCCACCAGCACTCCGCTGACTGATTTCAGTGGTGTCATCAGGTAGCTGGTATTCAGCGTGATCCCGATCCGCTCCGGTTCCAGTGCTTGGAATAGCTTCTTTTGTGCGCTGATATGCCAACCGCAATAACCGGGACTGTAACCCAGGACTCTCAGCTCTATCGGGCGGTTGTTCCGACTGGCTAAGTCTTTCTCGAATCTTTCCTCGACGTGTGCCGCTGCCCCATCCGCCGCCAGGGAGGCCACGGCATCCAGCATGGCACCCAGTGCGAAGTTCTTCCCGGCAAACTGCTCCTCGATGTTCTTACTTAACATATCCCCCATTGTTAGCGCGAACAGGGCCAGGCTGTCTGCCTGAGGGTAGATTTCCTTTAAGACAGCTTCGCGCTCGTTTAGCCCTTCACCCCTGAAGATGGCATCAAACTGCTCCACTGTGAGCTCCTGCAGAATACCGGTCGGCGTGGCCTCACTAGTGAATACTTCCACCGCCTCTTCCAGTATTGCCTGAATGTGACCGGGAACCGTTTTGCCCCGCGGCATACCCTGGTGCTGCAACACCGCCTCACCCTCAGGCAGGATATCTTCCAGGTTGAACTCCAGCAGGTGTCTCATACATCTCGCTCTGGCAGTCGGTCCATACCATGACGACGAGATTCCGCTTCCATCAGTCGTTCCAGTTCCTTTGCAATGTCCCCATCGATCCGCGATGGTTGATACCCATCCAACAATTTCTCGATCTTCCCGTGTGCCCGCTCTTCCAGCGTGGTTGAACCTTCCTGCTCCCACCGCGGACGGTTCGCCCGGTCTATGCTGGTTCCGGGGAACAGGTGCTCCTCACGCAGGTACTTCCGTGTGTGCTCCGCGATGATCAGGTGCCCCTCTCCCAGCAGCTCCTGGAAATGCGGCAGTGCCGGAAAATCCTCCTTCGGCTCGATCCCCTCCAGCAGCCTGAATGTCATCCCGCATATTTCGTTGTCCAGTACCAGTTTCTCCAGGCTGATGCAGCTCTCGAAATCCAGCATCCCCGGTCCGGATATGTTGTTGATCCCGGCCAGCGCTGCCAGGGTAGCACCCATGCTGCTTTCCAGTCCTGCTTGTGCATCCAGCTGCTTCGCGTCACTCAGCGAAATATAGGCTTGGGTCGGCAATCCCAGGTGCTTGCCGATTTCGTTATAGGCACAGTCGATCATCATCGTTTCGATGGCGCCCATCGGTGTCGTTTCGAAAAGATAGCTGGTGATCCACCGTACAATACCGGCGTACCCGGATTGGCCGTCTGGCTGATGACAACCCCGCTTAGGGTCTCGGCCGTATGCTGTACCAGCGTACCCACCAGCGTAACCGGTGCGATAAATCCGGCTAGCGGCATGGAGATGAATTCGACGGGAATATGATATGCCGCGCAGTCAATCACATTCTGAGATGTGACGTCGCTCCATTTGAGGGGAGAAGTCGGACAACACGAAAAGACTGTCAGTGGCTTCTTCTTCAATGCCTCTTCCGAGCCCCGCACGGCAAGCTGCATGTCTTTCATGATTTTGAACGCCTCAATGGTAAAGGCGCCCGTTACTACCGGTTTCTCACAATACAGGAGACTGAGAAAGAGGCGGTAGCTGTCTGAGATATTCTCGTGCACATCCGCGGGTATGAACGCCGTGCTCTGGGATGCAATATGCTCCAACTGGCTCATGATCTTCGCATACGAGATATAATCCGCGGTCACCGGCTTGCGGATACGTTTCGTCTCATAATCGAGCACGTTCAAGGCTGCCGAACCCGGAGTGTAATGCACTTTGTAGCCGGAAAAGTCGTGGGTCTCGTTGCCCAGCACATCATACAGCTTGAAGCCATCAGGTGCCTGCTTTAGGCAGGTAGCTATCAACTCCTCCCCAAAGAAGGCTCTCCCCGTCTCAGCCTCGATCTTCGCCCCATGATCCGCCAGCAGGGATAATACCTCCTTGTTCTGCACCTCCACCCCCAGCGCTCCCAACAGGCCTATCGCCTCGTCAACGATTTGTTTCAGTAGTTTGTCATCAAGCAATTTCAGTTTCGGTCTCATCAACACTTCCTTTCGGGCAGCCGTGCTCCCATTTAAGAAATCCACCCACTTACTGGATGTTCTCTCGTGTGTCCTCTCGGAAAGAGGTTGCCGAATTTAATCGCTTTTTCACCGACCGCCAGCCCATAATCGAGATTGACAGATCGCTGCCTCTTGGACATCAGTGATAGATGCTTCCCCCACATCAATGTAAATTTTCTCCCGTTATGGTTCTGAAACTCGATCTCCAGCGCAGTTACGATCTGGTGACCGACGAATACGTCCAACGATTCTACCACGAACTGGACCACAAACCCTTCGACCGCGACCTCCTCGATCATTTTGCCGGACTGGTTCGCGGAAAAGGTCCCGTCTGTGACCTCGGTTGCGGACCGGGGCACGTTGCCCGCTACCTCCACGATCGCCAGGTGGATGCCTTCGGCCTGGATCTTTCACCCGCCATGGTCACTACAGCGAAGCGCCTGAATTCTGACCTCACCTATGTTCAGGGTGATATGGCTTCTCTGGATGCAAAGGACGAAGCCTGGGCCGGTATCGTCGCCTTCTACTGCCTCATCCACATCCCCCACGACAGCATGGTGGCTGTTTTGAACGAATTAAAGCGCGTGCTCCAATCCGATGGGCTGCTCATGCTCTCCTTCCACATCGGTGACGAGAACCTCCACCTGGACGAGCTCTGGGATGCCACCGTCAATATGGATTTCTTCTTCTTTACCCTGGATGAGATGCAGCGGTTCCTGCAAAGGGCTGGCTTCGAGATCGAATACGCCCGGGACCGCCCCCCATACGAGGATGTCGAATACCCCAGTCAGCGGGGCTATATTCTCGCCCGCAAACCTGCAGCCCGGCCTGTGGCCGGCTAGCTAAATAGTAAAGTAATCGATACAGTACGGGGATAGTTACGGAGCTGCCGCTTCCGAGCCCCTCAGAAGGTCCGCCAGCTCCTGGCGCTTGGTCCGCATCCCTTCCGCCAGGTCGGCCAGGTTCTGGTGTTCCAGTGTGTCCCGGATCAGGCTCTTGATGTGGCTCCAATCGTTGTGCAGGGGACATTCCGCTTCGTCAGTACACACGTCTAGCCCAATGACGCACTGCTCCTGCTCGGGTGGTGGTCCATCGATGGCATGCACGATCTGCAGCAGTGTGATGTCCTTGGCGGGTTTCCCCAGCTTCAATCCACCTCCCCGGCCCCTTTGACTATCCACCAGCCGCTGCTTGGCAAGCGTCTGGATGATCTTCGCCAGGTACTGTTGGGGAATCTGATACTGCTTCGCGATCGTCGCCACCATGGATAAGCCGTCCCCCTCGTGCTCCGCGAGGTAGATCATGGCTTGAAGGGCGTATTCGGTGGCTTTGGAGTAGAGCATTACTTAAGATATGATTATCTAAAAACTTATATACCGCATACCGGCAATGCAAATCTAAATGTTCTACCCTTCGGAATAAAAAGCAGTCACCGGAATGCTCTGCTACTCAATTCCCGGTCTTTCAGGTCCCTTGACCAGCAACGCCCAACCTCGTTCGATTGGTGTGACTCCTTGCCTCCCCCTCAATGGATCTGAAACGGCTGCGTCCCCACAACGATACCGTCAGCGCCGTAGACCTCCGCCCGTACGTATTTGCCCACTTCTGGCACATCGTCCA
>JBHPIW010000016.1:0-67135 GCA_042568495.1 Fidelibacterota bacterium | reverse complement strand
CGCTTTCTTCTCAGGTTCAAGCCTTCCTCACAGTACAGCCGATAGACACGCTTATGGTTCACCTGCCAGCCTTCACGGCGCAGCAGAACGTGGATCCGTTTGTAACCATAGCGTACTCGTGTAGCAGCTAGCTCCTTGATCCGCAGGCGGAGTGCGGCCTGATCATTGGACTTGGACCGGTAGCGGTAGAAAGAGCGATGGATCTTGAGAACTTCACAGGTTCGGCGTTCACTCGTATCGTAGTCCATCTTCAGATAGTCTACCAGCTTACGGCGATGATCAGGCCTCAGAGCTTTTTTGACAGCACCTCCTGGAGCATATGCTTGTCCAGGCTCAGGTCAGCCACCATCTGCTTCAGGCGCCGGTTCTCCTCTTCAAGCACTTTCAGGCGCCGCAGCTCACTGCTATCCAAGCTACCATATCTTTTCTTCCACCGATAGAACGTCTGCTCACTGATCCCCATCTTGCGGATCACTTCTTTAACCGGTGTCCCCAGCTCAGCCTGACGTAAAGCAAAGGCAATCTGCTCCGGGGTGTAGCGACTCTGTCTCACAGTAAAATCCTCCTTCTTAAAGGTTGTCGATTTTACCGAATTACTAACATTACCGCTGGACTAAAATCCGGGGAGAACGTCCACTTCGGTTAACATGTAATAGACTCATCTTGGGGTAGTCTTCATTGAATGGAATCATTGTCTTGGAAACATATCATCATACACAACCAAAATGTCATAGGATGGGTTCGCCTCAACACCGTACTGATGGCAATGGGAGCTTCGCTCAAGAGCCGGAATAAAAACTGCCGATCAGAATGATGACCAATGACAATATCCTGCTACCATGGGAAAAGAAAAGCATAGGCTATAACGATCTGGGTTACAGATGAATCTTGTTGGATTTGGGAAGGATCTGTTTCAGGAGAACAGTGCAGGATTCACATGTGCGTAACTACCGAGGATAGAAAGATCACTGACAGACCCACGTCGTTCCAGGCGATTTTGTGCATCAATAGTACAGGATCGAATGTTGGATTAGAATTAAAACGGACATGGATCCTACAGCATGTTATGAAGCCTGCAGCAAAGGCAGTTGCCAGCTGTTTACCCCATCCTAAACCGGAGAACGAAATCCTGTCAAGCCTCGGTAGGCTTAGGGAGATCAGGCCGGCTCCTAGCTGCCAGTTGTCGAATATGGACTAATGCCCTCAGAATCAAGTCTTAATCAGGTCCTGCATACATACTCAATATCTTCAGGGCGTTTTTATTATAGATCTTCTCAAGAACCTCATCCGGCAAATAGACGCCATATATCATCCAGCGTCCCTGGAGTTTATGACCGCCCGTAGGATCGAAATACTCATCATCCGTTTCCAGAAAACGGTAATAGATTCGATAGGCTTCGGCCCTGGGATTCGTATCTGTCCCGAAGAGGATCCGGTCCTGATACTTGATCAGGAATTCCCTGGCCGTATACGGTTGGCGTCCCAGCTCGCTGATACGAGCACTAATATCGATGTAAAAGTTGGGATACTGGTCTAGCCACTCCCCTACTTGATCCAGCCCTTCTGCTAGATTGCCCACATGGGCCCCGATAAAAATCGTATTCGGATGCCTGGCCATCACTCGATCCCGTTGAGCAAGAGTCTCATCCTTTGATGGAACATCCTTGCCATAAAGCTGGTAACGGGGAGTTCCAACCAGTTCATCGTACCGCTCATTATTGCGATCGAGAGGTGTGTAAAAAGCCTTGGGATCAGTAACGTGCATCAGGACGGGAATCCCCAGCTCTCCACATTTGGCCCAGATGGGATCAATCCTGGGATCGTCTACCCGGATCAGGTTGCCTTCCTTGTCCCTGAAACCCAGTCCCAGGGTTTTATGTATCTTCAAGCCCCGGATGCCCATTTTAGCGGCTTCTTCCAGTTTCTGCGCTTCGCTCTCCCCCCAACCAGGCTCCTCGATCTTACTGAAGTCCGGCCTACCAAAGACTATAAAGCGCTCTTTGGATACGGCATGCGATACTCGTAAATGCTCCACGTAAAAGTCATCCACAGGACGACCATCCAGACTCACACATTTCCAGACGCCAGCCTTGTCCATTTCCTCCAGATACATTGCCGTTCTCGCTAGATTGCCTAGATGGTTATGGATATCAATCACAGGGAATTTGGGCTTGTCGATCTTTGTTTCTTTTACCACCAGCTGGCTTTTGGGTTGCCAGTCTACCAATCTAAGATCATCCTCTTGTGTAGATGACACACAGGCAATACAGCAGCCAAGGGTGATTATGAACATAAACCCTTTAATATTCATAGTGAAACCTCCAAAATAGGAAGAATTACGACAATTATACTTTCACCCCAGTATTCACATCAGACAGCATCCAGTTTCACCTGCAGATCAAACTTTCTTACACAGAACTGTGCAAGCACCAACATCTAATAATACAGGAAGCTATTCAGATGCCACCGCCCTTATATCAATAGGATTGCCCTCCGGCAATTGACGACTACTCCAATGATGACTGTCACATAATTCCTTTATACATGGACAGAATTTTCAGGGCATTCTTATTATATATCTTTTCAAGAACCTCATCCGGCAGATAGACTCCATATATCATCCAGCGTCCCTGGAGATGATGTCCACCTGAAGGATCGAAATACTCATCATCCGTCTCCAGGAAGCGGTAATAGATGCGATAGGCTTCCGCATCAGGAGCCGTATCTGTACCGAAGAGCACACGGTCTTGGTATTTGATCAGGAATTTTCTGGCCGTATACGGTTGGCGACCAAGTTCGCTGATACGGGCATCTATATCGACATAAAAATTGGGATACTGATCCAGCCATTCCGCCACCCGGTCCAGTTCCTCCGGCAGGTTTCCCATATGCGCGCCGATGAAAATCGTATTCGGGTGCCTGGCAATCACTTGGTTCCGTTGAGCTAGAATCTCATCCTTTGATGGATAGTCCTTCCCAAAGAATAGCCATCCGGGATGTGCAATCAGCTCATCGTACCGCTCGTTAAAACGATCAAGAGGCGTGAAAAAAGCCTTGGGATCGGAGACGTGAATCATCACGGGAATTCCTAGCTCTCCGCATTTGGCCCAGATAGGATCGATCCGGGGATCGTCTACCCGAATCAGGTTGCCTTGGCTATCCCTGGCACCCAGCCCCAAGGATTTGGATATCTTCAATCCACTGATACCCATTTTGACGGCTTCTTCCAGTCTCTGCGCTTCGTTCTGCCCAAAATCCGGATCGTCGATCTCGCTGAAGTCCGGTCTAAAGAAGATGAGAAAACGCTCTTCCGAAACAGAATGAGAAACACGCAAATGCTCTTGGTAAGCGTCGTTGGCTGAACGGCCATCAAGACTCACACATTTCCAGATACCGGCCTTGTCCATTTCCTCCAGATATGTTTCCGTCTTCTCTAGATTTCCCAAGTGGTTATGGATATCAATTACCGGGAATTTGGGTTTCTCTAGCTTCGTTTCTTTCACCACCAGCTGACTCTGAGGCCGCCAATCTACCAGTTTAAGATTATCTTCCTGCGGGGATGGCGCGCACCCAATAAAGTAAAAAATAACACTGATGAGAATAATTCCTTTGATATTCATAGTAAGACCTCCAATATGGACAGATTTGCTGCGATCACACCTTCCAATAATAGCGTGTTTGTTTCAAATGGAAAGAACGATCAGGTGTAGAAATATAGACCCGGAGCAAGTTATAAAAATGAGATCGTATCAATCAAGAAGAAGTATTATTGCACCATACCATATATACCAGATTTGAGCTCACCGCAATCAACTGAACCACACTTTAGTCAGGATGAGAGTCCACAATAATGGCGGCAGGTTATTGTCACTGATCGATTTACCGCCGAATGAATCTTCTAATTAGCGAGATAGTTTGAAGTATTTATCAGTGCGGGAATTACTCCAGCATAGGCCATTCGACAAGCTACTATAATGGAAAATACCTACCACACTCGACGCAAGGCGTAGGCAGTATCAAAATCATCCAAGCTGGCCGATTGAAGGGTCCAAAACAGAAGAACCCGGAGTTAAAACACCCGGTCATCGGATCGCAAATGGTCCTTATGGTCCTAGAAATGCCGTTGGTACAAGGACTAAAAAATTGCTGTGCTAAGTGAATCGTCGACAAGTTTTGGAAACTGGATAAAAGCCTGAAATCCCCCAACCGTCTTAGATACCGGCTATCGTTTCTGTAAGGATGAATCTCCCGCCTGTGTGTTTTTACCGAGGTAAGAGTCCCAATACAAGCGATATCATGATCTACTAGATAGATCAGAGGATCAGCCGTTTTACCGTTTTATTGGCTTATGAGCAATCCCTGAAAACCAGATTAGGTATATTGATTCTATCTTGATTCTTGAATCGACTCCATGGCTAGCTTATTTTTTATACACTTCTTCGTTTCTGAGACCTAATAATAAAACTATTAAGATGGGGGTTATAATGAATATGTACCGTCATAGGATTCTACCTGTTCTTCTCGGATTTTGGTTGTTGATTCCAGATCTTACATTCGTCCTTGCTAGTGATCAGCCCCATTTGATACTCAGTCCGGATCGAATTACTGATCTCAAAAATTCCATTGTGAATGAGCATAAGCAGCTATGGGATCTCACGCAGCAGAGCGCGATGGAGTTCATGCAGGAGACGATTCCTGAAATGTCAAGAGCCAACAACACCTACCGCGCCATCGCGCAGACCATGCCGGCGCTAGGACTGGCTTACCTCATGACCGCGGATAACCGGTATCTGGATTCGGCTGAGTCCTGGCTCTCGGCCCTACTCGCGGTACCCGAGTGGACGGGAAGTGCGAATTTGGGACGCTCAGCATGGGTTATAGCCTGTGGGCTGTTGTATGATTGGCTTTATAATGATCTTGATGAGGGTATCCGCGGGCAGATCGAGGAGCGGCTAGTGCTGGAAGCCCACAACATTATGGCAGAGAATTCCAGCTGGCGAGCATTGAGTAACCATTTTCTGATCGAGACGGCAGCGTTGGGGATCATCGGATTAGCGCTGAGCGATTACACTGAGGAAGCAGATGTCTTCCTGAATAAGACCGATGAGTGGATCCAGTATATTACTGATCACGCTCCCACCGACGGTTCTTGGGGAGAGGGGGTTCAATACTGGCAGTACGGCCTGAGCCATTTCCTGATCTACCTGGAAGCTGCTGCCACGTCCGGATATAAGAATTACTATTCCGATTATGACTGGCTGCGGGTCACTGGCTTCTTCCCAATTCATTTCGCATTACCAGGCAAGCCGTTGGAAGTTCTGAACATCAGCGATTGCACCAGTGCGGGATATAAACCCCCATTCATTCTATACCTTTTAGCCTCGGTGTATGAAAATGGTTACTACCAGGTATGGGGAAACCGTCTGCTGCAATCTGAGCCACACAAGTTCAGCTGGATGGACTTGCTCTGTTACAATCCTGAGATACTCCCGGCACCAATTGAAGAGCTGCCAATGCTGAAACATTTCGAGGATAACGATCTTGTAGCCACGCGCAGCAGTTGGCAGCCGGAGGCGACCTTCATCGGATTCCGGTCTGGCCCGGCTCCCGGACATAGGAACCAATCCGATCCCTTACTTCTTGAGCGCCGTGGTTATGGTCCCGGACACGGACACCCGGATATCAACAGCTTCTGTCTGTTCGCCCACGGCGAATGGCTGGCCATCGATCCGGGCTATACACATTTGAAGCAAACGGCCAACCACAATACGATTCTGGTTAACGGCCATGGTCAAGCAGGCGCAGGAAAAAACTGGCTGGATTTCCTGGCGTTCGAGGAACGTGAACCGGCCCCGGCTATCCTACGCATCGAAAGTAATCAGATCTATGACTACATCATCGGGGATGCCGGGAATATCTATGTGGACAAGGCGAAGTTGAACACCTTCCGCAGGCACCTGTTGTTTCTCAAGCCGGATATAGTCGTGATTGCCGACGACCTGGATGCAAAGAAAAAAAGCAAATTTGAGTGGCTGATCAATGGCCGTGAGTCCGTTGTACAGACGCAGGAAGATCAATTCGAGATCATTCGCAATCAGGCCCGACTCTGGATCCATCCCCTACTACCCGATCGATATAGTTCAAGTATCAGTGAGCGGGAGTTGAATGCCTCAGATGTAGACGGAAAGATCGTAACATTAAACCTGATGCAGGACCGCGCTCGGACAACCCGTTTCCTGGTAGTCCTGTGCGCTCTTGAAGACGCCTCCGCTGATATCCCGAAGGTCGGATTCGAGAATGATATTCTCGAGATTGAGAAAGACAACATGATTTGGAAGATTCGGGTACTGCGACCGTCGCAAATCAAGGGAACTGCAGATGCTGCGCTTATCGTCGAATCACCGGCACCTCCATCAAGCCAGGATTATAGCTTTATTAGAATGATGGAGTGAACCATTTATTAATAGTACCCAGGAGCAGACTATGACCTCGAAGTTTTCGCTACCGGGATCTCTGCTGAGAACCTTGTTCTTCAGTAGTCTATTTCTACCTATTCAGACGAAGGTCCTGACACAGGTCTCGACGTTCCCGGAAATCCCACCATACGTGCTACCGGCTGCGAAAATGGAATATGACGATGGGCAGGATCCCATGGACTGCCGATTGTTTCGAACCACCACCACGCGATTACAGATCAACCTGAGCGGTTTCTGGGAATTCATCACCGATCCCGAGAATGAAGGTGAGGACAAGGGATATGCGGAGCAATTCCCGCATCCGGACACCTATCAATGGGTTCCGGGCACCTGGAACGCCACCGCCCGCTATTGGCAGTACCAGGGGCCAGCTTGGTACAACCGCACCTTCGATCAACCGGTGGATGGACACCTTCGCCTACACTTTGGCGGCGTCTTTTATCGCACCAAAGTCTGGTTGGATGGTAAGCTCATCGGCGAACATGAGGGAGGGTACAGTCCCTTCAATCTGACAGTTCCTGACCTTAAGAAGGGCGATCATATCCTCACGGTGTTCGTGGACAACCGGCTGGATGACGAATCGCTCCCCAAGGACGGAGTGGACTGGTTTCCCTACGGTGGTATTTTCAGACCCGTATATGCCGAGCTCGTCCCTGCTGTATACATCGATCATCTCCACATAATCCCGGAGATGGTAAAACAGCGAACAGGGGATTTAAACGTCAAGGTATTTCTGAAGAATTTCGGCGGCCGACCCTCTGAACAGACTCTCCGAATGGTCATCGATGGACAAGAAATCCACTCCCACAGCTATTCGATTACCGGGACGGACCCGATGATCGAGTTCAAAGTCGTTCTGAGGAATCCCAGGGTATGGTCTCCCCAGGAGCCGAACCTATACTCTGTGGGGATTATTCTAGGTGAGCAAGAGGATAATCAGTTCACGCGGTTCGGCGTACGAACTTTGACTGCCGATGGGAATCAGGTCCTGCTCAATGGAGAAAGGATCAAATTGATGGGAGCCAACCATCACGATGATCACCCGGATTGGGGTTCAGCGCTGCCACCACACATAATACAAAAAGATATCGAGATTCTAAAACGAATGGGTGCAAACGCGGTCCGAGGACATTATCCACCCAGCGAGATGTTCATGGACTTCTGTGATCAGTACGGCCTGTTTTTCATGAATGAGGTGCCTTCGTGGCAATACCGCCCGGAGCAACTGGCTAAACAAGTGGTGAAAGACAAGATCAAACAGCAATATTTTGAGATGGTGGACCGGGACATGAACCATCCCTGCGTTTTTAGTTGGAGTCTGGGTAACGAATGGCGGGACTTCGAGAAGTCATACGATGATATCAAGGAATTGGTGGATTACGCGCGGATGGTGGATAGGAACCATTTCATCACATTCATTACCGGGGGAGCCCATATCGATCGTTCGAATGCATTAGTGGATATCATTTGTACAAACTGGTCGAAATATCAGTGGTATTGGGATCAGACGGTCCTGGATGACGATGTTGGGGAAGAGAGTATCGCAAGATTGAATGCCATTCACGAGAAGTTTCCCGATAAGCCGGTGGTGCTGACTGAATTCGGGGGTTCCGGATCCCAGGCAGGCTGGCATAACTGGGGAAATGTAAAATGGAGCGAGGAATACCAGGCCCGGAACGTGTGGGACTCGGGTTACTACGGCCTTGAACAAGATTGGATTTCGGGTGGCTGCGTGTGGCAATTTTGTGATACGCGCACGGCACATTTGCGGATGCTGGGACCTCGCTTGAGAGGGTGGAACGTGAAGGGAGTGGTTGATGGCTACCGCCAGCCGAAACTGGCCTACTATAAGTTGCAGGAACTATTCCATCGGTTCGAAAACGAGTAGTCAATTGATCCCCCTCCAAGCGGCTATTTCTGCCTATAGCGAATTGATCAAACAGTGGAATGCAACGGACCCAAAATGGAAATAGCTTGATTCGTATAAAAGAATTTTGTATTCTTAGTATACTTAATATATCCGATTTGCAATAGCATAACCGAGCGTCTTAATTCCTAATTCCAAATCACTTAAAGATCCTGTTATCAAGTGGCAAAGAAGAGGGAAGTGACTCGCAATGATAAGTATTGATTTATATACTAACGCCCTGCACTTAATCTTGCATCCAGATAGGCACAATTCGGGTATACGCTTCCCTTGTATAACGCAATCGATGTGCGTTGTTATGTGTTGTCCATATGACCATTAATGTTCATTATATGACACGAATTTTCAACTCTATGTCCCAAACTTGGGATTTAGCGACACGGAACCCCGTTCAATCCATGTAATCTGACTACGATGAGGCTGTCATGATGTCAATAAAAGCTGAGTATCATCATCGTCTCCAACCTCTATTATTCCCTCTACTTATCCTGTTTTCCGCAAACATCATCAGCGCCGGAGTCACGGGCAAGATATCGGGAAGAGTCATTGATGCCCAGAGTGAAGAAGCCCTAATAGGCGCGAATATTATATTGGAAGGCACAAATCTGGGAGCGGCGACCGACAACCAGGGACGCTATTTCGTTATCAATGTGTCCCCAGGATTTTACACGGTGGCCTGTAGAGTTATCGGTTATGCCACCATGAGACAGACCCAGGTATATGTAACGGCGGATCTGACCACCAATATCAATTTCGAACTCCAGCCGGAAGCGATCCAGGGACAAGCCATCACGGTTGTAGCGGAGCGGCCGGTCATACAACCCGATGTGGCCGGCTCGGAAATGGTGATGCGCGAGGAAGACGTCGCGGTCTTCAAGCAGGATTATTTCCAGGACTTCATGGAGTCCCAGGTAGGAATATTCATCACGGCCGACGAAGATGGGAGCGGCCTAAGCATCCGTGGTGGTGACATCGACGAAACGAACGTAACCGTCAACGGAGTATCAATGCGCAACGCCCTCACCCAGCAGGCGAACCTGGGTCTCAGCCTGACCTCGATCCAGGAAGTCACTATCACTACGGGTGGTTTCACGGCGGAATACGGCGATGTCCGCTCGGGCATGGTGAATGTGATCACGAAGGAAGGCTCCCCGGACCGCTACGCAGTTTCAATCGATGCCCGGGTAGGTCCTCCCCAATACAAACATTATGGGCCAAATCCCTTCGCTGTGAACGGACCGATCTGGAATGTCTACGGCGGAGACAAGGCCTATGAGGGTGTGACCGCTGAGGATGTAGAGAATCCGGATCTTGATTACGCCTTCGCATTTGTGGGGTGGAACAAGATGTCCGAGCAGTCTCTCACGGATGGCGATGTCAACAACGATTATACTCCCCGGCAGTGGATGGAAATCTGGCGTCATACCCATGAGAATATTCCCTACGCCACGGAACCGGATTATATCTTCGATGGCACCCTCACCGGCCCCTTCCTGTTCAAAAACTCGACGTTCCTCCTTTCTCAACACTATGAAAATCTGCAGCTGGCTTTTCCCTACAGCCGGGCAAATTCCCTTCAGAGCACAACCCAGGCCAACCTCAATGTCAGGCTATCGCCTGAGGTCAAGCTGAGCCTCACATATATGCATATATTGGAGCAGGGTGTGGCGACTCAGGCTCAGGATTATAGTTCCGGCATGATCACGGGAACCGCCCAGGGCAGCCGGCTGGCCCGGGATGTGCGCTGGGAAATGTTGTATAATCCCTATGGTATCAATCCCATTGATCGCAATACCGATCTGGCTGGAATCAAAATCAGCCACTCCCTGAACGAACGGACCTTCTACAACCTGAGCCTGACGGGCAGCCGTTACAGTGCCTTCCAGGGAATAACAACGCATCGAGACACGTCCGAGGATGTGCTCGTAGGTAATGTTTATCTGGATCCCGCTCCCAACACGGGCCATATGCAATTGAGCAACTATTACGACATGTTCGACCAGTTCTGGATTTACGGAGGGGGTCGGCAGACTGACAACTCCAAGTACTGGGACATGCGCCTGAAAGGACTCCTGGAATCGCAGATCACGTTCCGCTATCTGCTGAAACTGGGATTCGAGGCAGCCTATACCCAGTATAATATGGCAGCGGCCAAGACCCGCTATGATGAACTGGACCAATACAAACCGCCTTTTTTCGAGGTAGGGCCGAGACCGGAGAACGTGTATTATTTTGATGACCATCCCCTGCAGATCGCAGGGTTTATCCAGAACAAGCTGGAATACGAAGGCATGGTTGGCAACCTGGGCTTGCGGTTAGAGTATTTCAATGCCATGCGTCCCGCCTGGCTGATCAATGCCGAAGAAGATTCGCTGTGGTATACCTTCTACAACACCGCCGAGTGGACGAGAGTGGATGAGGATTCCAACTTCGTCAACCTGAGATACAACCAAAGCGTAGAAGACAAAAATGCGGTGGAGGTTAAGCTCAGTCCCCGCCTGGGTGTCTCATTCCCTGTTTCCGCAACCAGTAAATTCTATTTCAACTACGGTCACTTCTATCAGCTGCCGAATCCGGAAAGGATGTTCAACATCGTGCAGGGCGGCAGCCCCTATGTTCCCAATCTGCATGCGGACTGGCCTCGCACGGTGATGTACGAGGTCGGGTATGAAAAAGCCTTCGCCGGAGCCTTTCTCTTCCGTATCACTGCGTACTATAAGGACGTCACCAACCAGGTCACTAGTGTGGCTTTCTATAATTATAGTAAGAGCAAGGAATATTCCACGACGGCCAACAATAGCTACGAGGATATCCGGGGGATTGAGCTGCGCCTGCAGAAAAGGCATGGCAGATTCGGTTACGGTTGGATCGATTTTGAATACATCTCCACGAGTGAGGGGCTGACCGGTTTCGACCAACTGCATCTGAACTGGCAATACGAGCAGGAGCAGTGGAATGATGCCGAGCAGGCGAAGAACTGGCCTGTGCCGCGGGTGAGTGTGGTCTGGTCATTCCTTACTCCAAAGGACTTCGGCCCGGAAATCATGGGCTTCAGACCACTTGCATTCTGGGCACTGCAGATTAATGCCTGGTGGCGGGACGGCGGCAAGCAGCTGTTCGGAAGTGGCAGCACGCCGGTCTGGGCCAGGCATTACATCGAACGTATCGACCGGCATAATGTCGATCTGATCCTGCGGCGGGGATTTGAAATCGGGAAAATGGATCTCAGCCTGTTCATGCGGGTCCGGAACGCCACCAATTTCAAGGGGCCGGTGATCCCCTACAGTGGTGACCAATACCGCGCCTCACTGAAGGTACCGTGGTACCAGGGCGAATCGCATGGGAACGACTTATACGGTGAAGGTCCCAGTGATGAGAAACCATATATCAATGCCGGCTGGCAGGAATGGCGGCGGTATCTCAATCCCCGCTATTTCATGTTCGGTATAGATCTCAATTTCAATTAGTGATGTACGACCCAGAAGAATTGGTCCTTGTGACAACATTACACCCAGCAGTTTTTCGTAGAAGGAAACGCCTATGAAGACCAAAGTGGTCTGCCTCGCAGCAGCAATCCTCTGTGCTTATCTGATCATGCCTGACGTTGCCGACGCCCAGCCAAGACTGGATCAGCCGGGCACCTTTAATCTGAACCTCGCGCGGTATAATTTCCGCCTGACTTCCTCATCGCTGGGTGTGCCCGGATACTCCCGGAACGAGCACAGCGGCCGGTTTCCCAACGGCTCCTACTACATGTGGACCGTATCCAATATCAAGGAATCTGTGATTTTCGGTGAAGTCATCCTGGCCGCCGGAGAGTTTCAGCTGGGATTTGATGATGAAACCAATGGCGGATATGATGACGGGGGTCCGTTCTGGAGATGGGAGATCAGCAAATATGCTCCCCCCCTGGTGATGGTCGACGGGATTCAATCCTCAGCGGATTACCCCAATGTGGTGGATGAAAGTATCAAGGCCGACATTATGTTCCGCGTTTTCAAGAAAAATGATCCCTGGATGCACTTGCGGTATGAAGGCTACCAGTTCGTGAATCAGTTGTATGGGGATTTCGTCATTCTGAAGACCACCTATAAGCTGACCTTTGACGATGACAGCTACCCTGAGACCGACCCGGATCCGGATGCCGACACCACCCAGGTGGTCAAGAACGTCTACATCATGAAGGCCTATCGCGTGGGGCAGTCTTCCTACACGGGCAAGACCGGCGATGATCCCAGCGGGAGTTGGTTCATTCATCATGGTGCCTGGTGGGCCAGTACCATGATTATTCCGTCGCTGCCGGGAGTACCGGGTCCACGGCAGAACCTGGTTGTTACGTACGGATACGACGGGGATCATCCCACGGATGAGTACACCGTCGGGGGGAAACCTTATAATGACACCGGGCATCCCAGATATCAACCGGTACCGGATGGCTGGTTGATGTCCACCCCTTACAGTGGTTTCACCCTACTGCACTGCGACCAGGCACCCGGCGATACCACCGATTGGATTGAGCAGCCCCATTCCTCCCGGATCTACGTCACGTTCAATGATTTCCGCGAATGGAAAAACGGCGGTCTCTGGAATAATTATATTGTTGGCCGGCCGGATCCTCCTTATGAGATACTGCCATATCCCCCCACCGGTGATCCCACCCAGGAAGAGGGTAAGCAGCCGGTGCAGATCTGGGGCGGCTGGCCGCAGATGCGCATGCACGACAGCGTCACCGTGGTGCACGCCCTGGGCTCCGGAAGCATCACCCGGGAGGAGGCCCGCGCTGTAGGCTCCGCTTGGGCCAAGTGGTACCAATTCGGAGACGTTCCGGAAGCCTATTATGATGACCCGGAGTTGGGCAGTGTTCTGGTTACGGATGCCATCAAGGAGGAGATCATCCATCGCGGCGAGGACTCGCTGGCCGTGGCTATGCAGCGGGCCCAGGAACTATGGGAAAATAACCTGGTTTGCCCGCGGCCCTATCCCTCCCCGGATTTGTATGTCTGGTCTGCACCTAATGCCATCCGCCTGGAATGGACGAATGTGGAAGAGGACTACCCGGGACACGAGGGTGGTAACGTACTGGCCTACCGGGTTTATAGGAAGAAAGGCAGCTTCTGGGACGACTTTCCCGAAGAGGCCGGCAAGAACCTTTTCTGGGAAATGATCAAGGAGATTCCGGCCGACTCCCTGGTCAGGAATGATCGGAGCTTTTTCGAATACTCCGACCTGAATCTGCCCGTGGGTGAAGACTATTATTACGGTGTTACTGCGGTTTCCGACGTACGAGCCGGCATCGATGGTACCGGCCCCAACCTGGAAAGCTCCCGTTGGAGTAACCGGTCGCAGCTGCCGGCGGTTCCTTTCCAGCCTGGGAAAAGTACCCTCGATAGCATTGTGGTGGTGCCGAATCCCTACTATATCAAGGGCCAACTGATGAATTTCGTCAGCGATAACAATCAGCTGATGTTCGCCAACCTGCCGCCCTTCTGTACACTCAGGATCTATAATGTCACTGGGGATCTGGTCCATAAGCTCGAACACGATTCCGGAACCTCATCTGAGTATTGGGATCAGATCACCCTGACCAACCAGTTCATTGCCAGTGGGGTGTACATCCTGGTAGCGACGGTAACGGACAAACACATGCAGATGGCCGCGGATGCTAATGTTACGGTCCCGGATGATCTCCCGGGTAAAACAATTATCAAGTTTACCATCATTCGCTGAAACTCAAGGAGTTTCTAATGAAGCTGTATCGAAAAACCCTGTACCTTCTGTTGGCTGCCATTGTATTCACGGGCGGACTCCAGGCAGATGAGGTTAAGAAAGTAGCACAGACGTCGATGAAGTGGCTTGCCCTCCCCGTGGGAGCCCGGCCAGTCTCAATGGGTAGCGCCTATTTCTGCATGCTGGGAAGTGCCGACAATATCTTCGTGAATCCAGCCGGTACCGCCTTTATCGAGCGACCACAAATGTCCATTAGTATGCTACCCTGGTTCGCCGATATCAATCAGAACAGCCTGGCTCTCTCCGTACCGTTGGGAAATTTCGGGATACTCACGGGAAGTTTCCGCCAGGTAGACTTCGGTGAGCAGCAAGGCACGATCCTGGCAAACAATCAGCAAGGTTGGGTATTTACGGACAAATTCACGCCTACGGCCTACCAGGTGGGATTGGGATATGCCAAACGCATCACGGATCGGTTCTCCTACGGCATGCATCTGAGTTATGCCCGGGAAGACCTGGCCAACATCTACTACGCCCCGGTACTGGATGGTTCCAAGGATGATCCTGAGATCAAGGATACCCAAATGAGTCTGTCTAACTTTGATTTTGGCGTGCTGTACTATACTGGTTTTCATGATTTACGCCTCGGTATGACACTCAAGAATTTTTCGGAAGAACAGGGTTACGGGAACATCGGCAATCCCATCCCGATGGACTGGCGTTTCGGTATGGCGATGAACCTTCTGACCCTGCTTCCCGGTGAGTCGCGCACCCATAAACTGACCTTTGCATGGGATCTGTCCCATCCGCGGGACTATTCCGAACGGCTGCACTTCGGCCTGGAGTATACCTTCGCCGAGCTCCTCGCTCTACGGGCGGGATACAAGACCAACTACGATGAGCAGAACATATCCTTTGGAGCCGGTCTGATGCCCCAAAGGACGCTGGGTTCCGTGACATTTGGACTGGATTATGCCTACCTGCCCTTCGGTATTCTGGGCGATGTACAGGTATTTTCAGTATCATTAGGTTTCTAATCATCTAAGCGCTGGAATAATACTTATGGATAGAAGAGATACCACCACCAAAACGGCTTTGTTGAAGCCGGCTATTGTAGCCATTCTTTTGATGTTATTCGGCTGTGACATGACCGATGATGATGAAATTGTTTATGGTCCTAATAATCCCGACCCCTACCCCGCCAACAATGAGGCGGCGGTAATCAATTCCATCGTTCCTGTCACCGGCTATCCAACGGATGAAGTAATTCTCCGTGGTTCGGGATTTAATACCTGCATAGCCTTTTTCGGGATTGGCAACGCTGACGTAACCGGGATATGGCCTGACAGCCTTGCGATAACCGTTCCCATGCCCCAACCGCTTGATTATTCCTTTACCGATACGGTTCTGGTCAAGGTTGCCCTGGAGGGTAGTTATAATTGGAGTAATGAGGTCTCGTTCGTCATCAAGCCCATGGCCCATGTCTATCTCGCCAGTGAGTATCCGGCTACCCACCCGGAAGATAAATTCACCCAGCCGAGAGGACTGGCATTCGATTCGGACGGAAACATGTATCTGAGCAATGCCCGGCTGCGGGCCGTATACAAGGATACTCCCGCCGGGGTGAGGACGGTATATGCTTTCGGCGCCAAGGTCGATGGTGGACTGCGAATGGGTCCCGATGGTAGCCTGTATGCAGCGGGAAACGGCGTAGGTGTGATCTATCGAATCCCAGCCGGCGGTGGCAGTTACGAAGAGTGGGCCACGGTGCCCAATCCCTGGGGAATGGATTTCGATAGCTATGGCAACCTGTTCGTTGTTGACAACGTGAATGGCCATCTCTATCGGATCTCAAGCACTGGTACCGTTGGGAAGGTCGCCGAACTGCCCGGAATAGACGAGAAGGCATATTGCCGGGTATTTGAAGACACCGTCTATGTGAATGAAAGTACCACCGGAATGATCTTCAAACTGGCGTTTACCGAAGACGGTGTGGGAGAAATCGATACGGCCCAAACAGCCGTTGGCGGTAGAGTGAGGGATATTACCTTTGGCTCCGATGGTTCCCTGTATTGCACCGGTCGGGTGAATGAAATCATCAAGGTGGATCCTTTCGGCGATGAGAGTTCCATCGTAGAACTGGAAGGTAATCCCACATTTCTGACCTGGAGTGGAAAATTTCTGTACGTCAGTTCGGTAGATGGTCCGGTGCAGAAGGTATTGATCCATGATAATACCGCTGCCCCCTACTATGGCCGGGGAAATTAGACCGGATAAGGATTCGCAGGAAAGAGTTAAGCCATAGATCAAGCGCGATGTATTTTGAAGGAAGCTTCAAAGATCCATTGCCAAGGTTAACGAGTTTTCATAACAAGTAAAGGAGGATCAGCACCATGAAAAAGGTTAATATTTTCTCGGTACTGATAGCGTGCATATTCCTGGTGTCGGGAGCCCTGGCCACTACGTACTACGTCTCCGAATTCGGTGACGATACGACCGGAGACGGCAGTTCGACAGCTCCCTGGGCAACGATTCAGAAGGCTGCCGATGCAGCCGTGGCCGGTGATATCATCATGGTACAGTTCGGCGAATACGCCGAGACAGTGGTACCGAAGACCAACGGTACGGACGGAAGCCCGATCGTGTTCCAGTCCGAAGAGGCCGGCGAGGCCATCATCAGCACCGGTCCCGCTTTCACTGATGCCTTGGCCTATACGCAACATGCCGACAGCATCTGGGTAGCGGCGGACGTGTACCGTGAGGTGACTTCCGTCTTTGTTGATGGCTCGGCATTGCTGGGCAAGGATCACGTGGATTCCCTCACCGCCGGTTCCTGGTTCCAGGATCGTGGGGAGGCCAATCTGTACCTCATTGTCGCTGACAAGGACGACCCGGGCACGCATACCGATTCGGTCAACTACACCGAGCGGTCGTTCGATATCGTGGATGGCAGCTACCTTACCATCGATGGCTTCACCATCAAGGGCACGATTGACGCCCAAGTCGCGGACGATGATGTCGACCTACCCGGACTGGTTATCACCAACAACGTTTTCGCCTTTGATGATACGTCTGAACTAGCGATTGAAATCAATGGTGGTAGCGCTGATACGGTCAAGACCTATGAGGACTTCCTGATCGATAACAACGTGTTTGAATACAACTCGGGAATCCGCCTCGGTAACTGCGGCCGCAACAGCGTAGTATCCGACAATACCTTCAACGGTATTCCGAAGGATATCTGGGGTGGCAAGCGGAACGCCATGTACGTATATGGCGACGGCGACGTTCCCGGTTCCGGAAAACAGTCTACGGGATTGGTCATCGAGCGCAACTTCAGCAACAACACGAACGACCGTCACTTCTATTTCCGCTATAATATTGACGGTGTGACCTTCCGGAATAACATCCTTTATAGAGGTGGCAGTGCAGGCCTCTATATGCGGGATTACTGCACGAACTTTGTCGTTGCCAACAACACGTTCTACTGGAATGCAGCCAGCGACCATCTGAGCAAGATCTACCATGGCTGCAGCGTGATACTTATGAACAACATCTTCGCCTATCCCCAGAGAGCCTACACTTGGTTCCACGACAATAAGGGGGATACGACGGCTGCCGTGCGGTTGCCCTTCGAGATCGACTACAACTACTTTGTCACCGATACGTCACTTATGAGTGATCGGGATGACGAACTGATCCGGATGAGAACCTTGGCCGATGGTTTCTACATCTACGGAGAAGACTTGGGTCGCCACACCACAGTTGCCGGTGGTGAGCATGCTGTGTATGGACATCCAATGGTCCTGCGGACTTCGATCACCCAGAGCAATCCCGAATTAGGAGAGTTTGTCGTGGCGGATGGCGATACGGTTACCGTCGATTCCATCGGTTACCATCCTTCCGGTCTCCCGGCTTTCGTCCGCGAGTATATCCCCGATATGTGGTTCCAGGACGCCTATCCGCTGTTTGCAGACGCCGGTCCCGAAGGGATCGATGATGCAGCAGCAGCACCTGAGAATTTCATGCTCCTGGAAGGCAGTAATGCCATCGGTGCCGCCAATCCGGATGTTGCACCGGATCTCGACTTCTTTGGCCTCCAGCGGGATGAGAATCCCGACATCGGTGCCATCGAGTTCGAGGGAATACCGGTCTCCGTAAAGGACCTGACGGACAAGCTATTCCCCGAGAACTATGCGCTGTCCCAGAACTATCCGAATCCCTTCAATCCTGTAACAACGATAAAATACACGATGCGGGAAGCTGGATTCGTGAAGTTGACGGTCTACAACCTGCTGGGACAGGAAGTGATCCGCTTGGTGGATGGTGTCCGGCGTAACGGGCCCCATACCGTCACCTGGAATAGCCAGGATAAGCTTGGCAATTCCGTGCCCACCGGCATCTACTTCTGCCGGATGGAAGCCGGTTCCTACACCAAGACCATGAAGATGTTGCTCCTGAAGTAAGCTCGTTACCAAGCGATCTTTACGGAGCATAGCATGTAGGTGTGAGAGGGGATTCACCATTGAATCCCCTCTCTACATTATAAGGAGATAAGTCAGGGGCATCGTTGGAAACAACGCTGATGAGAAGAAAACAATAATGAAACGGCGTGAATTCATCCGGCTGGGAGCAGCAGGCCTTATATCGGCATCCGTCCCTCCTCTGGCCCTATCCCAGGCAAAATCGAGTGTACGGCAGACCAAACAACCGAATATCGTGCTAATCATGACCGATGAGCATCGGCGGGATTGTGTGGGTGCCTACGGAGCGCAGACGGTTCGAACACCGCACCTGGACCGGTTAGCCGCACAGGGGGTGGTCTTTGAGCAATTCTATGCCACCAGTCCGTTATGTGCCCCGACTCGCGCTGCGTTGGCTACCGGCCGCTATCCACATCAGAATGGGCTGCTGCTCAACAAGTCCAGTCTCCCCGAAGAGAAATTTGCGATCATCAAACAGAACGAGGAGGTGATGACGGGGATCCTTGCCAGAAACGGTTATACCGTAGCCCAGTTTGGCGTTGACCATGTACGAACCGAACCGCCGCTCCGCGATGCCGACTACTTCATGGCTTGGGGAAACCATTCAGATTATCGCAAGTACCTGTCGTCACACGGTATTCCCGAGATGGATATGACCGCCTATAAACACTACTGTCAGGAAATCGTCGACGGATTGCTGCAGGAGGTGCGTTACAGTTCGCCGAAATCGGGTGTTCACACCGTCCCGCCCGAGCACTTCTGGGATACATGGATCGCGGATCAGGCGGCGAGCTTTATCAAAGAATATCAGGGAAACGTTCCGTTTGCCCTCAACTGTTTTCTCTGGCTCCCCCACCCACCGGTCGTGGTGCCCGATCCGTACTACAGCATGTATTCACCTGAGGAGATGGTGACATCCCCGAACCTGATGGCGCCCCTGACAGACAAGCCGCAGATGCATCTGCGGCATGCGCCGGGTCAGTTGGGTAATCTGAGAGACCATAAGGGCTGGCTGGAGACAATGGCCGTTTACTATGGTATGGTGACCATGGCGGATATGTGCATTGGCAGGATTCTCGATGCGCTGGAACAGAAAGGGTTGATGGAAAATACCCTGGTCATTTTCGCAGCCGATCACGGTGACCAATTAGGATCGCATTCCCTCTTCCAGAAGATGGTCTGTTACCAGGAATCCATTCACCTGCCGTGCATCATGCGTATTCCGGATGTTACACCTGGTAGAAGAAAGCAGTTGGCAAGCCACGTTGACCTTCTGCCGACAATCCTCGACTACGCCGGCGTGACCATTCCCGAACAGGTTGCAGGCCATTCATTAAGAGCGGTTATTGATGATCCCTCAGCCAGCTCCACGGATGCGGTATTCTCGGAATATAGCGGCAACTTTGCGCTAGGCCACTTCCAGCGGGCGGTGATCACCGAGCGTTACAAATACATTGAGAACGAGGGCGACATTTCTGAGGTCTATGACCTTCAGGATGATCCCTATGAGCTCCAAAACCTGATGGGGAAAGTGGATCGAGGAATCGCAAGCGAGCTGCAGAACCGGTTGCACTTATGGCAGCGGGAAACGGATGACTTCCTCGCTTTTCGGTTTTAAACGGCCAACGCAATTCCCAAGGTAGCCGCTGACATTAACTTTCGATCAGCGGAAAGATTACAGATGAACCTTGTACCAAGGAGCACACCATGAAATGTGGAATCTCGTTATTTCGAACACTGCTGGCGGGCTCCCTGCTGGCAGCTATTCTCACCTGCACTCGCGAGACTGACGTGATCCGCTTTGAGGAGCAGCAGGACGGTACTCTGCGCTTTGCCCACCAAGTAATAAGCGTGGAGATTCTTCCCTCCACCCAGTTTCTTGTTTCCTACATCTCCGAAAACGGTGAGGAAATCTCCTTGGTGGTGCCCGATCCTGGGCAATCCCCTATGACTCACTTTCTGATTGCCGAAAATCAGATCGTCGACCAGTTCGAATTGTTGCGTGAGTCGATCTATCTGGAAGCGATTACGGGCGTTCACGGGAAAGGCAAGGAACTGACCGTCCGAGCTCAGACCCAAGGTCCAAAGAACAGCTTGATCGAGAAGGAGGTGAAGATCAGTCTATATGCCAAGTATCCTGACGCAGCGATAGTGAATAGCAGCTACAGGATAGTGGAGGCAGATGCCCCGATCATGCTGGATGCAGTCACCAGCAACGCCTTTCGACTGGATCGGAAACAAGTATCCCCGAAAGAGAAATCGCATGATTTCTGGGGCTTCTTCGGCTACGGCAAGATCGTTCCGGGTAGTCATGGACATCGACGGGCGAACGTACTGCCGATCGATGCCGATCTGCAGCTGCGGAACGATTCGGAACTGATCAGTGGCGTACCTCTGACCGACATCTGGGCACCGGAGATGGGGATGGCGATCGCTTCGGTGGAGAAGCGGGCTCGGATCATCGAGATGCCGACGAAGGTAGATGAGAACGGATATCTGAACATATCGCTACTCGAGAAACCACAAAAAATGCTCTCACCGGGTGACACGTACAAAGCATTGGAAACCGCGATTTTGGTTCATACACTGGATTATGCGACTCCGCTGAAGACGTATGCCGACCTCATGGCAGACCGGGGTATTACTCCCAAGCCCTGTCCTGATTTCGGGTATGATCCATTCTGGTGCAACTGGGGATATAAGCGGGACTGGAAGCTGGATCATGGCGTGGACCGGCTGGAAGAATTTAAAGCACTGGGTATCAAGTCTGTCACCGTGGATGACGGTTGGTTTGATAACTACGGGGACTGGGAAGTATCGCTGGCGAAGTTTCCGGATGGCGAAGGCCAATTCACCGAATGGGTACACCGATTCCACGAGAAAGGATTACGGGCGGTTATTTGGTGGGTACCTGGTATTGCTGGACCGGAGACTGCACGGAAGCATCCCGAATGGCTGGTGCTGGATGCGGAAGGAAATCCCGTACGGTCCCACTGGAAGGATGCCTACATGCTCTGTCCGGCTTTACCGGAAGTATTGGAATACCACCGGGATCTGACAGGGAAATTCATTACGGAATACGGATTCGACGGTTTCAAGCTGGATGGGATTTACGTGGCACCCCGCTGCTACAATCCCATGCACAATCACCACTCTCCGGACGACTCCTACGCGGCCTACGAAGACATTTTCCGCGAGATATATGAGAGAGTTATGGATCTCAAACCGAAGGGTGACTTTGTACTGGGTCTATGCCCTTGCGGGGCATTTGCCAGTCCATACTACCTTCAGTGGGGGAATCGCCCAGTGACGGCCGATCCACCGTTGATGACGATTTCCACGCGGCACCGGGTCAAAGCCTATAAAGCCCTCCTGGGTGCAACCGCTTGCGTGGATAACGACTTCCATGAACGGTACAACGATTATTTTCCGGTAGAGGTGGGCTGCGGCGGACTGATCACGACGAAATATACCGTCCTGTCCGAATATGAGTACGACCAGTTTTATAAATGGTATAATCTGTATAACCAACACCGTTTGAGCTCCGGAGAATACCTCCAGCTTTACGATGTGGGGTATGATGTCCCGGAGACCTACGCCATCCGGAAAGGGAAAAGCTTTTATTATACCTTCCTGAAACGTGGGATCAACGGTCCGGAAGGAGTACCATGGTTCGAGCAGGAAATCGAGCAACGAACTGATATGCTCCAGAGTTTCGAGAGGATGTTGAGTCAGCTACCTCTCTGGCAAGGCCAGGTGGAGTTGAGAGGACTGGAGGATCGGGAGTATTCAGCTTATGATATCGAATCCGGTGAAATGCTGGGCAGTGTCCGTGGTCCGACCGGCATCTTGGGGATTACCTTCCGTGACCATCTTATCCTCCGGCTCGATCCAGAATAGACTGGATTACAAAATAGTGGCGCCGGTCGGAATCATTTCGCCACTCGACCGAAGTTTATTGTGTCTACTGGGACTGTTCTGCCAGCATTGATTTTGCCCATAAGTGATTGATATCCAGCTGCTGCGTCGTGTAGAACTCTGCTCTGGCACTCTGTCTATCATCCAGGCCAGCGTATCCAAGCCCCCGTAGATAATATGCCTGGGCTTTCCGGATATTCTCCGCTTCCTGATTACCAAATTTAGCAAAGAAGTCAACAGAGAGATCATTGTCCAACATTTCCCTGCCTCGTTCGATTAATCGTTTGAATGCAGTGTGGGCTTCTTGCGTGCGGCCGAGTTTAAGCAGCGCCATTCCCTGGTAATAGCTAAGCTCTGACAAGTCTCGCTGATTGGCAGCAGAACGGCTGAAATATACGTTGGCTTGGTCCGGATCATTCAGGCCTTCGTAGGCAATTCCCATCAGATAGTCCACCTTCGGGTCAATACCATCCTCCAAACGCCAGGCCTGCAGATTATCCGGATAATCCAATGACTTGCGGTAATGCTCCAGAGCTTTAAAGTACTGCTTCTTTGCCATGAGACTAAGGCCCTTGAGTAGATGGGCATTTTCGTAAATCGTACGGATATCCCCGCCCCCTTCCCAGACGTGGAATTGGTGCTTTTCCAACAGCTGTATGGCACGATCATACTTCCCGCTCCAGGTCAGTAGAGCGATTTCACTCATGAGTGCATCATCACGGCGACTGACCACCGTGTGATGCTGTTCCAATAGTGCCAGCCGTTTCTCTGGTGGTGTACCTATCCTCTCGTACAACTTGTCCAATTCCGAGAAAAGCCTCGCCACTTGATCATTGCAGGCGATGGCTTTTTCATAACTGGCAATCGCCCGGGGATAGTCCCGCTCCACGCGGCTGTAATACAAACCCAGGTTTCGGTGAACCAGAAACGAGGTGTCTTCCAAGGCTGCCGATTCCTCCCATAATTGCACCACACGTTTGCTATCGGGTTGAATGTTGAAAAGCAGGTTCCCGAGGTAATACCTGGCACGGGCGTCCTGTGGATCGCGAGCAATGGCGTGCTCCAGCACATTAATGGTTTCCAGTCTGAAAGGGAAGCAGTAGTCAGGAGGCATCCCTGCCGCCACCTGGCGTTTCGCCAATGCTGCTTTCTGATTGCCTTTTTTTTCTGAGTAGAATCCCTCATAGTATAGCAGCATCGGGAAAATTGAATCCCCATTAGCGAAAGCAGTGCGTCTTGCTAAAACATCCAAAGCCTCGTCATACAATCCGACATTTCCGTAATGGATTGCCAACTCGAGGTACAGCTGGTTCGAATGCCGCATCCTGTCGGTGAGAACTCGCAGTAACCGGTCAGCTGCTTTCTCTTTACCTTCTGCTCGGTTGAGCAAGACCAGTTCATTTATTGCCCAGAAATCCAGGGGATTCGAATTGAAGGCCAGTTGGGCTACCTTTCTGGCTTCATCGAAGCGCCCCAGCTGTCGGAGAATCGCCGTTTTGAGATTGCTTGCGTTGTCATTCAACTGATTTGCGTAGAGGGATCGTTCAACCAGTTCCAACCCCGCGGAATAGTCACCTTGAAGGCAGGACAACTCCGCCAGTGCGAAGTATGCAGGCGCTTTGAAGTCCTGCGACCAGACCGCCCGGTAGTAGGCATCGATGGCTTTCTCATGGAGTGCCTGGCCCCGAAGTGCCACCCCCAAGTAATAGGCGGCTTCGCCGCTCCGCGGATCGGTATAGTCTCTGGTTAGTCGCTCCAATGCTCCTTTTAAGTGAACCTCTGCCTCAGAGAACTGCGCACGCCGACAATAATAGATACCAAGAGCTATATGAGCCTGGCTGTTTCCCGGATCATGTTTCAATGCTTCCTGGTAGTAGGATTTTGGATCCAGACTTGAATGGTAGAATTGCTCCAGTCTCTGTCCGATGAGACACAGTTCCTCCACCGTTTTCACCTCACCAGGACTTTTAGGCGGTTTCACGGTTTTCGGCATAGGCGAGACCGGGGTGATGATGGGCTGATAATTGACCATCTCTCTTCCTCTCGCGGAAAAGAGGGACGCATGGAGATCAGTTATTGACACTTCTGGGGGAAGTTCAATCTCTCGGGAGAAGGGTGCGGCGGGAGAGATGTCGATCACTTCGTCCAGTATTATTTCATCTTCTCCTCTAAGGATAGCCCTCGCTTTTTTGTGCGGAGCGGAAGTATTCATGGCGAACCACACTTTTCCATCAGGCAAAATTTCCAGGTTCACACAGGCGTTGACATTTGCCTCTTTAACACCTTTGACATCTCGTAAGGGGTACCAGTATTCTTTAAAAGTGCGTACCTCGTATGGTTGGAACCAGCTGTAATCCGGTTGATTGTCGGTGTAAGCACCGGTCATAATCTCAATGTAGGGGCCATCATCATCGGTATAGATTTTTTCCCAGACTTGTCCTTGGAGGCCTTTGCCCCAGGTCCAGATCTTCTTGCCCGGTGCAATATGGTGATTGGAAATATGTACAATCCCGGCCTCTTTCCCATGGTCGTAACCGGCGACAAAATCATCCTCATAATTCCAGGCAAAAAATGAAGTGGCTGCCTTATAGTTCCGGTAGCGGCTTATATCCACTCCATCGGTAAAGTCTATGCCGCGGTATACCTGATGGGAGACCGGCCACTCGGTAAAGTCGTTCTTGGCATGGAATGTGGCATATTGGGTCCGGGGTGGGAAAAAGATTTGATAGTCATCGTTGGCGTGGACAGCCGCATTTGTCCAGAAGAGCATGGAGTTCACGAAAGGAGTTTGATTGAAAAGCTTCACAGTTACTTCGATGTATGATTTGTCGGGGAAGAGGGTCAAACCCAACGTCCAGGTGATACGATGACGGAGCTCCAGCTCTCCGATCCAAATGGTCTTGCTGCCATCCGGATTTCCTTTGAGTGAATATTCCACAGGCATGAATGTGGCGGCACGATGGTGATGGGGGAAATTCCACTCTACCCCACCAGCGATCCACGCACCAAGCATCCCTACAAGACAGGGTTTGATTACACTCTGGCTATAAAACAGGTCATACCCGTTTGTCTTATCCACCGCAGAAAATATGCGTCCTCCAAGTTCGGGGAGTACGCATAGTTTTATATAACCATTCTCCAGGTATAGAGCATTATATTTTTTGCTACCCTTCACATTTGAAAGAGCATCCATAAACGGGTAGGGATATACTGAGCGGGTAGCACCCTGGTAAGCATTCCCCTGATAAAAGATTGGCAGGATCTCGTCAGCGCCCAGAGGATAGGTAGGCATAACAAGCGGTTCCTCCCAGATTTGCACACTTGGGTGGGCAGGTCTAGAGCATGCAGGCGGAGATCCAGTTAGGGCAAGAATCGCAAGTGGAAACAGGTAGATTATTTTCCAATTTTTCATTTTGCTCTCTCACATCAGAGTGTTGGAATGGTCAATGGATCTGGGAAGCGAAGCCGTCGAAGGCTTTCTTTGATATTTAGATAGAATAACATCGCCTATAGCTCATCTACTTTTCCTGGCATTGATTTCGAAAAATCCTCCCGTCCACCAATACATCTGATTGATTGGCAATCCGATTAACCTCTTATTTTCCAACAACCATCTCATAATCCCAACCATGCTCTTGGCACATCACCTTCACATGATCATCCCAGGTTTGTTCTTCTGCCAGCTGGTGAGTTATGAAACAATCAATTGCCAGATAGCGTAGATCTCCGTCTCCACTGGCTTGAATCGAGTGATATGTTGAGGGAGGTATCCTTACAACATCTCCAGGATTAACAGGATATCTTTTATCTTCAATAATCAGATCACCCTTCCCTTCCAGAATATAAAAGATCTGCTCAGTATCGTTATGTTTATGCAGCGGGGGAGCTTGTCCGGGCTCGAGGATTACCACAAAGACTTCCGAATTGGCTGCCTCCCTCCGATCCATCACCAGATCATTCCTGTGGGTGGGAAACTGATAGCGTTTGACATCTGTTGTCCCGAACACGTATTTCACTCTCATTTACTCCTCAATTGAATACCGTCTCCCAGAGACCTTTGATGCCTACGCTGCTCATATACAGCGCAAAGAGCAGAATCAGCGTTAGGATCACATTGCCGATCGCTCCATTGACATGTTCCCCCATGAGACTCTTCTTATTACTCAGGTAAAGAATTCCAAATACAGTGATGGGCAGGATCAGGGCTGAGAATACCTGGGAAGCGATCATGACCGGTACCGGTGGCGCCTGCAAGAGGGGCACTGTGAAGCCAAGCAGTGAGATAAGCAGGACCATCATCCTGTACCGTGTCAGCCGCATATTGCGTGGCATCCCATTATAATCGCATAGCAGCCAGGGCAGCAGCAGTACGTTGGGCAATTGTGATGAGAGACCCGCGGCCACGATACCGGAGACGAAGATGGCGGTCGCCAACCGGCCGGCCAGCGGTTCCAGCAATTCGATCATCTGCGAGGCATGGGATAGTCCCATCCGGTTCACGTATAGCGTCCCGGCGGCAGCGGCCATGACTGTGGCGCTGATGATGAACATCATTAGGCTGGAGACTAACGCGTCCCTCCGTTGTATCTTTAAATCCTTCATTGTCCAACCGGCTTCTTTGACCAGGGTGGTTCTGATGATAAACAAACCCGAGAATACGGTTGTACCCACCATGGATGCTATCACCAGGAATGGACCTCTCCCGGCAGCCTCGGGTACCTCCGGAATATGGGGTAGCATTCCTTTGAGGACTTCAATCGGCGGTGGACTTAGTATGAAGAAGTTGATAAGGAAACTGCCCGCCATGATGGCCACAATCACTGCCAGCGCCTTCTGGAAACCCAGTGTGCTGCCGTTCCAGAAGAGCAAGTAGACCAGGAAGATGAAAAAGGCGGCGAAATATAGCGGATGGATACCACCGGGAATATAGAACTTTGACCACTCGCTGCAGATGTCCACGATGATCCCCATTACGCCGATGACACTCGCACTGACCGCAGTGGTCAAGGCGATGACGAAGAATATACCCAGGGCAGGATGGATATGTTTCCTGAAGGCATATAGCGCTGTTTCGCCGGTTACCAGGGTATACCGCCCATAGTTCACGATCATGAAATAGGTCACGGTGCACGAAAGAAAGATGGTCCACAAAAGGGACATGCCGTAGGTTGCACCGGCCTTGGCCATGGCGGTTACACTGCCGGTGCCGATATTGAAGCCGAGCAGAAAAATACCGGGCAACAGTGCCTGAAGTGTCTTGGACAGTTTTGGGGAAGGATTATCGGGCATTGAACTAATGCTGCGATTCGCCTGTGTTCTAGCGAGGGTGTGGCATGGCTAGCTTATCGGTCTCCATATACAATCTCGCCTTCCTGGTGCCCGCTGATGATATTGTCTTTCAGCGACACTGGCAGGTCTCTACGATATAGATAAACCGCAGCCCTCTGGGCACCGATCCCCGTATCGCGGATGGTGTTGCCTTCCAGGACCAGCCCCCTCACAGGGCTTTCGATGCGAAAGCCGTACCCGCCACCTTTAGTCCCGTTGTTTTCTATCGTATTGTCCCGGAAAAGATTGCCATGGGGTGCATTCGGTTCCCGTTCTTTACGGAGAAAAACACCGGCCTCCCCGTTTTCGTAAATCTGATTCCGCTCAAATATCATATCGGTATCTTTATGACCGGTGCAGATCCCTGATCGTTGATTATGATGTAGTCGATTGTCGACCACCAATCCATTCTGTACGCGCCAGCAGATATACAAACCATGTCTGTCATTATTCGATGACTCATTGCGCTCGATGCGCGTATTATACGAACCTGTGCCTGGATGGAGTCCGTCTTTGCTGCACCCTGAAATGGTGCAGTTGCGGACCGTCACATTCCAGGTCATTTGCCAGCTGATCCCATCGCCGTTGAAATTTCGAACTGTCACGTTTTCTACCAGGGCATCACGGACATCGTAGAGGTAGACTCCCCCACCTCGACAGCCGTTGATAAACTCGTTCTGCTGCCGGTTACCATCTGCGGTCAGGTTCTTGATGCTTACGTCCTCAGTCTCCAACGAAGCAATGATGGCACTGGCAGTAGACACGCCACCGCCTTTATCTGCTCGATAGTCCCGCAACAGATATTCGTCAAGATAGAGTACGTTACCCTCGATCATGGTGATCACGGCGATGGACACTTCCCAGGCATTGTTGTGCTCTGTGTCGTAGATATGGACCGCCATGCCGGGCTCGAAATCCGCCGGGTCCGCCACTGTCAGCTGTCGCTCCCCATAATCTGCATCAATCACCAGATTGGTGCTGAATCCGTCCACCTTTCTCAGTACTGTTTCCTTCCCGGAACCTGTTAGTTCCTGTCGGCTGTACAGCCTGACTGGTGCTTTAATATGAAAGATGCCCGGGGTCAGCTTTATTACGCCGCCACCAGCCCTACTTTTCAACTCGTCGACCGCCTGCTGTATTGCCTCCGAAGTAAATCCGGTAATATCGGCCCCAGCTCCGCCGACAGTGATAGCCGCTACTTTCTGTTTAGCTGATCGGGCTCGGGGGGATTCTGAGAACCCACCTTCAACCACAGTGAAAATGCCCAGCCCTACAATCCAGAATACTGTCCAGAGTGACCGATCATGCTTCATTCGGTCTTTCCTCGGGAATTTCCGGTGATTTCCATCTTAGTTCTGTTTCGAAAAATGCCGGTAGAGTAGCCAAGTGACCACAAATGATACAATAAAGATTGCTAGAGGAATTATCACTCCCAGTATCGAAGTACCAACACGCGTCGACTGTTGAAGCAGGATAACCATAATCAGTTCTCCCCCTCAGATACGGACGGTTTTCCGCCCTTTCGCTTTCGATAATGAATCCACGCAAAGATCAATCCGGTGAATGAGGCGATATATGCGATAGACATGCCGATAACTACACCTAATCCTTCTTTCATTTCATCTCCTCCCACCGGATGGTTTTTTCCAGACTCTCAAGATAGTGCTTTTGTTTCTTCTCATACTCGGTGGAAATCATTTTCAACTTGGGATCGATGATCCAATGCATGAGGACTATCAATACGATGCTAATCCCTAGAATAATGAATCCCAGCGGAAAAAGCAACATGCTCAGGGCGACTCCCACCGCCAGACCTATGTAGGCAATAGGAGAGATAATGATTGCCAGCCAATCTTCCCTGGCCCATTCATCGGCGTCCTTCGGTGTCCATTTTCTTCGAATCAGCGCCATGATGCGGCTCCTTTTACTAGTTTCATTCGAAACACGCTACCCGACATTGTCCAGCAAACCTCTCTTTTCAGCTTCCAATCGCACTGGCCTCCAGAATCCTATGGGACGTGACATTACATAATACTTCACCAGATGATCCATGTTTTCCGGTTTCGTCATGAAGGTGATCGGAAAATAGATCAAAGCTGTCAGGATCATCAGGGCCCAGAATTGGAGATAATCCGGTAATTCCGGGATTACCCCAAATATGGGAAGAATCCACACAACAAGCCACGAAAGTCCCAGGTTTGCTATCCAGGCAGAGAGGTATCCCCAGGCGTTGAAACGCCACCAGACCACTTGGAGAATGTTAGGTAGCCACACCCCCGCTGCCATGATCCAGAGGGCAAAAATAAGCCACTTGGTGATCTCCTCCATCATTAGTCCTAGAATGAAGGAACCACAAAGCAGCAGCATTGTATTGAAGCGCCCGATCCAGATCAACCTCTTTTGCGAGGCATCGGGATTGATGTAATGATGGTAAAGATCACGGGTTGCGTAAAGTGATCCGAGATTGAGATGGGTGGAAATGGTGGAAAGATGGATGGCGAGAATAGCTGCGAAGAAAAAACCTACCATCCCGGCCGGCAGGTATTCGAATCCTAATCTGAACCATCCCAGTTCATATTCACTGGCCTCCTGGATGTTCGGGAACATGACAAAGAAGCCCAGGATAGCAGCTGCCCAGATTGAATTCCGAATCACAACAAAAGCCGTACCCCACCAAATGGAATAGGAAGCATCCCGCACGGTGCGAGCCGATTGAATCCGTTGGGCCTCGGCATACCAGTCAATGGAGGTCCCCATCCCGAAACCCCCGATAGTGGCAATAACCATCATCGTGATAAACCACGCGAAGGGGAAATCACCGGAGAACCAGCCCGTGAAGTGGAATGGATTCAGTCTCCAGGTTTGGCCCATATCCGCAAGTCTGGTTACAATTTCGTGAGGACCACCAGCGGCTACGATCCCCCAAATAGACACGATGATGATGGCAGCCAGAGCAATAATGCCCTGCTGAAAATCGGCCATCACCACGCCCCAATAACCAGCAGAGAGAACATAGACCGCACAGACAGATGAAAACACAACCAACCCGATCCACACCGGCCAACCGAACGTGTAGTTGCATACTTTCCCCATGGCCATGCCAACCCAACCCAGGATAAACATATTCATGAAGACTTGCCAGCCAGCCATCCAGCCCCGCAGTAGCTCGCTTCCCAATCCGGCAAAGCGCAGACTCTGCCATTCCGCCTGCGTATAAGCCAGTGACCGCCGAAATATCCGCGTCGATACGAAAGCACTTATTGCACACCATGCAGAGAAGAAGGTATACCAGATGCCGGCCAGACCATGTTTATAGATTACACCGGTAACCCACATAGGCGTGTCGGTCGCGGTATGCGTAGCATAAACTGAAGAAGCCGGCAGCCACCATGGTAGACCGCGGCCAGCTAGGAAGAAATCTGATTCGGATCGTTTACCCAACCGGTAAAAAAGAACGCCGCAGCCCATCATCAGGAGCAGGAAAAGAACAATCCAAAACCAGTCTAGGGCGCCGAAGTGCATGTAATCGCCTTTCAATATCGATTGTTAAAGTGAATCCATTTGCTATAACAGGTTGCGCCTGTCTGCTTCTTCACGAACCGGTCCCCAAAATCCAATAGGCCGGGACATGACGTAATATTTGACCAGGTGATCCATATCCTCCGGTTTTGTAAGGAAAGTGACTGGTAGATAGATCAATGAAGTCAGGATCATTAGGGCCCAGAACTGGAGATAATCCGGCAGCACTGGCAGGACCTTGAAGGCCGGCAGGATCCACACTACCAGCCAGGATAGTCCCAGGTTGGCGATCCAGGCCGATAAGTATCCCCAGGCGTTGAAGCGCCACCAGATCACCTGCAGAATGTTGGGCAGCCACACTCCCGCAGCCATGATCCAAAGGGCAAAAATCAGCCATTTGGTGATCTCCTCCATCATCAAGCCCAGAATGAACGAACCCAGCAGAATCAAGATGGTCGAAAAACGCCCCACCCAAACCAGCTTTTGCTGAGACGCCATGGGATTGATGTAATGATGATACAGGTCACGGGTGGCATACATGGCTCCCATGTTGAGTACGCTGGAGACTGTTGACAGGTGAATCGCCAGAATGGCCGCAAAGAAAAAGCCCAGCATTCCAACAGGCAGATAATCGAATCCCAGGCGGAACCAGGCCATTTCGTACTCACTGGCTTTGGTCAAATTCGGGAACATAACAAAGAAACCCAGAACAGCCGCTGCCCAGATTGAGTTTCGGATAATGACCAAGGCAGTACCCCACCAGATGGAGTACGAAGCATCCCGCACCGTCCGTGCTGACTGAATACGCTGGGCTTCCAGGTACCAGTCAATGGAGGTTCCCATGCCGAATCCACCAATCAAGGCGATAACCATCATGGTGATAAACCACGCCAGGGGAAAGTCACCCGAGAGCCAGCCTGTAAAATGGAAGGGATTCAACCGCCACGACTGCCCCAGCTCGGCCAAGCCAGTTACGATGGCTTGGGGGCCACCAGCCGTTGCAATCCCCCAGATGGAAACAATGAAAATGGCAGAAAAAGCGACAATCCCCTGCTGAAAATCCGCCATGACTACACCCCAATAGCCGGCTGTAAGTACATAGATAGTACAGACAGATGAGAAAATCACCAAACCCATCCAGGTGGGCCAACCGAACAGGTAGTTACATACCATTCCCATGGCAATGCCGACCCATCCCATGTTGAACATGGTCATGAAGACCTGCCAGCCTGTCATCCAGCCGCGCAGTAGCTCGCTACCCAAGCCGGTGAAACGGAGACTCTGCCACTCGGCCTGGGTGAAGGCCAGCGACCGGCGGAATATTCTTGTTGATACGAATGCGCTGATGGCGCACCAGGCCGAGAAAAAGGTATACCAGATGCCCGCGAGGCCGTGCTGATAGATCACCCCCGCTACCCACATGGGAGTGTCCACGGCGGTGTGGGTAGCGTACACCGAGGAAGCCGGTAGCCACCAAGGTAAGCCCCGGCCCGCCAGGAAGAAATCTGACTCCGATCGCTTACCCAACCGGAAAAATAGGACTCCGCACCCGATCATCAACAGCAGAAAAAGGGCGATCCAGATCCAGTCTAAGAGTGCAAATTGTACCATTGTCAAATCAGGACTTGGCTGCCCCTCCCGATAAAGCCACACACAGGGCGGAATAATCACCAATTCGTTCGCCCAATTCGGCTGGCACGATCTTGCACATTGCAGCTGCTGCCGGTAGAGCCTCACTGGCAACAACCTTTCTGGCTGGATCCAGGAGCAGATCCCCTAGACGAATACCCATGCCACCCACGACGACAACTTCTGGATTCAGGATGTCGATCATTATCGCCAGTCCTTTGCCCAGATGAGTGCCACTTTTCTCAACTGAGCTAATAGCCAGCTGATCGCCAGCCAGGGACCATTCAGCAACATCCCTGCCTGTGATTTCCTTAAGCGATTTGTATTTCTGAGTCATGGCAGATTGACCAATCTCATCGGCCAGCGAATTCAGTTCTGCAGCCATCAACTGTGCGAGCCCTGGTCCACTGCAAAAGCCCTCGAAGGACCCTGTCTTGTGATACCCCTTGGGTCCCTTTTCCGATAGACGAATATGCCCCGCTTCCCCGGCCAGATCGTTAGTCCCGGTGAATAATCGGCCATCCAGAATCAATCCCGCGCCCAAGCCGGTTCCAAAGGTTAAAAAGATAAGATTCTGGTAACCTTTCCCGGCTCCGAATTTCCATTCTGCCAGCGCTCCAGCATTGGCATCATTTTCTAGATAGACCGGGATCTTAAAAGCTCGTTTGAAAATCGAAACGATAGGTACTTCATCCCAGCCCGAAAGATTCGGTGGAGATAGAATGACCCCTCTGCTTCGATTTAACGGTCCCCCACAGCTGATACCGATAGCCTCTGCTCTTTGTCCTCCCAGGTAATCCCCCACCGACGATTTGAGACTTTCAACAGTAGGCTTCCAGCTGTCAGCACCTTTCGTTGTCGGATACTCGTCTCGCTCGTAAAGATTGCCATCAGCATCCATCAGGCAGGCTGCAGATTTGGTTCCACCGATGTCGATGCCGATATATAGTTTCTTTCCCACAACGGCTATTCCCGGATATCAATTGATCTTACGCGGACAACCGTCAATCCCACAATTAGTACGCCGAATTATCATGAGAGACGTACGTCGAGGCGAGCTGATGGCGTCAATTCTCCGTACAGTACCTGGACCGCTGCCCTTAGATGCTCACGGCTGCCGGCAGTGAAAACAGTGAGTACCGCGGGGAAATCTGGAGGAGCAGCTCGCTCGAACGGATTATTTGTGATAACAACGACCGGCTTGTCTTTTTTGTGAAGATCACGCACCAGATCGGTCATGGTGGCTGCTGCCTTATGATAGTAATAGTTGGTGGTGACGATTACATCGGCTTCACTAACTCTCCGCATCACTCGCTCCCGGTCATGTTCCGTGGGGGCCATGGGTATCTCAACCGACCCTACGGTGGAGGACTCGCGACACATTTCCTCCCACAGCATACCCGGGTGGCAGGACTTATTGTTCGCCATCTGATGAGTGGAAAAGACCTGCTCTACCAGGAGCACGCGCTGGTCGGACCTGAGTGGTAAAAGTTTATTTTCATCACGCAATAGGAGTACCGACTTCACCGCCGCTTCTCTAGCGGTGTTTATTACAAACTTGTCCCTAATGGATATAGCAGCCTCCTCAGCATCTACCTTGCCACCATTTTCCAAGAGCCCCATATCCCAACGCATCCTCAAAACGCGACCAACCGATTCGTCAATTTGTGACTCCGATATCCGCTTGTCTTTCACAGCGTTGACGACATCCTCCAGGATACGTATCCGTTGTGGGCTTTCATCGCGGTAAAGGATCAAATCATTACCTGCCTGAATGGCACGAACGATAGCGTCTCGAATCTCGAACCGCTGGAGAATACCGCCCATCATCATATTATCGGTAGTGATAACACCCTGGAAACCCAACTCGTTGCGTAACAAGTCCTGGATCACTCTTTTGGAGGTGGAGGCAGGAACATCATCGGCACCTAAGGCTGGATAGCAACATTGGGCAGTCATGATAGCCTGCAGTCCGGCAGCGATAAGTGGTGGATAAGGAGCAACATGGATTGCCCGCAAAGGCTGTAAATCCAGGTCGACAGAGGGAAGATCCCAATGGGCATCAGCTACGGATTCACCCCGGCCGGGGAAGTGCTTGCCCGTCGCTACCAGACCGGCTTCCTGAAATCCGCGCAGCGATTGGAGGGAGTACTCGATGACGTCTTCCGTGTTATCCGAATAGGCCCGGGTGCCAATTTCCGGGTTTTGCGGATTGGTATTCACATCCAACACCGGTGAATGGATCATATTGGCACCCACGGCTCGGGCTTGCTTCCCGATGGCCAACGCTACTCGATAGGCTAATTCAGGGTCGCCTGAGGCTGTCAAGCCCATGGGATTGGGAAATAGCCGCTGACCGTTTATCAGGTCATCTGAGCCGTTGCCTTCCTGGTCAATTGTGAAATGCAGCGGGATTCCAAGATCCCTCTCGAGAGCGTAGTCTCGGAGTTGATTGAGCACGTCGGCATACTCCTGCGATGTGCTCGCGACGCACTGCTTCGGATCTGCATAATCCCGGTTATTTCCGCAAGGATATTCCAGCGAACGGAGCACATTCTCATTGGGCTCTGTTCCGGGTTTGAGGTCATGCAGCAGGTTCTGGGTACGAAACTTCAGCGAGATGCGTAATCCACCAACGCTATATTTACGGATCAGGTCAACAATATCCGGTGTGATCACCGATCCCGCGAATCCGAACACCATCATCTGCCCGATCTTCTGCTCCAGATTCATCTTTCCCAATAGGTCGTCAATCCATCTCTCTTTCGACAAAGTCATGATTTACTCCATGATAGACGTAGTACGATAATGATGCAAGCTGGCGCCATATTCACTCCGGTGATTCAGTGTACGAGAAGTCCTGGACATGCCCGCTGGCATTCCGTCTGGCGTGCAGCACATTATAATTGGTCTGAGTCACCATATCGATAAATGGTTGATAAGGTTGATTTTGATCGTCGACAATGCCGGCATTGCGGCCTCGATACCTTCCCACCGGTCCATAACCATTGCACCATTTGTAAAAATGAGCCCCTACCATATAAGGAAGGTGAGACCACGATACCATGGTACGGTTATAGGCTTCCCCACGCTCCTGCATGGTAGCCACGATCTTCCCTCCCCAATTATCAAGAGGAATATGAGATTCGTTGGCGTGAAAGGACCATTCCCCGATGAGCAGAGGCCGACCTGTTTTCTCATAGAGATACTGGAGCAACTCCATCTGATCGGGAGCATAAGAACCTCCGGACCGGGCGTAGAGATTAGTGCAAACAATATCATAGCGGTTGAAATACTCAACAAAGTGTCCGATTTCCTCCAGGCCGCGCGTTTTGCCACCTAGGGCAAAACGGTTACTGATGATCAGGTGATCAGTATCATATTTTCGTATGATATCCACAGTGAAGTCGATATAGGTTTTCATGAGATGACTGACGAAGTCCTGTAACGCTCGCTCCGTATTCGGTGAAGGTTCCGCAGCGGGAATATCCTTACCGATCTGGTCGAAGTTCCGGTAACGATATTTCTTACCTGATTGCGACCATTCCTGATTGAGATTGTCGACATTGTTTTCATACCGCTCTTTCAGCCATCTGACGAGCTCCAGGCGGCAAGATGGGGTATGGAGATAGCGGGTAAGGTTTCTCATATTAATCTCATTATCCACAAAGTAGCCGACCAACCACGAGACACCCTGATAAGGAGCTGTGATTTCCTTAACCTTCTCTTCCGCTTGGGCACGCCATTCCGGATTGAAAGGATCCACCATAGCGTGCTCGCCAAAATCGTTCACGATACCTTCCCGGTTGCGCAGAGTATAGGCCTGGTCGCCAACGGTGGTGAATCCGATGAAATGAAACGATGGGAATGGCTTTTCGCCCTTGGCAGTAAGGCGGGTGTTCAGATCATAGAAGGCCGGTCCCGACCACGAACCGGATGTGGTAAAGTTCCATGCGCGCAGACGTGGTATCTGGTCCTCAAGGTAGCGTGACTGGTCACCGCCGTAGCTCTCCTCGATATACTTGCTCAGGGGCGGATTTTCCCATAGAATATTCCCCATGCTCTGAACACCTATGCTCCAGGTGAGGAGTCCCTCCGGATCCACCATCCACCATACACCATCCACCTGCTCTACCCGGTAGAAACCGGTCGCTTCAACTCGAGGTTGCTGTTCGACGATTTGAATGTCGGGCGTTACCTGGTTGTATGGTGGTTCGAGCTCTGCTGCCTCAGCGGGCGTCAGCGCGCGCACCGAAATATCGTCCACGTATACTTTGCCGGTATTCACCAATCGGATGAAAATTCGCATCTTGGCTTGCCCGGGCCGGGGACGAATGTAGACCTGCTTGTGCCGCCAGCCCATCTCACCATAATCTGAAGAACGGATGTTCCTCGTTTCCGCCCGTGCTGATACGATCTGTTCATACCCGATACACTCACCATTCTCATCCAGGATCGAGAATATGATACGGACAAAATCATGGTATCCCATCCCCGATGGTTCGATATACGCTTCGGCCAGATGGGCCGCATCGGGTTCTAGGGGAAAATCCTCCGAGTACCATGCTGGGAAGGCCGGTGCTTCTTCTAGAAAGAGGCTGCGCTTTCCCGTGTGCCCTTTCTCAGCAACTGCCCAGCCCTGCTCTTTTGGTAGATACCCCCGAGAATACGCACTCACAATCCGCCAGGATTCGGGAATATCAACCTTGTACTCGGCGGGATCCATATCCGTTGCTGGCCTGGCCAGCTGGAAATTGATGGGGGGAATCGACAGTGTCACATCTTCGAAACTCGGATTGGGGAGTAGGTTCGGTCCGATACCCCATAGACTGGATAGTAGACCGGCCAGGATTAGAATCGGCGCAGCGAATTGGGCATGTCTTTTCATTATTTCACCTCGTGGTACATGTGTATTCGAACTTGTATTATCAGCGATCAATGACTCTCAGTGTCTTCACACTGATCCATCAATGAATTTTTCTGCCATCACTCCCGTGACCACATCACTTTTTGTTCCCCTGCCTCCACAGCTCCCATCTTCACTGTGACCGCTTCTCCATCACTGAATGTGAATGTGACCATGCGCCCCTCCCGGGTACAGCTGACTACCAATGCAAGTTCTTCTTCATAATCGAAATGCTTTGGCCGGGCAATGATTTCGCTGGCGAGTATCTCCTGGGCTAATACGGGTTGGCTCGTCCTGAGGTACGGCAGGCAGGAATACTTGCCTAGCGGATTCACATCTTCGGAATAATCGAATCCCACCTTATCATATGCCCGCAGATTCCGGATACAACTCTGGTTCAGGCGGGTTCTGATCCCCACCCAGTCTTCGCCCTCCTCAAGCACGGGTTGCTCTGCATTGTAGGCGAGAGGATATCCTCCCTCATAGACCAGGGGACGGTTTGGGCTTATTACCCAATGTACCCGTATCTGATGATCACCCTTCATAATGATCGCAGTCTCTATCCGTGAGTCCCGCTTCTGGTTGTGCTCTTCCCCATATGGGAAATGATAAGCAATGGCAATCCGGTCTGAGACATGTTCAGGATAGATCCGATCTCGGTGACTGAATCCTCGTTTCTCCTCATACAGGCTGATCATATTCCCGCAAACCAGGCCTTGTTTAGTGGAACCCAGATCGTTGAAGAAATGACTGGAATAGGCGAATTTCGAGTACTGAAAGTCCGAGGCTGGAGTTTTCCAGTCCGTAGTTGCATTCACATATGCGTCGCTGCCCTGGTTGATCAGCTGAACATGCCCCGTCTCGCGATGTCCTTGCACCAGGAATCCCGGGACCTTATGATGAATACAGTAATCTGCTTCCTCGATGGGCAACGGCTCCTCCGCAGCTGTCCAGAAAGGATGATCCTCCGGCATCAGAAGGGTAGAGAATACCTTATTGAGCCACAGCGGCGAACAGGGACCACTGTATCTTTCCGCCATCAAAGTGAACCGACCGGTCCATCCTAAGGGGATGGTCCCGTCATCATTGAAAAAATCATTTTCCCAAAAGTATTTCAAGCTCTGACTGCATAGCCTTCGACTCAGGCCGGGTGATAGCGGTGAGAATCCTTTCCATGATCCAACAGCAGCGGCTGTAGCGGGGGCACAGCGATAAATGGCAGAGCGCCCGAAGGCCGGATGCGAGGCGGTACTGCTGAAGTAGTGCGCAAAGGTTTCCAGGAACCGGCGGCTGCGTTCCTCAAAAATCCCAACCAGTTCCGGTCGGCGTATGTCTGGATCCATTTCACTCCACAAATGAGCATAAAAATGCAGCGCCCATGGATTGTAGTGATCATATTGCGGACCGACGCCATCCCGATACCACCCGTCCGCTTCGTAGTAGGAATCGTAACGCTCCAGGTAGAAATCGATCTGTTCCTGATGATATTCCTGCCCAACAGATTTCAGGAATGTGTTAATGATGACACCAAAGAGGACCCAGTTTTTATCCTCGAATGGAAACTCAAGCAGATGCCTTAACCAGCGTCCAATCTGACCCTGTTCTTCAGGGGAAAAAGAGTTCCAGATCAAGTGACGGCTGAAATGGAGTGCGATGGCAATCGAAGCTGCCTCGACCATATACTGGTGCTTCCCGCTGATCTCCCCCCAATACTCCGGGTGGCCGGGATCAGTGCCATTCAGCAGGCCTTGGTGGTAGAAGTCAACCCAGTCGATCTGAGGACCATCATCCCTTACAAGTAATCCATCTGAGCGTTGTTGCAGCCAGAAGCCCACCAATAGAACCGTTCTGGCAAATCCCTCCATTCCGTCAGATAGCTCACCGTAGATGCTGGGACGTGTCCCTTGTAGCCTGACCAGAGCCTTGCCCGATGAGAAGTAGGGATACGTATTGTGAAGTATCGTTTGGGCGGCGTGTTCCCAGTCCTGGTATGTCCAATCGGTATAGGGTGAGCTAGTCTTGGAACGGGATTTTTGCACCATCAAAAATTACTCATTTAGTGTTCCTGTGAATCTCCGCGATCTCGGCTGCCTGCTTCTGCGGTCAGCACCTGGATCTTCCGCTTTCGACCCCTTAAAAACATAAACGACCCCAGTCCAATCAGAAATGCTCCCTCGCCCAGTGCAATAAAGATAGATGACCATTCTTTCAGGAAAATGATCGGGACCACGATAATCAATCCAACCGCACAGAGCAACACCCCGACCACTTGCAGCATGGAGACGGCATCGGCGGCTACCGGTTCCGACAGCTCTTTCTCGGTATCGATGGGGGTGTCCAGTTTCTGGAAGAATCCCTCAATCCGGTCACGGTCCGCCTTGGGCGCCCGGTTCCAGAAAAGCCGCATGACCGTGAAACTGGAGATTGAGGTACCCACCACTGCCAGGGCTTGATATCCGAGATGCAGATCATAGACGTACCGCGTCGTGTACGCCACGAAAAAGGTTAGCACGAACGAGAACACTGCCGTCCATGGTGGGGTCTTCCGCACGATGAGACCCAGTAGCAGGGCGGTGGCCACCGGCACCGTGATAACCTGGGAAATATCCTTCATCACACCGAACACTCCCCCGCTGTGGCTCGTGAGAAACAGCGCCAGTAGAGTCGCCGAGAGCCCGATCAACAGAATGCATAGACGGCTCACCAGCAGCAGATGCTTCGCACTGGCATGGGGATGGATCCACCGGTGGTATACATCCTTGACCAGTACCCCGGCCATGACGTTGTAGCTGGAATCCAAAGACGACATGGTGGCCGCGAATACGGCCGCCAACAAGACACCGATCAGACCATGTGGCAAAACTTGGATGCACATGACCACGTATGCGGCTTCAGAAGGGTTTTTCAGTCCAATTACTATGTCACTCAGATCGGGATACAGGATGCGCGCAGCCATCGAGGGGATCATCCACAGTGAGACACCCACGAAGAAGAGAACAGCGCCCGTCAGGGCTACCCGCCGCGCTGCCCGTTCATCTCTCACACTGAAATAACGCTGAACCGTTGCGTTGGAATTATTCCCGTAGAACATCAATAGCATCCATCCAAAGATGAAAAACAGACTCACATCATCATTGCCCAGTTTGAAGAATCCCTCCGGAACCCGTGCAATAAAATCGCCGATACCCCCCACGGCATGCACACTGAGTGGCGCCGCCACCATGGTAACCGATGCCACCACGATGAACTGTAGAGTATCATTGGTAGATACACCCCATAGACCCGACAATACGGAATAGCTCAACATCGTCATTCCGGCAATCACTACCACGATCCTGACGTCCACCCCTATGGCTACCGAGATAAATATCGCCGTCGACAATAACTGAAGGCCCACGATAAACCACTTCATCAGCACGTATATCCAGGAGTAAAACTGATGCGTAAACCGGTTGTAGCGTTCACTCATAAACTCCATCACTGTGGTGATACGGCTTCGTCGCCAACGCTTGGCAAAGATGAAATAGGATAGCAGGACAGCGAGCGAGCTGGACCAGAGGATGGCTGCTCCGGAAATCCCGCTTTCATATATCTTGCCTGCTCCCCCGGTGAACGTCCAGGCGCTGAATCCGCTCATGAATGACGATAGTCCCGCGACCCACCATGGTAGCCGGTTACTGCTCTTGAAAAAGTCATTCGCGCTCTTTACATAACGGTAAAAGAAGAAACCTACCCCTACCATTAGGAGCAGGTGACATCCCATAACCAGGTAATCAATCAGCCATAGTTTCGGCACGGTGGAATCCTTGCGATTTAGGGTGAAAGGCTATATACTGAATACATATTCCGATCCATCTGAGAATTCAACGACCACCCTGTCGGTGGACAGGTCTACGCTCCGGACGATGCCTGCTTTACTGCGAAAGTCCTCCTTTTCACCGAACCACGTTCCTGAAAGGCTGACAAATACATGCAAACCTGGTTGGAGTGCCTCACCGACCAGGGTGGGTGTCACAGATCGTCCGCCCAGTGTGTGATGATTATCCGTGTTTTTGAGCAGAACTGCTGGATCTGCCGGCCCGGCGAATCCAGACAGGCTCTTGATGAACGAGCCCCGTTCACCATCCCAGAAGGCGACAATCTCATCATCAACGAACGAATCAGGTACTCCATCAGAATAATTCAATGCGAATCCGCCCTCCTTGATAGCTGCCAGTTCCCGTCGGCTCTCAAGAGAATACACACGGATCTGACAAAAATCCTTCAGGTATATCTGGGTGGTGATCTTAACGGATCGGTCCTCCATCTCCTCAACTCCCTCATCAGCTGCAAAGATGTCGCCTCCCTCCTCCCGGAATGGGAATCCTGAAAGAGGATAATGATAGCTCGCTCCATAGTCACCTTCCAGCGTAACGAAGTGTGGAATGATCCGCTGTGAGAATTTCCTACCATCAGGCGAGATCGAGAACATACTATCACAATTATAACCGCACTCAGTCCGTTGTAAATCTATGCCGAAATGGGATGAGTATGAGAAATTCGTATATTTCTTGGCGTACTTGGTTTTAGGGCCTTCTTTCTGGTGCCAGGATCGGTGGTTAATGAATTGCACTTCGCCAGTATCGTGGTTACCGGTGACTGTAATCCCAATCTCAGGCTGGGCTACCGTATAACTCTCCCGTTCCACGGGTAGCGGTTCCTCCTTGGACTGCCAGAAAGGATGATCCGGGGGCAGCAGAAGACTTAGGAAGACTGCACTCCCCCAATATGGGGAACCATATTGACTGTAAGGTTCAATCAATTCCAGATTCTCCCCCACATAACCCATGGTGGGTGTCAAATCATCCTGGAAATATCCATGCTCAAGATAATACTTCATCTGTCCCGAGACCAGCCGACGTGATTCACCCGGTACCAGCGGCGATATTCCCAGAAGTTCTCCCCAGATAAACGGGGCAGTCATCGCAGGCCGGTATGTCCATGATCGGCCCCACATGGGAATCGATCCGTTGGCACTGAAAAATAATCTGAAACTTAGCAAGTATTCCCTCAAGCGAATGACTATCCACTCCTCCCATTCCTGATCCACGCTCTTCATGAAAACGTACGCTGGCAGGAAATGATGAAATCCCCATGCGTTGTACTGATCGATGGAGTAACCTCGCTTCAGGTCTCCATCCATAAACCAGCCGTCACCAATATAAAAGTCCTTGATCTGCTCCAGACAACTCTCCAATTCCCACTGATCGTAGTGTTCTCCCAAAGCCTTTAGTACGCAATGCGTATTGGCAACAAATAAGTACCAATTATTGTGCGGTACCTTGCGCCCGGTTGTCGAGAACATCCACTGGGAAACCTGCTCCCGCTGTTTGTCCGTCATGCTTTTCCAGATTGTCTCCCTGGCGATATAGAGCGCCAGCGCCACACCCGAGGTTTCAGCGATATATTGACTGTTCCCGTACCGATCACCGATGTACTCAGGATGGTTGGGCTCAGATGCCGACAGCAGACCTTCAATGAACTGGTCCACGAGGTTAATTCGCTTACCGTTGATCGTCAGATCCGTCTCACCGGTTCCTGCCAGATAGGTCGCCAGGAGAAGTCGTGTCCTCGTATATCCTTCCATTAGGTAAAACGATCCCATCTTCTCCGGTTCGGGCAAGTATGCATCCTGCCATTTGACTGGATTTGGCAGCGCTAATCCACCCTTGCCAGGTGTCACATAAGGCTGAATGGCAGCAATCATCCGGCCTGCCAGTTCTATCCATCGCTCCCTGTTCCAGCCTGTATATGGTGATAGAACAGGATCTTCCGGGGTAGTAAGGGTAATTTTCAAGGCTATCTCTATAATTCAGGTTACAGAAATTGATCGACGAAATTCCCCCGCGACATCGAACAGTCTATGAATATTTTCGTCCGGAGTGCCGTGGTCCATATTTATACAGCACAATCCCACCTTGTGAAGTGGACCTGCCACATCGAGTAGGCCCTCTATATCAAGGGCGATCGTCTCAGGTGTTTCAGACCTCATCCGCATCGGACTCAAACGTAAACTCAGGAACTTATCGGGAAAAGCGTCACGGCAGAGTGCTACGTCTGAGCCCCATCCGACATCGAGAAAAGTCAGACCGTCTATCTCGGTGAACACGTGTCGCATACGCTCCAGATCCTTACCACAGTAATGAATCCCGTACGGTTGGAACCTGGCTGCCAGCCATTGATCATGCTTCAGCAGGAATTCACGATAGTGATCCTCCGAGATCATGGTTAGAGTACAATGCGAATGTAGAACAATGCGGGGATCAATCCGCTGGACAATGCGATTCACTGACACGGACGTGGTGTCCGTTTCGGAAGTCATGAAATCGAGGAACTGGGCTATTCCGTTGGCTACTGCTTGCAGGAGCGTTTCAGCCAAGTCAGGATTCTGGAAATAATCAATGAAGAGCTGCTGCCCTCGGAGATTCAGAGCTACATTCTGGATACCTTCCCAGTTGATATCACCTTCAACGTAGCCGAATTTTCGCTTGAACTGGTGGATAAGATGGGTAAAGTCCCGCATAATCGGAGTATCAAAAATGTTCAGCTTCCCCAGTTTTTCAATTTGTGAATCCGTCAACTTGGCGGAGACAACTTCGGGTGATGCACTCTCATAGTAGCGAATGTCACAGCCCATGATGCCCGAGATGATAAATCCAGCAGCAAGTAAGGTTCCCCCAATCAGTGGCCGGGGACCGTTGTCCCCATCATCTGTATAAAGATCAGGAAATCTCTCGGTCAAGACCTGTCGCATCAGGTGAGTACTCTTCAGGGACGTGTCTGGATCGAAGAAGTAATCCTTGTGGAAAGAGATGCCATAATTCTGGTGCCACCAGTTGGGATGGAAAACCAATTCCACTGGCAGCATCGTTGATGATGCTGTATTTGGCTTGGACACTGGCATACTGCTCAGCGAAGCATCGTCATTTTGATTACCTTGCTAAGCGCACCCGATTGTAGTCGACAGAGGTACAAACCGCTCGGGAGTGCTGCCCCCTTGGATGTGCCAGGATCCCATTCAATAGTATGCTCACCCCCACTATGGACACCTTCGAACAGTGTTGCGATCTCCTCGCCCAATAGGTCGTACACTGCCAGGTGGACCTGCGCGGTGTACGGCAGTAGGAATCTGATCTGGGTCGTGGGATTGAAGGGATTGGGGAAGTTCTGCTCCAATTCATATTGCTCGGGTACATGATTGTAACGAAGATTGCTGCTCACCGGGGAACCATCCCATACTACATACGGCCAGCCGGCGTTCTTGCCATGTCTCCAAAGTCGCTCGGGCTGGTTTTCAGCCCAATCAGTACCATACGCGTCATCTAAAAAGGCCAGCATCCAGAGATCGTCCTCTTCGGCTTTCCAACTCCCGAATTGGTTTTCCCAACGTACTTGGAGGGCATAGCCGGCGCGATAGATGGCACTATCGGCCACATCCCAGATAGGCATTCCAACCCGCTGCAGAATTCGCGCACCAGACACAAGTCCTTGCAGTGTTTCCCAAGCGTATCCGGTATGCGCGGGAGGATTGGTAAAGGAAGTACCCCGCCGCATGTCGTCGGGTATGATACCATCGATATTCAGCCCTTGCTTCACCGCCCCTTTGGGATTAATGAGTCGGGGATCATTCTGATCTAGGTGCCAGGAAAAGTCTTCATCAGGTCCACCGTAATCCAGATCTTCCGGTTTGGGGCCGGTAACCGACTGAATCCAATAGTCACGCACCTCAGACAGCCGGGTCGTATCCTGCAGGTAGGCGTAGATAGCACAGAGTGATCCAAATCCCTGGGTACCCCAATTATTCGGTCGCAATTTGAACATGTAGAGCAGCGTACGATTATCGGTGGCGACGTATTCCTCGGCCATATTCCGCAACCAGGTTTCAAAGGCTGCGTTGCGGTAGCCAACCAGATCAGCCGCGAGCGCATAGGCACCGGTTTCTCGAGCCCAGGCCAGAGTGCGGTCATCCGGTTTACCAGCGTTGGCCAGACGTTGGCAAGCATCGATGACTTTGGCTCGGTATGAATCATTGCCCGTACGGGCAAACACGATCGCCGCCGCTAAGATTTGAGCATTATTATTGCTGTCCTGATCAGAAACGGTCGCATCAGCTGATGCGGCCGCATCGGCTCCCGCGATGAGTTCATCCCAGGGTAGGCCGGTCATCGGCTTATCGGCTAACTCTTCGGCCGAAGTCCATAATCCGATCTGTCCAAAACAGATTGAACTGAATAGTAGGATTCCTATGAACGGGCTTAATCGTCGGTTAATAGTCATGTTGATGATTCATATCTCCTTGTAAGCATCCTCGGGTTTCCGGCGCCAAGGCTCCACCACTCAAGGTGAAATCCTCTCGATGAATTGGGCGTCTCTGTTGCCGCATTACGGCTCTACTCAACTAGTCTCAAGCTCACATTATCGACATACACCTCCCGCGGACCTGACTGAGATCCAATCCCACTGACGGTAATCCGCAGCCAGAGGGCATCCTCTGAAACCGTGCCCGTAGCACGGCAGTGATACCATTCGCCCTTCATTTCAGAAACAGGAATGCCGGACGTCGGCACCAAATCTTCGAGCGACGTCTCAGCTACCATCCAATGCACGTTATAGTCGCGCACTTCGGTGAGATAGGCCTGCGGCCGTCTCTGTCGAATCTCACTCCCCTCGGAACCGCTATCCCGGGAATCGGGTTGGCTCGATTCAACAATGAAGACATCCACCTCAACAACTACCTCCCGTCCACGCATTAGCGTAGTAAAATAGGGATCAATCTTCTGGTAGATCCAGGTATGGGTTTCGCCCGTAGGTCTAGACCTGCTCCGATTACTGCCGGTGCCGGGAATCTTGCCCGCTTTCTCCAGGCGCAGCTGCTCTCGAACGGCTGGTATCCGACTGGGCATGTCCGAATAGGCTTGTGTCAGGTGAAACCTGGCAGAGTAGTTACCGGTGGCTGTCTGCGATGTGCTGGTGGAGAAGACCGGATTCTCTCCTCGCGGGGCCGGCGGCTGTTCTAATTTCCAGTGCAGGGGATTGTCAGCTTCATCCAGTTCCTCGAATCCTGAATTTCGCAGGAAATTGGCACCGTGCAATTTATTCTGCAGGTACTCCTGGGCTACATAATCGATACCCATGGTGAATGAACTCCCGAAATGGGCCACCCAGACTTCGACCGGATTATGTGGATTGAGATCTATGGAGTGGTAGCGTCTTTGCATGCGATCCATAGATGCCTGGCCCAGGATATCCCAGGTAGCGCCACCATCCAGGGTTCGATAGATGCCATAATACTTCACGGCGGCATACATGATCTCGGGAGCAATGGGGTTGATACAGATTCCGGCTATCTCGCCCCTGGCATGTAATTCATCTTCCGGGGGATCGAAGACTAACTCCCAGGTGGTTCCGCCGTCTTCAGTTCTGAACACACCCCCCTCCGCCCATTCGGGGTGATCCGGATCATCAGAAACAAGATACTCTTCGTGAAACGCCGCGACGTAAACGATATCGGGATTCCAGGGGTGCACCGCAATATCCTGCACGCTGGGGATTTCCCGCGTCTGATTGAGCTTCTGCCACGACTTTCCGGCATCAGTGGTCTTGAACACACCCCCATACTGTCCCGGTTTCAGAGCGGGATAGGCATCCGGACCGATGTAAATGGGTCGAATTCCATCAGTGCCACCCACAGCCAGGTATAGTGTTTGAGGGTCGGAAGGGGCTTGTTCGAGCCACATGAGCCGGGTGTTCCCACCGAACATCTTCGAACGTGTAACCCGTTTAAAACTGCACCCATCATCCACACTCTTATAAACACCATTGCCATAGCTGACCGCGTAGACCGTGCGGTTGTATCGTGGTGAAGACGGATCGATGATGATAGACCGGATTATTCCATCGTCTAAACCATGTTTTTCATAAATAGGAGTCCAATTCCAGCCGCCATCGACGGACTTGATCACTATACCGCCAACCGATGAACGCCTGTTGGCATTTTTCCCGCAGATGGAGGCATAGACGGTTGTCGACAAGTCGGGATCGACCGCCATGGAAACACACGAACCGCTGGTGCGGACCAGTTTGTCCCGCCAATACGCGGCTTGATTCACCTCCCCACGGTGAAAGGAGATTACGTTGATGATACTCTCTCCCCCATCCTCTGAGAGCATGAGTCCCGTATCCGAAAATCCCAACCATATAATCTTCGGCCGGTTAGGATCGAACACTGCCCTGTAATCAGTCAGTAGAGCGAGACCCGTCCCGCTATAGCGGTCGCGCCGTACTTCCCGCGTTCCATAATGTTGCCAGGATTCCCCCCCATCGTGGGTTTTCTTGGCGTAATCCAGATAGAGGGTAAGAGGATCATTCGGATCTATGAACATGATCATGCCCGAGACAGTCTCAGTCTGACGGTAGTTCAGGGGCCAATTATTACCGGTGTTGAAGCGGTTATGAGTAAGCAGTTTGAACGAGTCTCCGCCGTCCCGGCTGCCGTAGACACCCTCATTCCCGAATGTGGCCACATAGACCATATCAGGCCATCTATCGGCGGCCTCAATTTGAAACGGTGTCTTCCCGCCCAGTCCGTTCTCAAGCTTGTTCCATGACTCGCCACCATCCAGACTGCGATAGAGCCCAGAGCCCGGAAATGCAGCATAGATAGTACTCCGATCGCAAACCTCCACGTCAGAGCAGACACTCTGAGGCAATCCTGATACCAGTTGCCAGTCTCCCTTTTCAGCTCTGTACCGGAATAAACCCAAATTCGTCGGATAATAAATCCTCCTCTGATCGAGTGGGGAATTGTGGTCGATTTCTAGGATATGGCAGTGCCGGTGAGGACGCCTTAGTTCCTCAAGCGGCAGGCCGGCGCTCATGTCTTCCCACGTGTAGCCGCCATCAAGCGATTTTCTAACGCCCATATCGGCAGCTGTCCAATAGATAGCTTGGTTGTCTGATGGATCAACCACCCCTGACTGACTGCGACTGATACCGAATTCCTCGCTCTGGTATAGATGAATCCAGGTCTCACCATCATCTGTACTTTTCCAGATACCAGAGGATTTGCGTGTTACCCCCTCTGGATTCAGGTAGACATTATTGATTTGATTCATATAGATGGTATTCGGTTCAGTGGGATCACCAGCGACGTAGTAGGCGGTACCGGGGATGGGATTCGCTATGGGTACCCAGGTTTCCCCTTGGTCCGTGCTTTTGACTAGCGCCAGACTCATATCGACGGAGAAATAAAGGTGCCCGGAGGCTGGATGGACAGATGCGAACATGAGCCAGCCCTCACCACCCGGATCTACAGGACGCCAGGTTGTCTCTTGGGATATACCGACACTGAAACTAAGGGTGACCAGCAGGGAAACTCGCCAGACCTGAAACATCGTTTTTCTAAGGGGATATTGCATATTCGGAAACTCTTCCTATTGATTGGCACCGGCAAATGCGATTTGGGCGAATATCAAGGCCTCCCGTTCAATCAAGGGACTCAATTCAGCTGCTTTCTGCAGGGCTTCCTGGGCTGCCTGCTGTTGTCCGGATGCGCTGTGCACCTTCGCGAGGTAATAATACCCTAGAGCCCTTCGATACTCTCCGCTCCGGCGTTCATAGCCCACCGATTGCCCTTCAATGAGCAGCCGACCTTCCTTTCGTAGGGCCTCCAGGATGCGATCGGCTTCCGTAAGCCTTCCCAACTCGCGTAAGGCCAGTGCTTGGTAGTAGCTGGCGAGAGTAGGTTTCTCCGAAGACTCACCAGCCGTGATTGTCAACAAGCTGTCAGCTTTGTGTTTATCATTCAGCTGCTGGTACAATTGTGCCATTGGATAGTACAGGAATCCACGTAGGTTGGGTTCCCGGGGAGCAAATTCCAGGTTGGGTGGATACTCACAAGCACGCAAGTAGCATTCCAGTTTCTCGGCCGGGGTCGCAGCCTGAATTGCCATCCCGAGATTGGCTTCCATATAGGCGTTGTGGATCGAGTAGCCACCTTCCCAATTATGGAAATGATGACTGAGGTAGTACTCCAATGCCTCCTCATATTGCCCCTCCTGGACCATTAGATCCAGCAAGGAAGTCAGCAGGTCATCCCGTGATTCGACGACGTCCTGATGCTGCCGCAGGAAGGCCAAGCGATCAGTAGTGCTCTCCTTGTGGACTTGCTTCACATTATCCAGCTCCAGCAGGATCCTGGAGTCCTCCGGCAGCAACTTGAAGGCTTGTTGATAACAGTCCATGGCAGCCCGAAGGTCCCCACTGACATTCAAATGGGCCAGCCCCATATTCCTCCAGGCACGGGCGTTACCCGGTTCATGGCGTACCGCCCGTTGCCAGTGCTCCATGGCACTATCCACCTCACCCAGACCACCATAGACCAGACCCAGGAAATAATGAGCCTGGCCATCGCCAGGATTGGCCTCCACCGCAGCACGGAATACGTCTATGGCTTCACGTCGATTAGGAAAGCAATAATCCACCGGGCGTTGGGATGCCTCACTAAACAGACGAGCGGCTTTGTCGCTTTGATCTGAGCTGGCCATGCAATAGGCGTAGTAGTAACCGGTAAGCGCATTGCGTGACTGCTTGTTCCCTTCAATCCGCTCCAGCACTGCGGCTGCGTCTTCATGAAGGCCAGCCTTCAGGTAGTGTAGCGCCAGTTCAATATAATAGTGAGCATCATCCAGCAGGAGCTGCATCAATTTCTTCTCCAGCACACTCTCGGACTTGCCCTGGGCTTTTGCTGCTAAATAGAGTTCGTTAGACGCATAGAAGTTGACCGGGTCCAGAGCAAGCGCCCGCTCGGCCGCCAACTGGGCCTGCTCGTACTCACCATTATGCCGCAGAACCGTGGCTTGCAGCGCCCATAACTGTGGATTGAGGGTGTTGGACTGGACCGCCTTGCAGATGTGCTGGCTGGCCTGTTCAAAATCTTCCCGGCGTAAATCAAGCCGTGCGAGGCACTGATAGGCCCGGGAAAGATATTGCTGGAAGTGCGCCGCACGATAATAAAGCTCATAGGCCGCATCGTAATCGCCCAGAGCTTCTTTCGCCACCGCTTTCATGTAGAAGACAGTACCATTGTCGGTACTGCGCCGCCCGGCGATCTCCAGGTGACGCATGGCACTGCGGTAATCGGCCCGCTTTATGTCCCATTCCGCCAAAGAGATATGGGAGGGGGCATGACCTGGATCCCTTCGGAGGACTTCCTGGAAATAGTCATCAAAACCTGCCCGCCGATCTTGGCTAATATACTTGCTTTTAAAATCACCGATCTGCCAAAGCTCGTCAACGGACGCGATGGTCTGGGGGAGACCGTAGATAGGCGCCGGTTCAGGTAATTGTATCTCCTCAAGAATTACCGGAGAATAGGAAACCAGCTGGTCGCCCTCAGTATCGAGCAGACACAGCCGGAAATCCTCGCGAGATTCGGAGGCACCTTTGACTTCCAGTTGGTGTGTGAAGGGCCGGGAGGGATCGATCTTGACCTTCTCTTCGAAGATAACATCATCACCGCGTAACAGGCGGATGATCCCGGGTTTGAGCACCACAGTGGAATACACACCGATGTCGATCTTGTCGCCATCGAATTCTAGATTAAGCGCTCCGTGAATATTGGCCTGCTTGTAGGCACCGATATCACGTACAGGGTAAAAGAACAAGCTGAAAGACTTGATCTCTCCCGGCTCCAACCAGTGGTTGTCAGGTTGGTTATCAGCGAAGGCGCCCGCCTGTGGTTCGAAATAAGGCCCCTGGTTTTCCGTGAGGATCGGCTCCCATATGCGTCCGAACGGAGAAGTGCCCCAGCTCCAAAGTTTCTTGCCGATAACAATGTTCTTGTTCCCTGTGATAATGGTACCAGCTTGTTTGCCGTGATCATAACCGCCAAAAAAATCTCCCTTCTCCACGGCAAAGAAACTGGAGGCGTTAGGGATATTCTTCCACCATGAAATATCTATCCCGTCGTGGATCGGCCAGTTGAAGAATTCGAACTTTCCGTGCCCGGTCATTATCCGGGTAGGATAGATGGCCTGGTAGTTCTCATTGGCGTTCACAGCGGTGGTGGTCCACATATAATAGGGATGATGGAGCGGTGCCGGATTCATCAGCCGCACCTTGGCTTCGATGATACTCCGGCCTGGATAAACCGTGAGACCGACAATCCATCGCATCCGGTAGACCCACTCGGTCTCTCCGACCCAGACCGTACGGCTGCCGTCTTCGTTCTCCACCAGGTTGTAGCTGACGGGACTGAAGGCGGTCGGGTGGTGCCCGGCAGGGAAATTCCATTCAATCCCACCGGAGATCCAGGCGCCGGTCATTCCGATGAGAGCAGGCTTGATCGTCGGCTGCCAATAAAAAAAGTTATAATCGTTGGTTTTGTCTTTGGCACCATGCAGCCGTCCGCCAATCTCGGGCAGGATCAGTACTTGGATGAACTCATTTTCCAGCCAACAGGCCGTATAAGTCTTCTCCCCTTTTGCATTGGTCAGAATCTCTTTGTAAGGATAGGGATAGACCGGTTTACGTGTGGAACTCCAGGCAAACGTGGGATTGGCTTCCGCCGGGCCGATTTCCCAAGTGGGTATCGCCATCGGTTCTTCCCACATCCGGACGGAATCTTTCCTCTCGCATCCAGCCAGGATGAACAACAAACCGAGGGTGACCAGTCGTGTGGACTTCAATTTCCTATCCTCCTTTTTGTGAGAGATACTTCTCTGTGTGACCTATGAGTACCACTATTAAAGACCGGTGTACCACGCTTTCGCATTCTCGTGATACAGCTTTGTCAGGACACCACGAGGCAAATCTAAACCTTGCACGGGTTGCTCAATCCCGGGAATAGTCAGGACATCATCAGTGGCGAAATAATTCCAATCCCTGAGCCAGGTTTCATGGATCTCACGGGCCGCCTCGTCCGGATCATCCTCTTCGTTGATTTCAAAATCGGTGGCATACAGGAGGCGATCCTGATAATCGATGAAGAATTGGCGTACCTGATCACGGTTCAGCAGCTGCAGGTCGTCGATCCGCGCGGACAAGTCCACGGCCGCGTTGGGGTACTTATCCAGGAACTTAGCCAGTTCTGTCACACTCCATTCAATACTGGCTAGATGGCATCCCACGTACCTTACCTCAGGATGTTTCTTCAACATACGCTCCATGGCAGCGATCTGTTCTTCATAGCTCAGATATTCAGGATGCTGGTACATATGATATTCCGGGTGACCTTGAAAATAATTCCGGTTGCTGGTTGCCAACATCTCCTCGAATGGCAGCCAGCAATCGCGAGGTTCACCCAGGTGGGCTGTAAGGGTTTTATCCTGAGATTGGATATAATCGATGATCGGGTCAAATTTCGGATCATCGATGGTCACGAAACGCCCGTCCTTATCCTTGAACTCCATCCCAATATTCTTCCAGACTTTCACACCGACCGCCCCATCGGCAAAAGCTTCCTTCAGCAGATCAATCGTGTTCTCCTGCCAATCAGGTTCGTCCCAACCGGCCATAGGGAAATAGGTTAAATACACAAATTGATCCCCATGGATTTTGCCCTGCTGGGCAACCCAGTCATGCTGCATGTCATAATCATAATGGTCCAAAGTAACAATCACGAACTTGAAATTGTCTTCTATAGCCTGTTCGAGGAATTCGGGTCCCGAGTGGCGGACGTGGACATGGGCGTCAATTTTCTCCAAGGTGGCAAATCCCGGCTGTTTCTCTGCACATCCAAGTAGGATCAGGAGTGGAATACTCAGAGCCGCAAGGAGGTTGGATTTCAGCGTTGTACGCATGCTTTACCCCTTCTCAAGTAACAATTTTGTGAATGCAAGTATATCGCCTCTGTCTCTTAGACTGAGCTTCTGCCCGGACATCGGAGGATTCTGTGACAAGCCTGGGACAGGGATGATCTCAAATAATAAGCAAGAAATAAACTTGAATAAACCTTCCACGACGAATCCTGCTAATGTATCGACATATGGCGATTTTATTCGTGATAGGAATCAATCAGACTGTTCACATATAATTGTCTTCGTACCTCCCGGTCTGACACTTCGGCTTCAAGCACTTCGATTTCCTTCGTTTCTCCAGGCAAAAGGTGAAAGTAGTTATCGGAAAAGCGAGCGTAGCTATTCTCAAGTCCCAAGGCAACGTAGGCAGCCAAATAATCGGCGTCAATAGTAATCCGGAGCTGATTATCCCGCTTTTTAATCTCATACCTCAGTTGTGGATCCGGGAGTTGGAGGTATTTTGGGGGTACAAAGAATGAAACATTGGATGATAAGATTTGCTCCCCATGCACCAGTTGATATGCCAGATAGAATTTGCCACGATTCTCAAAGCTGTCTTTTCGGTAGGTCAGGTGTTCAGGATTTTCACCGACTTCCTGCTCAAAATCCAACTGGCTGATCACCGTGCTGCTATTCGCCGGCAATACGATTTCACGATTTCCACGTTTCACCTCAGTTCCGTCGAATCGCGCCAGAATCCACTGAAACTCCACTTCTTGATCACTCAGGTAATCATTTACACCCCAGATGGTCACATTGGTCCCTTCCACTAGCCCCGATACGAGTACGGGATTGAAGAAATGTTTGGCGAAATAATGGAGAGCTTTCCATCGGCCATAGAAATCAAGACTGCTGCCGGAGATGGTGGGCCAGTTATCATTGAGCTGCCAGTAGAGAGCGCCGGTGGTGTGCGGGAAGTTACGGCGATATGCCTCCGTGCCTATCTTCATCCCTTCAGCATGCATGATCTGTGAGAGATATACCCAACCATCCAAGTTTCCAGGTAGATGAAACATACTGCTCATGTAGCTGGCAATCCGGCGGTTACCTTCACCCGAATTATCTTTCCGGCCACATTTATTATGATGATCCAGAACATATGAGGGAAAGTACCGATCCTCTGGGGCGGTGAAAGCCCGGATGGTGGCCATATCCGGGAGAGATTGAAATCCGTACTCGCTGACAAAGCGGAATCCCAGATTGCGAGTATACCACGAGAAAGGTTGCGCTCCGTGCCACACATCCCAAGGGTGGGCATCCCCCGACTCGGTTTCCCACTCTGGTCCTTCTTTATCTCGATCCAGGGGATGGTGTGGACTGCTTGGCCAGTAGGGCCGGTCAGGATCGTAGCGGGCAGCCGTTTCAGGAATGAGCTCGTTAAAGACCTTGTCGTATTCCTCCCAGGTTACATATTCGTACTGGTCGATCCAGTTTTGGCCTCCGCCCATATTACTCTCACACTCGTTGTTCCCTGACCATAAAACGATGGATGGATGATGCCTCAGACGGCGCACCACGCTGGTAATTTCCGCCTCTACATTAGCCATATAGGCTTTATTAGCGAGAAACGGCCCCACCGCAAACATGAAATCATGCCAGATCATGATCCCGTTCTCATCACAGAACTCGTAGAAAATATCCGGCTGATATTCCCCACCACCCCACAGGCGGATCATGTTCATGTTGGCTTCCTTGCATGCTCCCAGCAATGCCCTGTAGTGATCCTCGGTGGGACGCTCCGGCAGGGCATCCGCTGGAACCCAGTTCACTCCCTTGCAGAAAATCAGGTTGCCGTTCACCTTAAATCCGAAAGTCTCGCCCCGTTCATCTTTCTCCCGCACCAGCTCGATGGTACGGAGCCCTATGGGGAGCTCTTTCCGGTGAACCTCAGTCTCTCCTACTACCAACCGCGCTGATACTGTATACAGCGGCTGCTCTCCCCAGCCATTCGGCCACCAGAGCTGTGGATTCCGGACCTCTACCGTGGCACTCACGTGAGAGCCCGTTACCGGCACGGTAGCCTCCGCGACCAGTTCCTCATCCAGTTTGACCTGCAGGGACAGATCCAGCGCCTGCGAGTCATATTCTTCAACATCTGCACCGATCATCAGTATCGCATTCCCTGGATCACTCAGGTTTTGCCGAACGGCGATATCCGTGATTCTGGCTGTCTGGTAGGCGGCAATTCTGATCGGCCGCCAGATGCCCGCGGTCACTAGCCGCACACCCCAATCCCATCCAAAATCGGAACCTTCCTTGCGCGTAAAGAACATCCGGCCTTTACTGCTCGTCCAGCTGACTTTGGGCTCTGCCGCTACTTGTTGCCGATCCCACTCCAGTATCGAGCGAAAAATGATATGAATGCGATTCTCCCCCACGACCAGTAGTGGCTTCACGTTAAATTCATACTCGATGAACTGATTCTCCGTCTTTGCCACCGGGGTGCCATTAAGCAGGATTTCGGAGATGGTATCTAGTCCCCGGCAATCCAGAATGACTTTGTCATGTTTCAGTAGGTCTTCGTCCACCTGGAACGTGCGACGGTACTCCCATTCTTTCTTCTCGACCCACTGGACTTTCAACTCGTTATCGCGATAGAATGGATCTTCCAGACGGCCTGCCCGGATCAGGTCAGACCAGACCGAGCCCGGCACTTGGGCTTCCGTCCATTCCACGTCGTCGGTGGATTTGAACTCCCAAGTGCCATTGAGATCGATCATCGCGGAACAGGTCGAACCATCGCGCACCTGTGCAAAGGCGGGACGAGATTGCGATGTACCCGGTTCCGACGGCTTCCCCTGCCCGTCAGTCTGGTTCTGACACCCACTCACCCAGAGTAAGCCTAATAAAAAGATAAGTCTTGACAGCTGCTTGATCATCGGTACTTCCTTATCTGGGATAGAATCGTACGACCTGTTGTTGAGTCCCTTCCTTTGTCACATCTACAATGATATAATGATATACACTCCCTTTAGGGCCATATTGCTTGTGCAGGTCCGCGCCGGCACCTCCGGTCACTGTATACTCGATGCCCTCGTAGCTGGCAGTGGAGTAGGCATGAATATGCCCGGCGAAAACATGGGTTACCGATTGTTTTGTCATCAGATCGGTAAACCGCCTCGATTTCTCCCCACTCATGGAATGATAGGACCACTTCTTGATCTCTCCGGGAGGGACGTGGATGAATACAAACTTATTGAATCCCTCAGGGGTGTCTTCCAACCAGTCTTCAGCGATGTCCAACTGCTGAGACCATTCAGTGACCCGGCTGCAGTTATCCAGAATGACAAAGCGGGCATTCCCATAGTCAAAATAGTAATTAAGCGCCTTGTCCCCGAATGCCGTCATATAACTGAGGGCCAAGCCGTCGTCACCGATATCGTGATTGCCCACCACCGGCACGAAGTTGAAGCGATTATGGGCTTCCAGAACACCGAAAAGGTCTTGATCGAATTCCTCCGGTTTGCCATCATCAACCAAATCGCCCACAGCTACGGCAAATGAAGCGTCTTTACTGCTGATGCTTTTACATACCATTTCCCACACATCCCGGTTCACCCGGTTATCGCCCAGCACGATAAATCGAAATCCCTCTTGGGGATCGTATTGGATTGACTGCACGCGGCTCAGTACACTATCCACGCTGTAGATTTTCCTGTATTTCCCCAGCAACTCTTCGATTTGCTCTTCAGTCCATTTGCGGTCCAAACCCCGCCGCATCCGGCGGGCCTCGCTCATGGTCTTCAGAACACCATCAGCACGGTAAGCGAATGCAGTGGTATCGCCTACTTGGAATCCGGTGACATCTATCACATATGTCTCACCGATATCCGAGACAGCAGTCCAAGCATCGATGATGTCGGCACTGTCCGTACGGTTCTTCACACTCTTCAAGACTGCTTCAGGTACGGAATCCAGTGATATCACCTGCTCCGTACCGGATACAAAAAAGCGGCCCGGGCGCTCCTTGTAGTTACCCTCGGTATAGAGGATCTTCTCAACCTTACCTGTCAGATAGATATAGATGGTATTCATGTGTCCTTCGGTATAACTCTTCCTGATCGTATACCGGAACGGGCCCCAATGGTTGACGCTCGCTTCCCCTCCTGGCAGAACCTGGTCGATAATCGCTCTGACAGAATCCGGGAATTGCCTGTATTCGGTCAATAACTGGTTGCTGTCATCCTTGGCAGGATCGGGAGGTTCGATGTATTCATTCCCCGCCGATCCAATCTCTTCACGGAAATGTGGTTTCTGAGTGCAGCCAATTCCGGTCAGAATGATTCCAGAGTAAAGAATTACGCAGAAAATACTGGTGAGAGAGCGAAATGATATCTTCATTTTTTGACCTTAGCAGTTTAGGAAACAAGGGGGGAAATCCCGTCTGGGCTTCCCCCCTTGCCACCGTTGGTCATTCTATTAAACGTGATTGATCCTGATTGATGCTCATAGTTCTAAACCCTGATACCTACAGTGTGCTAGGGATCGGCTCGGGGAGTAAAAGCCTGAGAAGCATCACTAAGGAATGGTAAGGTGCTAAGAATGGAGATTTGAATTGGGTATCGATCAGAAAGGACGATTTGCCCGGGTGAAGACAAAGGCTTTTCCCTCCAAGAGATGGGGCACTATAAGTGAATGACCTGTATCGGCGCATATAAAACAGATTGAAATAAAATATATTGAGTATATTGAGTATACATATGATGACATCAAAAGTCAAGTGCAAAAATCCAAAACAAGAAGTGGGAAGAATACCGCCAGAAATCTTGGATTAAATTTTCATGAACGGGAGAAGTACCATGCGTTGAGGCTCAGTAGTAGATAATAAAAGTCCGCACAATCAATATACCCAATATACCTAGATTGGCGTTAAATTCATTTAATAGCTTGTGGTATACATTGAAAACGTATTATTAAACCACAGCATCCCCAATGAAGAAGAAAGCGATTTGATGACCATTAACCTCCAGGATCCAACCCCGCTATACCGCCAGATCATTGACGACATCCATGCGCAGATTTTATCGGGGAAACTCAAACCGGGCGACAGGATCGCTTCCCAAGCCGAACTGACTCAGACATACGACGTCAGCCTGATCACCATCAAGAAGGCTATCGCCGGATTAGTTAACCGCGGTCTTTTATACAGTCGAGTGGGCAAAGGTACGTTCGTCGCCAATCCGTCAAAGCAATCCGAGCAGGGCACTCATCCATCGATCGGATTGGTACTCAGAGACCTTAAAAATCCTTTCTTTTCACTGATTGTACAAGGCGTCGAAGGGAAAGTCTCAGAGCTCAATTACAGCCTACTTTTATCGAGCTCTTCAAATCAAGAGGAGAAGGAGGGGACTCAGATAGCCCGCTTTCGGGAGATCGGTGTGAGTGGAATGATCATCGCCTCGTTAGGTTACCATCACCAAGTCACCAATGGTATCTCTCAGTTGCATCAGGATAAATTCCCCTTCGTGATGGTATCGTACATTCAAAACGAGGATATCAGTTACATTGGCACGGACCACATCTACGGGGCATTCATCGCGGTGGAACACCTAATCAAGTTAGGGTATAAGCGCATCGGCTATATCAGCAGCGAAGAAGGTGACCTTCTTGGGGACTTACGGCAGACGGGATACGAGCAGGCATTACAGGAGTATGAACGACCACTCATTTCGGATTATATATATCGATTACCGTTTGAGGGAGTCTGGAACCAGTACCAAGCAGGCTATAAGGTTGGAATGCAGCTCACCACATTAAAGGACAGACCGGATGCCATTTTTGCTTATAACGACCTCTCTGCCCTGGGATTTGAGCAAGCTGTGATCACCCAAGGTCTCAGGGTACCTGAAGATGTGGCCATCGTAGGGTTTGATGATATTGAGCGTAATTTGTATGCTCCGGTACCACTCACAACCGTACATCCACCCACCTCGATGATTGGCGCCCTGGCTGTCGAAACCCTGGTAAAAAGAATCGGTGGGGACCCGGGAGTAACTCGTATCTTTCTCCAGCCCGAACTCGTCATCCGGGAATCATGCGGTGCATCTAAAACCGCGGATACGACCTGATACCCCCCACTGAACCAGCTGAATACTGTGCTTGAAGGATTCGCACTGATCGCCGTTCTGATTGGGGCGATCTTCTGCATCATCCTTCTGATATCCGTTCTCAAGGTCCATCCTTTCCTCGCTCTCATCATGGCTTCGATTGGGGTAGGATTAGTGGTCGGGATGCCGCTGCAGGATATCTTGGCCTCCATCACCAGTGGCTTCGGCGGACTGATGGGCTATATCGGGCTGGTGATCGTCTTTGGGACCATCATCGGCACTATTCTGGAGAAATCAGGTGGTGCTCTGAAAATGGCCGACATCATTCTACGGATCGTTGGATATTCACACCCGGCCTCTGCCATGTCGATCATCGGCGCGATCGTCAGCATTCCCGTTTTCTGTGACTCTGGCTTCGTGATCCTGTCCAAGTTGAATAGAGCCCTCGCCAGCAAAGCCCAAGTGCCTCGGGTTACGATGGCGGTGGCGTTGTCGACCGGGCTTTACGCCACCCATACACTCGTACCTCCCACACCGGGACCGATCGCCGCCGCGGGCAATCTTGGTGCATCAGAATACCTCGGTACAGTGATCTGGATCGGCCTGTTGACCTCTATTCCGGTTTTGCTGGTCGGATACTGGTGGGCGCAGCGCATTGGCCGAACCATGATGATCGATTCCCAGGCCAATGAATCGATCGAATCTCCCGCAGAGTTGGAAATTGCCAACCTTCCTCCCGCCGGGCGGTCATTCGCGCCTATTGTGCTACCTATTCTCCTGATTGCCGCTGGCTCTGTCGTTAAATACTATGGCTGGGATGGACGCATAGCAGATGTAATGCTCTTTATCGGTCATCCTCTCATGGCCCTTTTCCTGGGAGTCTGTGCGAGCTTCCTGCTTATGCCCAGGTTCGACGAAGAGCATCTGACCCAATGGGTTGGAAAGGGTATCCGTCAAGCCGGCCCGATACTATTGATTACTGGCGCCGGTGGGGCTTTCGGTAGCGTCCTTAAAGCCACCCCGTTGACGGACCTCATCGGTAGCCTGGCGACACAGTCCGGCCTGTCAGGGAGTATCCTGATCGTGATTGCCTTTCTGATCGCCGCCGGCTTGAAAAGCTCCCAGGGTTCTTCAACCGCTGCTTTGGTAATTACCTCTTCCCTGCTGGCCCCCGTTCTGCCCGTGCTGGGCCTCCACACACCGACATCTTTGGCTCTGGTGGTGATGGCCATCGGCTCAGGAGCCATGACTGTCTCTCATGTCAACGATTCCTATTTCTGGGTTGTCTCCCAGTTCAGTGATCTCACTGTGGGCCAAGCATATCGGAGCTTCACCATTGCGACGCTCTTACAGGGACTAACCGGGCTCATTACGACCTTGTTGCTTTATCAGGTCCTGGCGTAAAACACGCCAGAGGTATCCAACGGAAGGTGTGTGCCTTCAATATGAATCCGCAGGAAGCTCTACAACAAGCATTCAAAGCCGGACTGGCAGCCGCACAACCTGGCTCGGCCGTCGAGCGACATCTCCCACTACCACCTTCCGGGCATACTATCGTCGTCGGTGCTGGCAAGGGAGCAGTACCCATGGCATTGGCTGTCGATCACGCTTGGGATGCCCCCCTCAGTGGCGTTGTCATTACCCCTCACGGCACCACCGGCGAATCCCTCCCTGACCGGATCAGTGTTCTGGAAGCAGCCCACCCGGTCCCCGATGCAACCGGAGTTGCAGCAACCGGCGAGGTCTTGCAGGCAGTGCAAGATCTCACCACCGATGACCAGGTTATCTGCCTGATCTCAGGCGGAGGCTCAGCCTTGATGACCTATCCGCTGGGAGTCACTCTCGAAGAAAAAGCTGCTCTGATGAGCCAGTTCTTGAGGTGTGGTGCATCGATTCGCGAGATTAATACGGTCCGCAAGCACCTGTCTGGGGTAAAGGGTGGCCGACTGGCAGTTGCCTCAGCGCCGGCACGGATTGTAAGCCTTATCGTCTCCGATGTGACCGGTGATGATCTGTCCACCATCGCTTCGGGACCAACGGTTCCCGATCCCACCACCTTTTTGGACGCCCTGGCTATTCTCAAACACTACGGTATCAATAGCCCAACGGCTCAGGCTCACCTGGAACGTGGTGTCCGGGGAGAGATAGACGAAACACCCAAACCGGGCTCCTCGGTTTTCAAGCGTGCCGAAAACCAACTCATCGTTACCAGCAGCCATGCACTCGATGCGGCTATGAGAGATCTCCAATCCAACGGTATTGATGCTCAAGTGACAAGCGATCAGATTGAGGGCGAATCCAGAAAAGTAGCCCTGGATCACGCTCAGCAGGCAAAGCAGCTGACACCCCGGGGTGCCCTTCTATCTGGCGGTGAGACAACGGTAATCGTGACTGGCCAAGGGTATGGTGGTCCGAATCTTGAATTTCTGCTGGCTCTGTCTATCGCCTTGGAGGGTGAATCGGGAATCTATGCCTTGGCGGCCGACACGGATGGCATCGATGGCACCGGGAAGGCTGCAGGTGCGTTTATCACACCCGACACACAGGAGCGGGCAAAACACCTGGGCCTCGATCCCCAGGCAGCCCTGGCAAATAACGATGCCTTCACCTTTTTCGCGGCCCTGGATGACCTGCTGGTAACTGGACCGACCGGTACCAATGTTAATGATATCAGGATTATAATGCGGGTTTGAAAAGCATGGTGCCGTTTTTGACCTGCTTTGATGCCGCTACTTTTGTCAGTTCGAGAACTGCAAGCACCTCAGGCTAATTCGTTTTCCATGGAGGAATGGAAGGCAACAAATTCTCAAACACCGTAATCAATTGGTCTTCATAATCACCTTTATACGTACCCTTCCTGAACCTGTCGGCGGCCTCATTCAGCAAATGCTCCCAGGACTGCTCCTCTCCTCCCGGATTGATAGGGTAGAATCGCGCTCTATTCTTCCTCGCAGCCTCTAGATCACCAAGTGCATCACCGATCATTATCACCTTGTCCCTGTTATACCGGCCTTCCGCTGCCAAATGAATATGCTCCCTCTTGCTGCCCATTTCCTGGCCCGCAATGACCCGTACGAACTGGCTTAGATCGTGCTCATCCCACTCCCGCTTGAGTGCCTCATGGGGCGTCGCCGAACAGACGATGATATCTGCCCACTGTGATAGCTTTTCTAAGCTCGCGCGTACATGGGGAAATGGCGGCACTCCATGCACGATCTCACCCACACTACGATTGATGGCTTCACTCCATTCCAATGCCTGTGCCAGTATCTTATCACCGATGGTCTCAACCTTCACTTTCAAGGCTTGAGTACTCAGATTGCTTTCAGACTCGATCCATTGACGGAGCGATGTGGCTTCGGGAATTACAGCCTGCCGTTTCTGTACTTCTGGCCACTCCTTCAGCAGATCAAATACCATGATGAGGGCGGGAAAACGGTTAAGTCCACGCCACTTGGAGTAGAGATTGACAAACTCGGCCGCCTCCCGCGCATACTTGGAGCTGGACTGCAGATTCCAGTAGCGGACAATATTGGGTATAAAGCACTCCTTATGCTTTATCTCCATGGTGTCAAAAGCGCATCCATCCGAATCGATGGCTACCAGGAACTCATGTTCACGTTTGAGTTTGATTAATTCTGCCTGAGGATCATGCATATATTATCTGTCTACTCGTTGTCATTATTTATCGGCCGGAGCCTGCTCCAGCTTCCGGAATAAATTACTTCATACTACTCCGCCATGAGATAAATCGCCACCACTGCAGATATCATCCCACCCATGGTAACAGGATGCGGAACCACACTGTAAATGATTAAGGATAAGATAATGGTGAGTACCGGCGCCAGGGCGGTCATGGGTACCACGACAATCGTTTTACCGTAGCGAATCGCGTACACGAACATCAGTGCGCCAACGGCATTCAGCACCTGGATCAGAGCTGCAAGATAGGGGCCTTTGAAGCTCCAATTGATCTCCTGGGAAAAATCGGTCATGAGGAGAGCCACCGGGATTAGCACTAACCCCGTCGCCATCATGTAAAAGAACACGCTCTCCGCTTTCATGGTTTCTTGGGAAAATTTCATGACGTAGGCCTGTATGCCCCAGGACACGAAAACAAAGAAAACCAGGAATAGCCAAAGCACACCTCTTCCCGAATCATCGGGAGGTTGATAAGAGAGCAGGAGAATCGCGATCAACGCTAATACGATCCCTATCCAGGAACGCCGGTTCGCTTTCTCCTTGAGCAGCCATACTCCCATGATGATCGTAACCACCGGGTAAAGGGAGATGATCGGAAAGACCAGATACGCTGGTCCCCATCTGAGAGCTTGAAACAGGATTAGCTGCCCACCCGCACCCAGAAATCCCACCATGGAACCCAGCAGGATGGAACGCTTATCGTATTGCAGTTCCCAGTTGATGATCTTCAAGGCAACGAGTGCGCAGGGAATCATGGTCAGAGCCCAGACGGAGTAGCCCAGCGTAGCCGGGAATCCTGCTTTCTCTGGTATCTCTATAAAAGCACCCCAGATACCCCAGAAAAGTGTAGTTGTCATCGCAAACAAAAGCCACGGTCTTACTTTCACGAGTACCTCTTTCTTTTTGACAGAACTATAGACTACCTGTTAATTATAACTGCTTATGGGATAGCCACAGGCCTGAGCATAGATTCCGGTGACTTCCATAATTTTCGCATGGATCAAATCGCGTGGAGCGTTACTAATACGTCCCTCTCGAATGGCTCGGTATTGAAAAGGTAAATACTGACTGATTAGCGTGTGAGGTGGGGGAAACTTGTTAAGGTTGTCAAGTAACCGCTCCACGGCTTTCTCGACTTCTGGTACGGGCCAATAGTAGCGTACACGATCACTATAGCTGTATTTGCGAGCATATTGCTGATGACGCTCTTCACCACGGTAGTGAGATTGCCAGTACTCTGGTCGGTTCATCATTGCATCTTCAAGCACTACTCGCATCGACGACAGAGGGATGGACCGTTGATTTGATAGCCATTCCGACTCTATGTGGGCCAGTGCAAACAATGCTTCCCTGAAAGCAAATGTGAGCCAGGGTCCAACTTTGAGAATGGCAAATTGATCGTTTACCATCTGTCGTAAGGCTTCACTGGTTTGGTAGTCAGTCGAGTGTGCTTCATAGACCAGACGGTCATATCCCCTTATCAGCTGTACAAGGTCCTTTGCCCTCTCCGGCTGATAATCATTTACCGTACTATTCCCAAACTCAACACCGGGTTGTACGACCAGCCCAATTACGCGCTCCCACGCAGCTTCGAGACGGCGCTTTTTGAAAGCTGCTTGATGCAACTCGATCGTTTGTTGGGCCTCCTGCCTCGATGTGACATGAACCTGCCCGGATCCCTCTTGTGCGCCGCCGGGAGGAGGTACATCAGTGCCAATCACATAATAAGGTGGTGAGTTACTCCCGGGACGAGTCGCATAGGTTTCCTCTGCTATCGAGGCCAAGTCAGACGCTCTTTCGGCAACGATCTCAGGGGCTGGAGGTATATCCCCTCCACCGGGATCATCACCCAAACGCATGCTCACATCCAAGTGAATTTTTTCAAATCCGGCCGATACATAGGCACGGATCAAATCCCGTCCCTTAGACAGGGCATCTTCAGCGCTTTCACGTTGCCATCGATTGGGGCCCAGATGATCACCCCCAAGAAGGAGCTTGTTTACCGGGAAATTCATGGCGCGCGCTATACTGTGCACGTAGGTAACGAATTGGTCCGGTGTCATACCTGTATAGCCGCCAAACTGGTCGACCTGATTGGAGGTGGCCTCGATGAGTACCGGGCTTCCATCTGGCAAAGCCTGTAGCATGGCCGCCTCAATGGCGTAGCGATTAGCAGAACAGATCGAATAGATCCCTACACTCTGCCCGGCTACCTGGGATGCGACTATATCGGTAATGAAATGGTCCATAGCACCAAAATTTGAAATGTCCGGGTATACACGGTGTCAACCGATCAGAATTTTTTCATGTTCGTGCTCAGTCAGAAATGTCTTCAGTTCCACGACCGTCGGGGAGGCAGTGCTGCCGCCCAGTTTCGTAGTCGCTAATGCACCACAGGCACTCCCGGTCTTCAGGCACTGCTGGATATCAGAACCCTGCAACCATTCGAAAAGGAAGCCCGCATTAAAACTGTCACCGGCTCCCGTGGTGTCTACAGGATTCACCGTATAGGTTCCTGTCCTGAGAATCTCACCTTCCACCTTGCATACGGCACCGGCACTTCCTCGTTTGATTACGATGACATCACAGTAGTCCCCCAGCTCCGCCAGCGTGTCCTCGATCGTGTCCCGGCTGGAAATAAAAAAGGCTTCCTGCTCATTCGGGAGCAGTACATCCACGAATTTGAGGACCTCTCTGACATCCTTGTCCCACTTTTCTTCCGGGTCCCAACCCGGATCAAAGGAGGTGGTCAGGCCTGCCTCCTTGCACCGCCGGAAAAGTTCTGCGCATCCCGGCCTTAAACCAGGTTGCAGGTAAAATGACGAAAGGTGCATGTGCTGGCTGTTCCCTACATAATCGAAGGGGACATCCTTCAACCCGTACTCCTCCATCGACCCCATGTAAGTGACCATGGCATAGTCGTCAGGGAATGTCAGGGCTACCGTGATCCCGGTCTTTGAACCTCCATCATGCACGATCCCGCCGGTATCGACGCCCCGCTCCCTGAGTGTGGCCAGCACGACTTCCGCGAATTGGTCTTTCCCTAATTTTCCTGCGAAACCCACCCTCAATCCCAAGCGGGCGAGATTCGAGGCGAGTATGGCCGAGGCACTGCCCATGGTCAGGATCATATCTCGCGCAATCTTCTCCTTGCCCATCTCTGGAAAGGAGGCCAAATCCTGAAGTATCAGATCTACGTTCAGTTCGCCAATGACAACGGCATCGAATTTTTCCAAGGTTATCCTCGTGTTATGTACATCTTGTGGTCATCGGATGTCAGGTGAGAGTCACGACCTGTGTCAGGTGCTTGGGATTGTCGGGATCCAGTCCCTTGGCCACCGCGTTGGTGTAGGCCAGTAATTGCAGGGGGGGCATGTACAGGATCAACCGTGCCTCATCCGGCAATTGCGTACCGAGCTCTATCAGGTAATCACTTGCTGCCCGGATCTCCGTATCCGCTCGTTCGCAGATCACGTAGGTCGTTGCACCCAGGGCTTTCATCTCCTTCAAGAGTCTCGTTTCCTGCTCACGAGCCCGTTCTGAAATAAGCATCGTAAGCAGCATGTCTTCGTCAACGATGGACATCGGTCCGTGCCGGAACTCCATGCTGTGATACGCTTCGGAGACGGACAACGA
>JBHPIW010000015.1:0-67751 GCA_042568495.1 Fidelibacterota bacterium | reverse complement strand
GGGGTAGGATTCGAACCTACGACCTTCGGGTTATGAGCCCGACGGTCGGGTAATAAAAACAACAGCTTACGATGCCAACGTGACTATTTCGTGACCACACTGCCTTTAATAGAGGAAAGCCCCATTAATTTGCTGATCTGTGGGGCTTTCGATTGAGGGTAGACTTTATGGATTGTTTGGTCTACCGCGGAAATCCAGAAACCGCCATGACTTGAGATTGCAGCTCCCCCTAAACGCATACCCCCGGATGATAGATGGCCCTCCCGGTGCCGTCGATACTATACTTGTAGCATTGAGAAATTGTATATTATTGCCTACGATAAGATGCTGTATATTACAACAAGTAGGCGTTGAAATATTAAACAAGATAATTGTATCTAATTATCCTATTTATCTTGAAACTCCTTGTTTGGATTCTTAATATCACGTGTAGAAAACGATTGGGTTGAAAGTCCTAAGTGAAGTGACTGTCCCATGGAATATTATTATAAACTAGTATACCGGGCCGCGCTCAACCACGTTTCCCCAAGATATCATTTCCTGCCTGCCCGGTCCATTTCTCCCTGAATACTTCCAGCAATGAAAAGGCGGTAGCTATGCAACCCTGGGCAATTGAACGCAAGATCAGATATCAACGAGACCTTGAACCAAACTTTATCCATGAGATGCGAGCAATCCCTGGAGGGGAACAGCTCGTTCACTGTATCCAGTGCGGCACCTGCAGTGCCACCTGCCCTATCAGCATTTATATGGACTACACACCGCGCCGCATAGTTGCAATGACACGAGCAGGACTTAAAAAGGATGTATTAAGTTCGTTTACCCTTTGGCTTTGCGCGTCCTGCTACGCCTGCTCCGTGGAATGTCCCAAAAACATAAAGATCACCGATGTGATGTACGCCCTGAAGCGGCGATCTATCGAGGAAGGAATCTACCCCAAACGATTCGGGATCCCTATTCTGGCCCAGGTGTTTTTCCGACTGGTACGTAAGAACGGTCGCAGCAATGAAGGTCGAGCCATGGTCGAACTCTTCCTGCGAACCAATCCGTTTAGCGCATTGAAGAAAGCGCGTCTGGGTCTCAGCCTTATATCCAAAGGTCGCCTCTCAATGAGGGGTGAATCTATTAAACGAAGAAAAGAATTAAAGGCCCTCATGGATAACGTCGCAGCCAGCCGCTCCGCACTCGATCGCGAAGAAGCTGCAACAGCTTAGGAAAGGAATCATGAAATACCTTTATTACCCAGGATGTTCCTGTTCCGGTAAAACCACCGGCAGAGCCTATTCTGAATCATTAACCGCGGTGTTTAAAGCCTTGGATGTAGACTACGAAGAATTGGAGGATTGGAATTGCTGTGGCGCCACCATGTACATGTCGGTGGATGAACAACAAGCCTTTGGTATGTCCGCCCGCAATCTGGCCCTGGCTGAACGCCACGTGGGCGGAAATGGCGACCCGGTTAATCTGGTACCACCCTGCGCCGCTTGCTATGCCATCCTGAATAAGACCAAGAAGTACATGAAAGAATACCCCGAAGTGGGCAACACAATTAACCACGCCCTGAATGCAGCCGGCCTGTCATATACTGGAAATATCACTATACGCCATCCGCTCGATATACTGATTAATGATGTGGGAGTTGAAGCGATCGCCGAACATGTTCGCCAACCATTGGAGGGTATGCGGGTGGCCTGCTATTACGGTTGCCTGCTGGTGCGTCCTTATGCCACGTTTGATGACGCTCATGATCCTACCACCATGGATGACCTGATACGGGCTCTGGGGGCAGACACGGTAGAGTGGCCATTGAAAACCAAATGTTGTGGAGGTTCCCTGAGCGGTACCATCGAAGAAGTAGGGATTCGACTGGGATATATCCTCTTGGCTGAGGCCCGGAAGCGAGGAGCGAATATCGTTGCGACTGCCTGCCCGTTCTGTCAATTCAATCTGGAGTGCTTCCAGCGGCAGATGATTCGGGATTACGAGCTGGAATCGAACATGCCGATCGCATTCTTCACCCAATTAGTGGGGAAGGCCCTGGGCCTATCGAACCGAGACCTTGGCCTCCACCGACTTTCAATTCCATTACCCATTCCAGAGAAGCTTCGGGAGCAGAAAGATCATGCCAAAGCATAGCCAAAACGGTTCTCCTCAAATCGGCGTGTACGTATGTCATTGCGGCATAAACATCGCCAATAAAGTTGACGTTGCGGAAGTGGTTGATTTCGCCCAAACCCTTCCCCTGGTCTCTGTGGCCAGGGAGTACAAATTCATGTGCTCCGATCCGGGGCAGGAGCTTATTCAGGAAGACCTGAAAGCCGGGCGAATAAACCGGGTTGTGGTCGCCTCGTGTTCACCGTTGATGCACGAGAGTACGTTCCGCCAGACCACGATGGAAGGGGGAGAAAACCAGTTCCTGTTTCAAATGGCGAATATCCGCGAGCACGTGAGCTGGGTGACACTTGATGGACGCCAAGCCACCGACAAAGCCAAAGCATTGGTGGCAGCCTCCGTTCGCCGGGTTGCATTGCACGAACCGCTGGAGAAAAAACAGGTGCCTGTCAATCCGGACGTACTCATCGTTGGCGCCGGGATCTCCGGCATCCATGCCGCGCTCACCATGGCCGAGGCTGGGAAACAGGTCCATCTTGTCGAGCGCAGTCCTTCTATCGGTGGGCACATGTCCTATTTTGATAAGACCTTCCCTACCCTGGACTGCTCAGCCTGCATCCTCACACCTAAAATGGTAGGTGTATCCAAGCATAAGAACATCCATATGATGACCTACGCCGAGGTAGTTGATGTATCGGGCTACGTGGGGAATTTCAAAGTCAAGATCCGCAAGAAAGCCCGTTATGTTGACCTTGACAAATGCAACGGGTGCGGCGAGTGCTGGGCGAACTGTCCGTCAGTAACCGTACCCTCCCGGCGAGTGATAAAGAAGGGTGATCTGGTAATTAGCATGAAAGCGAGTACATGACCATAGACGAGATTGTTGAGCTACTGAATGGCGAGTTACTGACTCCGCGAACCAATGGGAATCTGATCGTGCATACGGGTTGCGGCTGTGATCTAATGAGCGATGTCCTGGCATTTATCAAGCCCGATACGCTGTTACTCACAGGATTAACGAATGCCCAGGTGATTCGGACTGCAGAGATGGCCGATATCAAGGCTATCTGCTTTGTACGTGGAAAGAAACCGAGTGCAGAAGTTGTTGAATTTGCGGAAGAGAAGGGAATCACACTGCTGGCGACAGCGTCACGCATGTTCGAGGCCTGCGGTCTGCTCCACGAAAAGGGTCTGTTAGGCTGTTCGGAATATAAGGGGTAGGCCACTTCAGAATGGCGAATACCAAAGAAGTCACCAAGGTCCAAGAATTAATCTACGAGATGAAGGTCGGGCAAGTGATGGTAAAGGATTTAATTACAGTCACAGCCGATCGTCGAATGAGTGACCTCCGTACATTGCTCCATGATGAACGCATCGCAGGCGTACCCGTGTTGGAGAATGACAAATTGGTCGGGATGATCAGCTTGGAGGATTTCATCACTTTCCTCGCTGAAGGCGGGGATGATTGTAGTGTGAAGGAGCGAATGAGTTGTGATGTGAAAACTTTGTACGATACGGATCCCCTGGTCCAGGCAGTTGAAGAATTCGAGCATTGGGAATACGGTCGCTTCCCGGTCCTTAGCAGACAGACGGAGAGACTGGTAGGTATTATCACCAAGGGGGATATCGTCAAGGGGCTGTTGAACAAGATGGAAATTGATTATCATCAGGCGGAAGCCCGACAGCGCCCACGCCGCCATTCCATCCAGGATATTATCGCAGATCAGTCCATTATTACGTTTCATTATGATATAGTTGGCAACGATTTTAACCGCGCCGGAGAGGCCTCCAGCAAGTTGAAAAAGGCTTTAGGAAGGCTTGGTATTCCTGCTCCGATCCTGCGCCGGGTGGCCATTGCTTCTTACGAAGCCGAGATGAACACCGCCATCTACACCAAAGGTGGCAAGATGACAGCCAATGTGGCGCCGGAGGCAATCACCGTTGAACTCGAAGATCACGGCCCCGGTATCAAGGATGTGAAAAAAGCCCTGGAGCCCGGCTTCTCAACCGCACCGGATTGGATTCGAGAGATGGGATTCGGGGCGGGTATGGGACTGCCAAATATCAAAGCGTGTACCGATGAAATGGAGTTGAAATCCAAGGTTGGAAAGGGCACACAATTAAGATTTACCGTTGTTTTTGAAAGGAATGGTACGAGTGAAACTGCCAACCATCATTGATGCCCTCCATCTAAAAGTGAACACCGAGGGACTGGACGTAACACAGGACGTGACGGGCGTGTACGTCAGTGATCTGCTCAGTGATGTCCTGGCGCATGCCCAGGAAGGAGACATTTGGATAACCCTGCAAGGGCATCCAAATGTAGTGGCCGTGGCTACCATGAAAGATTTGTGTGGTATCATTCTAGTGAATAGCCGCGTACCAGAGACCGAGACGTTGGCAAGAGCTCAGGATGAGAATATGCCAATTTTTACATCGGAGGAATCATCCTACCGAGTGGCCGGTCAACTTTTCCAGATTATGGAAGAGGGATGAGGATTGTTCGCGCCGATCTTCATATTCATTCCTGCCTATCTCCCTGTGCCGAACTGGAAATGTCACCGAAGAGCATTATGGAGCGAGCCATCAGCGAGGGATTGGACTTGATCGCCATTTGTGACCATAATTCCGCGGAAAACGTGACCGCCGTTATTGAGGCAGCCAGTCAAACCAGCCTGGAGGTCCTGCCGGGAATGGAAATCACTTCCAAGGAAGAGGTCCACGTGGTTGGACTCTTTGACCGACCCATGGATGCTCTTCAGGTTCAAACTCTGGTGTATGAACACATTGAGGGTGAGAATGACGAATCGGTTTTCGGTCAGCAGGTGGTTGTTGATGCCGATGGTAACGTGACTGGCTACAACAACCGGTTGCTGATCGGAGCTACGGACCTTTCCCTCGAGGAGATTGTACAGGCTGTGCACGACCAAAATGGACTGGCGGTTGCGGCGCATATCGATCGGGAGGGATTCGGTATTATCGGGCAACTGGGTTTCATTCCGGAAAATCTGAACCTGGATGCCCTGGAGATTTCTTCAAGGATGAGCCTGAAGGAGGCTCCGTCGACGTTCGAGGCCTACAATAATTATCCCTTTATCACATCATCGGACGCACATGTTCTCAGCGATATTGGTACCGGTAGGACGTCCGCTACAATGAAGTCCGCTTCCTTTCAAGAACTGAAAATGGCATTGAGGGGTGAACAGGGACGGGGTGTCTGTGACAACGAGGAGACGGAGGAGTAGAGATGGAAGATCTTTCCCTCCATATCCTGGACATCGTCGAGAATTCCATTCGTGCCGGAGCGAAGGAGGTTGAGATTCTGATCAGAGAAAACCTTGCCGCAGATTTACTTGAAATTGTGATCCAGGATGATGGTGCAGGCATGGATGCGGCTATACGGGAAAGAGCTCTGAATCCTTTTTTCACCACCAAGTCGGTGCGGAAGGTCGGATTGGGATTATCGCTATTCAGGGAATCGGCCCGGCAGGCAGGCGGGGATCTGGTAGTTGCATCCGGACCGGAGCAGGGCACCCGCATCGAGGCTTCTTTCCAGCACAGTCATATAGACCGCAAACCTCTCGGAGACATAGCCCGAACCCTCCAGACCCTAATGATCGGCAATCCTGATATTCACTACCAGTATATCCACCGAAAAAACGGTGAGGAACAGCGGTTCGATTCAGCCGAAGCAAATCCGGATCCTGGCGATACGACAGCAGCCAGCGGTAATGATTCCAGCTCGAATGGGGAGCATTCATCAGCATTCAACACGGTCAAGGAAAAAGCATGAGCGAATATAACGTTACAGAAATCACAGAAAATTACGACGGCGATCCCAGCGCCTTGATCGCCATCCTTCAGGATGTCCAGGAGGAATATCGACATCTGCCGCAGGAGGCCCTTACCCAGATCGCGGAGCGTCTGTCTGTTCCGCTCAGCCAGGCCTACAGTCTCGCGACTTTCTTTAAGGCTTTCAGTCTGGAACCCCGGGGAAGGTTTGCGGTCAATGTCTGCCTGGGCACCGCCTGCCACGTTCGCGGCGGCCCGCGTCTGCTGGAGAAAATGGAGCGGGATCTGGGTATTAGGGCCGGCGAAACTACCGCGGACCTCAATTTCAGCCTTGACGAGGTTCACTGTCTGGGTTGCTGTGGCCTGGCTCCGGTAGTGACGGTAAATGAAGATTTATACGGCCAGCTCAGCCTGACCAAACTGCCGCGGATCATCAAGAAATACCTGCCGAAGGCATCATAGAGGTGAATCATGTCCAAACTCACCATTGAAGACCTGCAGAAGATCAAGGTCAAAACTCGACGCATTACCCAGCTTCGGGAAGGGGCCGGTCGTGCGAAAGTCACGGTTCACATGGGAACCTGCGGCATCGCAGCCGGAGCCCGCAACATCATGGATGCCCTGCTGAAAGTCTTGGATGAAGCGGATGTATCGGATGTGATTATCACAACCTCCGGCTGTGCCGGGTTATGCAGTCGTGAGCCTATGGCTACCGTGGAACTGATCGATGAAGCGCCGGTAAAGTACGTGGACCTTACAGAGGAGAAGATCCGCAAGGTCTTCAATGACCACGTGCTGAGTGGAAAGATCGTCACCGACTGCGCTCTGGCACTGGGCAGCGAGCGTACGCATTGAGTCACGACTTGCCTGCAGTAGAGAAAAATTGTGCAAGCTATCTTTCAAATAACGGAATCAATATGAAGGTGGAGCCTTGAAATCCTATCGCGCCAATCTCATGGTCTGTGCCGGTACTGGTTGTGTATCCAACCGATCGGTCCGGATAAAGGAAGTCTTGGAGAAAGAAATCGAGAAACAGGGACTTCAGGACGAAGTCCAGATTGTCATGACCGGATGCAACGGTTTCTGCGCCGAGGGACCCCTGATGGCGGTAGCCCCGGACAACATCTTTTACCGTCAGTTGACAGATAAGGATATTCCACACCTGGTGGAAGAACACTTCCTTAAAGGACGGCCGGTAAAGAAGCTCATGTACGTACCTCCGGAAGGTGATCTGCCGATTCCTAAGATGTCCGACATCGACTTCTTCACCAATCAGATGCTCATCGCCCTGCGCAACCGCGGGCTCATCGATCCCGAAAAAATCGATGAATATATCGGACGTGACGGTTATTCAGCGTTGGCGAAAGCCCTCACTTCTATGACTCCCGAGAAGGTGATCAAAGAGGTACAAACTTCAGGTCTCCGCGGTCGTGGTGGGGCGGGCTTCCCCACCGGCAGGAAGTGGGAGCTTACCCGGGCTGCTGATGGTCATCCAAAGTATATCGTCTGCAATGCTGACGAGGGTGATCCGGGCGCTTTCATGGACCGCAGTATCATCGAGTCTGATCCCCATGCAGTACTGGAAGGTATGCTTCTCGGGGCATATGCCATGGGTGCTGACGAGGGTTACATCTACATCCGCAACGAGTATCCTTTGGCACTTGAGCGGCTTCACATCGCCATTGATCAAGCCCGGGAATACGGTCTGATAGGAAAGAACATCTTCGATACCGACTTTAGTTTTGAGATCAAAGTGGTGCGCGGTGCCGGAGCCTTTGTATGCGGCGAAGAAACGGCCTTGATCGCATCCATCGAGGGGCAGCTGGGCAATCCCCGGCCCCGTCCCCCCTACCCCGTCAGCTCTGGACTTTGGGGCCAGCCGACCAACATCAACAATGTAGAAACCTGGGCAAATGTCCCCATGATCATCAACCGTGGGGGTAAATGGTATGCATCCATCGGCACGGAGACCAGCAAGGGAACCAAGGTTTTCTCCCTGGTCGGTAAGATCAATAATACCGGCCTGGTGGAAGTCCCCATGGGAATCAGTTTACGGGACATTATCTACAATATTGGCGGTGGGATACCGGATGGAAAGGCGTTCAAGGCCGTGCAGACCGGCGGCCCATCCGGGGGTTGCATCCCGGCTGAGCAGCTGGATCTGCCGGTAGACTATGAGAGCCTGACGGAAGCCGGTTCCATGATGGGCTCGGGTGGAATGGTGGTCATGGATGAAGATACCTGCATGGTTGATGTAGCCCGCTACTTCCTCGGCTTCACGAAAGACGAATCGTGCGGTAAGTGCACACCTTGCCGGGAAGGCACCATGCAGATGCACCAAATTCTATCTGAATTCACAGAGGGCCGTGGGACCGAGGCGGATTTAGAACTGCTGGAAGGTCTCGCGCATTCCGTGAAGAGTACCGCGCTGTGCGGACTCGGCCAGACGGCTCCTAACCCGGTACTGACCACCATGCGATATTTTCGGGACGAGTACCTGGCTCACATTGTGGATAAGAAATGCCCCTCTCACACCTGTCTGGTATTGAACACCTATTCCGTTGATTCCGAAGCCTGTTTGACGGATGGTCATGGATGTGGTGTTTGTCGCCGAGAGTGCCCTGAACAGGCCATATCCGGTGAAAAGGGCCAGGCCCATGCCATTGATCAGGACCTCTGTGGCAAATGCGGAGTTTGCTACGAAGTTTGCAACTTTAATGCAATCACGATCACTTAGGAGTCTCGCGTGATCTCCTTAACTATAGATGACAAACAAGTTCAGGTTGAAGAAGGCGCCACAATTCTTGAGGCAGCCCAACAGCTGGGTGTCCAGATACCCACGCTATGTCATAGTCCGGTCATGGAACCGTATGCGGCTTGCCGGATCTGTTCCGTTGAGACCATAAACGAGGCCGGTTCCAAACTGGTGACCTCCTGCAACACAGAGGCGCAGGAGGGGATGAATATCCAGACCGCCTCGGAATTGGCACTGGAGGCGCGGCGTATCAATTTCCAGCTCCTCATGGCACAAGCCCCGGCAGCTGATATTGTGAGGCAGATGGCTACTGAAGTAGGCATCAAGGAAACACCCTTCGCGATTAAAAATCCCGAAGAAGAGTGCATTCTCTGTGGGCTGTGCGTACGGGCATGCGAGACCATCACCGGCACTCATGCTATTGGTTTTGCCAATCGCGGCGTAGACCGTGAGGTCACCACACCATTCAACATCGAATCCGAGGCATGCATCACCTGCGGCGCCTGCGCGTTCTTCTGTCCCACCGGGGCCATAACCATGGAGGACATCAATGGTCGCGAGGTGATCCATGACGAAATGACCTTGGGGCCGACCAAGGCCATCAGCATTCCGATGATGCAGGCGGTACCACGGATCCCGTTCATCGATGAAGAGACCTGTATCCATTTCCAGACTGAAAACTGTGGTACCTGTGCCAAGGTATGTGAACCTGACGCCATAGACTACGAGCAGGAGGATGAGTACGAGGAAATTGAAGTGGGAAGCATTGTGCTGGCTACCGGTTTCCAGACTTTTAATGCAGCGCGCATTGCCCGCTACGGCTACGGACGTCTGCCAAACGTCATCACCAGCCTGGAGTTCGAGCAATTGAGCAATGCCTCCGGGCCTACGGGTGGGGATTTGCTCATGGAAGATGGTACCCCGCCCAAAACGGTAGGCATTATCCACTGTGTTGGCTCCCGGGATGAAAATACCAACGCCTACTGCTCACGGGTCTGCTGCATGTACTCCCTGAAGATCGCTCATCTCACCAAAGAGAAGACCGGAGCGAGGGTGTACAATTTCTATATCGACATGCGTACGCCGGGTAAGGGCTACGAGGAGTTCTATGACCGTTTGCTGGAAGAAGGAACGCAGTTTGTCCGCGGGCGCGTGGCGGAGGTAACCGACTGGGCCATGACATCTGAGGAAGAAGGCAAGCTGGTCATCCGGGCCGAGGATACCCTCATAGGGGTCGTACGACGGATTCCGGTGGATATGGTTATCCTGGCCGTAGGTCTGGAACCAACGCAGGATGCTGAAGAAGTGCGGCGGTTGTTCAATATCAGCTGCAGCACGGAAGGCTGGTTCCTGGAACGACACCCCAAACTGGCGCCGGTTTCAACGTTTACCGATGGAGTCTTCCTGGCGGGTGCCTGTCAGGGGCCCAAGGATATCCCGGACAGCGTGGCCCAATCCGGTGCGGCGGCGGCCGAAGCCCTGGCCCTCGCTGACAGGGGCTATGTCGAGCTGGAACCTAATACAGCCTATATTCTCGATGACGACTGTTCCGGCTGCAAGACCTGCATTGGACTGTGTCCCTTTTCTGCGATCAGCTTTGAAGCTGAAAAGGAGCTGGCCGTTATGAACGAGGCTTTGTGTAAGGGCTGTGGGACTTGTGTCGCCGCTTGCCCATCCGGTTCCATTCAGCAACACCTGTTTACTGATGAACAAATCTTCGCTGAAATCGAGGGGATTTTAAGCTATGTCTGATTCCCAATCCAAAAATGGTGATCCGGGATTTGAACCCCGCATCGTTGCTTTTTTCTGTACCTGGTGTACCTACACCGCAGCTGATCTGGCCGGCACTGCCCGTATGACCTACGCTCCTAACGTCCGTGTTGTGCGGCTGATGTGCTCCGGGCGAATTGATCCCCAGTTCATATTGGCGGCTTTACGCGAGGGAGCTGATGGGGTACTCATTGGCGGCTGCCATCCCGGAGACTGTCATTATCAGGAAGGTAATTATAAGGCGCTGAGAAGGATTACTCTTCTTAAAGCAATGCTCCCAGCCATGGGAATTGAAAAAGAGCGACTGCGTCTGGAATGGATCTCCGCTTCCGAGGGAGATAAGGTGCAGCGTGTCACAAACGAAATGGTGGAGGAGATCCGCAAGTTAGGTCCCCTGGCCCTGGCGCCCTTACCAACACCGCTTATGGCTGGAGATATATCCTCACCTGAAGCGGAGCAGGCAGGAGCAGTATCATGAGCAAACCCAAAGTTGGTTTTTACTGGTGTGCCTCATGCGGTGGATGTGAAGAAGCAGTAGTGGACTTGGCAGAGGGCATCCTTCCGGTTGTGGAGGCCGTGGATATCGTCTTCTGGCCGGTAGCGTTGGACTTCAAGCGCTCGGACGTCGAAGCCATGGCCGACGGCGAGATCACTGTCTGTTTCCTGAATGGCGCAATACGGACTTCGGAGCAGGAAGAGATGGCCGAACTGATGCGGCGCAAGTCCCAGCTGCTTATCGCCTTCGGCAGCTGTGCCCATTTAGGTGGCATCCCGGGACTCGCCAATTTCAAAACCAGCCAGAGTATTTTCGAGCGCGTTTACCATGAGGTACCCACCATCGTCAATCCCGATGGTATCAGACCTCAAGAAGAAACTTCGATTGATGGAACGGTCTTGACACTGCCGGCCTTTTATGAATCGGTACGAACACTCGATCAGACCGTGGATGTGGACTACTACCTTCCAGGATGTCCACCACCGGTGAATTTGATCGTCGGGGCTGTGACAGCCATCCTGGAAGGGAAGTTGCCCCCGAAAGGGACCGTCCTCGCACCGGACAAAGCCTTATGCGACGAGTGTCCCCGTAAGGAATCCAAACCGGAAGAATTGGCCATTGAGGAATTCAAGCGGCCGCACCAAATCTTAATTGATACCGAGGAATGCTTGTTGGCGCAAGGCCTGCTGTGCATGGGCCCGGCTACTCGAAGTGGATGTGAAGCCGCCTGCGTTAATGGCAATATGCCTTGCACAGGTTGCTTGGGACCAACCAGCCGAGTTAAGGATCATGGCGCGAAGGCTCTCTCTGCCATTGCATCGTCATTGAACGCTAATGACGAGGAGGTCATCATTCAACTCATGGACGGCATCGTGGATCCGGCAGGTACTTTTTACCGCTATAGTTTACCGGCATCGGTACTTCACCGGCGCCGGCAGGTATGAACAGGAGCAGCAGCATGAGCAAGAGAATCGTTATTGATCCCATCACCCGCTTGGAAGGCCATGGCAAGATTGACATTCTCCTCGATGATGATGGTAACGTAGACCACGCCTACTTTCAGGTGCCAGAGCTAAGGGGTTTTGAGAAATTCGCTGAGGGCCGACCGGCCGAGGATATGCCTCAAATTACACCACGCATTTGCGGCGTCTGTCCCACCGCCCACCACATGGCCAGCACCAAAGCCCTTGACGATCTTTACCAAGTCGCGCCACCGGTCGCCGCTAAAAAAGTGCGCGAGCTGGTGAACAGCACGTTTTTTGTTGAGGACCACGCGCTGCACTTCTATTACCTGGGCGGTCCTGATTTTGTGATGGGGCCCACGGCACCTAAAGCGGAGCGGAATATCCTCGGCGTCTTGGGGAAAGTGGGCCTGGAGACAGGCAAAGAAGTAATCGGTCTGCGCAAGGAATTGCGCGAGCTGATCATTCGTGCCGCGGGCAAGGTCATCCATCCGGTTTTCGGGCTCCCCGGTGGTATCTCCAAGCCCCTTAACGAAGAGGATCAACAGGCTTTCATTGCCGGTGCAGAGCATGCCGTGAAGTTCGGAGAATTCAGCCTGGGACTCTTTAACGATATCGTGCTGAAGAACCAGGAGTATGTCGATACGATTGTCTCCGATGCCTATACCAACCGTACCTACTACATGGGTCTGGTAGATGAAAATAATATGGTGAATTTCTACGACGGCCTTCTGCGTGTAGTGGATCCTGACGGCAAGGAGTTCATCAAGTTCCCTGCCAGTGATTATGTGAAGCATGTCGGCGAACACGTCGAGCCCTGGAGCTATATCAAATTCCCCTTCCTGAAAGATGTGGGCTGGAATGGTTTCAACGAAGGTCCCGAAAGCGGCATCTATTGCGTGGCGCCCCTCGCCCGTCTGAATGCTGCCGAAGGCATGGCCACTCCCAAAGCCCAGGAAGCCTACGAGCTGTACTTTAAAACCTTGGGGGGGCGGCCGGTTCACTTTACACTTGCCAATCACTGGGCCCGGCTCATCGAGCTGCTCTACGCAGCTGAACGGATGGTAGAACTGTCAGCCGATTCCGATATCATTAGCCCTGATATACGGACCATCCCCACTGCTACCCCGAAGGAAGGGATCGGGGTAGTGGAAGCCCCCCGCGGCACACTCTTCCACCACTATCAAACCGATGAGAGGGGTGTGATCACCAAGGCCAACCTCATCGTAGCCACGCAGAATAACGCCGCCCGTATCGCTATGTCGGTGGACAAGGCTGCCCGAGGTGTAATCAAGGACGGAAAGGTGGATGACGGCATTCTTAATCTGATCGAGATGGCCTTTCGTGCCTATGATCCCTGCCACGGTTGTGCCACCCATGCCTTGCCCGGTCAGATGCCCCTGATTGTTCGTATTTATGATCCGCAGTTCAATCTGAGGCAGGAGATCCGTCGGGACAGATAGTGATGCAACCCTTGGTCCTGGGGCTGGGCAATGAACTGATCGCCGATGATGGAATCGGCATTCTGGCGGCCAGGAACCTGAAATCCCAGCTTCGCAACGAAGCGGATGTTGTTGAGTCCTCTCTCTCCGGGCTGGCGCTTCTGGATCTGCTGGTTGGATATGATAAAGCGATCATCATCGATGCCCTCTTCTCTGGTCATCACCCGCCTGGAACCATAATCCAATTGAGCATGGACGACCTGTCCAGTGTAGTTGCTCCAACACCACATTTCGCCGGGCTGCCGGAGTTGTTCGCTCTGGCACAACGGTTGGAACTTGATTTCCCTGAAGAACTGATCATTTTCGCAGTGGAAGTGGAAGATCCCCTGACTATCGGCGGCAGCCTGAGCCCTGCGGTTGAGCAAGCACTGCCGGTTTTGATGGATCAGGTCGTCGGTCAGATTGCGCTGTGGGAAGAAATATATTCAAAATCCCCGGCTGCTTAAACCCACCTCTTAATCTTCAGCAATCTCCTGAATACCGAGAGTATGTCCTTGGATTTGCCAAGGGACAAAAATGCCGTCTCACGATGGAAACAGGGCTCTGGTCTCCGCTCCCTACAGTCACTCCGGCTCGAACCTACGACCTTCGGGTTATGAGCCCGACGACCGGTCAATATAAACAACAGCTTATGAGGCCAACGTGACTATTTCGTGACCACACTGCTTAATAGAGTAGTAAGCCCCAAGGATTTTGTGTTCTGTGGGGCTTCTACTTCGTATCCCCCACCCACCAGCATCACTGATCACTGAGCCGATAACGGCTCCCCAATGATCAGTGGAATAATGGGGAGCAGATATCGCAGTCTTATCGTTTGCTTGAAAAACCTAGAAACTGAGACCTACGGATACCTGCTGGATATCGGGTAGGAGGTCGTACATGGAATAGGAATAGTCCAGACTCAGGATATAGCCTGACAAAGCCGTATGGATTCCAAAGCCGGCATTGCCCCGTTCTGAATCGTGGCCAAATTGGTAACCGCCCCGCAAGTAGAACCGGTCGGCGAAAGAGACCTCGGTACCCACCTGTATTCGTTCGTCATTATCATTGGGGTGAATGACATCCAGTCCGTTCCGGATCTTCAGGAGCGGTGTATTCAGCAGATCGACTGCGATACCGAATTTGAAGTTGAGTGGCAGCGGGTAATCCTCGGTCTGCTTCATCGCAGGGACGATACGATTGGGAAAATTCGGATCGGCGTCATAGGTAACGCTCAGCTCCGGTCCCGTCATACGCAGGTTGGGTCCAAAATTGGTCATGCTCATGGCAAGAGCCAGGTTGCGGAAGTCGATCCGGTATTGGGTACCCACATCGATAGCCATCCCCTTGGCGGTTTCATTCCATATGCGCTGATGGATATATTTCCCGGTTAGCCCTACCTGAAATCGATCCGTCAAACTGCGGGCGTAGGTGAAGTTGAGTGCCAGGTCCTGAGCGTCAAAAAAGCGCCCGGTGCCATTAGGTTCATACTCCGTGGTGATCTCCATCTCTTCCATGCGAAATACAATGACGCCAACACCGAAGCTGCCCCAGCGACCGCGATTGAGAACCATTGATGCCGTAGTAAAATCAAAATAACGGAACCACTCCATATGGGAGAAGTGTACCGCGGTGTTTGCGACGTTGACAATCCCTGCTGGATTCCAGAAAATGGAGGCGGCATCTCCCGTCAGGCCGGTCACGGCTCCCCCCCATACTTACTGCTTTGGCACTAACTGGGATTTTAAGGAATTGAGCCCCTGCAGTCCCCAGATTGGAATTCTGAGCTAATCCTTGCCCGGTGATGAGTATTCCGAGTGCGAAAATGAAGCCAAGTTTTCTCATGACACCATTCCTATTTAATTACAGCGAAACGGTCCAGGTATTCGCTGTCGTCGGTCTTGACCAGGTACAGATAGATCCCGGTAGCGATCTCACGACCACTCTCGGCGCGCAGGTCCCACGTTTCCGTGCCGTCGGATCCGTCGTGTTCGATGGTTTTCAACCGGTCCCCGGCAATGGTGAAAATGTGGATCTTGCACACCGGAGGAAGGTTGATAAATTGAATCTGGCGGATGGGCTCCGCGCGCAGCTCCCCAAACTCCTGTTCCCATAAAGAAGAGACAACATAGGGATTCGGTACCACCCGTACCTTTTCGATCTCCTCATCTATGCGTTCTCGATCCGCCGCCGAGCCTAATAGACCAACGCGGTAGGCATCCTGTAGGTTGGGCATAACCGATGGCACGGCTCTCAGGCCAATAATGGTACCTTCCGGCGGGAGATCCTCGCTGGACAGCGCTTCGACGGTCCCGGCGATACCATCAAAGGTGAATATATCAGAGATCAATAGGGAATCTTCGGTATATCCCACGATGAATACTTCGGCGGAGTCATACATGATGTCCAGGGAGATGAATGGTGCGCCGCCGATATTCTGCCCTGCTTCGGTTATTATGATGGTGTAGGTTGTGTCCAGCAGTTGGTCCGAATCATCGACCGAGAACGTGAGATCGAAATTCTCTACCGGTGGTGGCGAGACATCCAGCGTATCATCAGCCTCCCAGAGAGTGAAAATAACACCGTCATCCGTGGCATACGGGCGGTTGAGGGCGAATGGGCGTCCTTGAATGAGGGTATCCACTCCATCCTTAACGACGTTCACCGCGAAACTGATGGTGAATGCATCCCCAGTCTCCGGTGGAATAATCTCCGCAGGATCATGAAATATGAAATCCAGACCATAGCCCAGTTTATTACTGTACACATAGTCAACCTTATACGGCGTATCGCGCCCGATGTCCTCACCGGTGGAAAGATTTTTCATCACAAAACGTGTATCGGAGATGAATTCAATCGTGAATTGATAGGCTGCAGTAAGAGCGGAGTCGGCCACGATAATCGAGAGCTCTGCGTTCAAGTCCCCAACTGCACGATTCACCAGGTAGGTGAAACCGATATCATATTGATGTCCGCTTAGCGAATCCTCATCGACGGGCTCCACTTCCAGGACGTAATTGGAACGTCCCATTCCCAGGTGTTGCACTTCATCCGAGCGAACCGGCAGGTATCCGATGGCATCCGATCTTGGCACCACCGAAACTGTATTGGAAGATTCCAGCTTTTTTCCGATGGGGCTCTCAAGACTCTCTAGGAAGTCGGTACCCCGGTCGTAGGCCGTGAGGCTGTACCAGTATTCAAAGCCGTTGGTGACGTTGGTGTCGATAATACTGTACTGGAGACCGGCATCGGATCCGATACCGTTCACGATATCAAAATCGGCGAAGGGAATCGGCAGCTCCCCAACCGTGGGATTGACGTTCCTGTCAATTTGATCCCAACTGGCACCCCTATCGATACTCTTATAGATCCGGTAACCTTCAAAATCCATCTCACCGGAAAATTGGTCAATAACCCTCTCCGACGAGGCTACCCAGAACAGGCGTGCCCAGCCATCCCCAGGTTCAATCCGGAGCGCAGGCGACGGAGGAGGCTTAGGCGGATTCCACCCTGAGTTGATGACACTCCTGGCGGCATCCAGATTCAAGTAGAGGTCATTTAAATCAATCCCCGCCAATACGGCGATTACAAATGTTAGTGTATCCCCACGGGAAAATTCATATGGTCCGGAGCTGATATTCGCCAGGAGGTCATTCCCCCCGGCCGGTATAGTGTTGAGATCATCGAGGTGGATATTGCCTGCCGTACCGGAATGAAAGTATTTGCCTTCATCAATATCAGTCGGCATGTAGCTCAGATCGCTTGAGAATATGCTGTACTGGACACTGTCCTCATCCAGATCATCATAGTACTCGTTGTAATGCAGATCGGTGATGCCCAGTTCGCTCCCATCGACTTCGGGTGTCTGCAGGAAAGCCGAACCGAAATACCCGGTTGCGCCCCCCCAGTCCGCTGAATAGCCGTCTGCATCGTACATGTAGACCAGGTCCATGTCAGCATCGAAGCCTAACAGGTCGTCCGTATACTCGGATTCCCCGCCAGGTCCATCTCCCACATCACAGTCGAAGTACCAGTTGAAGTAGACCCCGTCCAGATCGTAGTTCCCCTTATTGATCAACTCGTACGTGTAGAAAATGATGTCCTCAGCGAATCGGGACGCGAAGACATACCCCGTTTGGATGACCTCGACTCCTAACACCTGTACAGTGTTGTTGCTGTCATTGAAGACACAGTAGCTATCCTGATCCGAAATGATGATGGGATTTCCTGCCGAATCCTGAACCGGCCAGCCATAAAGGGGCCAAGTGATGGGATCATCACTGAAGGCCACTTTCGCCAGGTTGGGATTATGATAACCGGCTGCCGCTTCCCATTCCTCGTTGGTCGTGTATCTGCCCTGCATCACATTGACCTCTCTCCCGCTGGCGGAATCGGCCGCGACTCCCACCATGGGATTGATCCGATAGATGTAGTGCTTGCCGGAATTAATGGGGAATTCCCCGTAGGGGCCGTCGGCTGCCCGGCGGGGATAGAGCTTCCCCCGATTCTCGAAAAACATCCCGATATTCCCCGCGTCATGAATACCGGCCGCCCGATCTATGATCGCTGCCGGCTTCGGAAGAGATGATAATGGTTCTGACCTGTCTTTCGATGCCTGGGGACATAATGGTCCGGCAGCGGCCAAAAGAATCAGGAATGATAGCCAAGGATGATAACCGATTTGGACTCTACTCATATTTTTTACACCTGCCATTTAATCGTCTGAACATACTAGAGTCTGAAACCGAGCCCAATTCGGATCGTTCTCGGCGGACCATAGTTCGACGGATCCCTCATGTAATCCTCAGAGCGTCCCCCGTAGAAGGTAAAGTCCGGATCACCTGTATCAGAATACACGTAGCGGATATTCTTATGGTCGGTGAGGTTCAGGATTTCCGCAAATACTCGGCCGCTGATCTTTCCCCCGAAAATGAACTTCTTCCCGATCTCAGCATCGATCGTGTAGGTCGACGGCATACGCAGTGAATTGCGTTCAACGAAGCCGATATCACGTCCGCTTGGAGTATAGGGATATCCCGAGCTGGCGCGTACGACCAAGCTGAAGTCGCTGTTTTCCAGGGGTCGAAATCCCAGGAGAACCGGGCCTTCCCCCTCTTGAAGGACGAAGGAGCCATAGGCATTGAAGATATGTGGTTTGTCAAAATTGAGGTAGTAGAGTTTCGTGGACTCGGAAGTACCGGGGTATTGTTCCATTTCGGATGACGCACTCCCCTTCGCCACCTGATAGGTATAATTAAGGCCACCGGAGAAATGTCCTCCAGGACTAATTCGCAACTTGGCCTCAAAGCCTCTGATGTTGGCATAGTCTTCATTGATGATCAGGGTGTAGCCTACATACCTGTCCGGCGCTTCATCGGTGTAGGCGGGGAAATACCGGGTCCCGATCAAGCCCGTGACATCCTTGTTGTGAAGCGTAAGCTGCAGGGAGATGCGGTTGGCAATTTGGTGCGCCAAGCCAACTTCATACGCCACGGTACGCTCGGCATCCAGACTGGGTTGACCGAACAGCGGCTCCCGCACATCCAGATCATAGGCACTGTTTTCGAAAAGATTGGCGTACTCCGGATTCTGGAAGAAATGTCCATATGCAAAATGGATCTTGGTGCGGTCGGAGACAGGGTGCGAGATTCCCAAGCGGGGGCTGAACTGATTGCGGGATTTTGCGGCCACCGTGTCCTGCCGGAGTGGATCAATCCGGAACTCCGCATTGGCGTTCATATAATCATAGCGCAATCCCAGATTGATAACCAGGAAAGGAAATTCAATCTTATCCTGGAAGTATACAGCTCCTTCGACGGGCGTGGTCGTGTAATCGTCGATATACGGGCGGTCTCGCTTGGGATCGTACACATCCAGCAGTTTCATGACATGCCGTTTGTACTGCAAACCGAATTTGATCTCGTTCCGCTGCCCCAGCTGCCATACGAAACCAGCATGGAATTCAGTGGTGTAGGTGCTGTCTTGGATAAATTCCTGTGGATCAGCCATGCCATAGAATTCGGTTCCGGTTCCCGCACCCGGAACGCTGGAGGGTGTCCAGGTGCGGGCACCCGTGGTCATATAATCGGATGTGTCCTTGAACGCACTCAGACTGTCGATCCACACACCTGAAGCGTACGTTTGCTGGAAATAAGACAACCGAATATCGTAGAAAAATCGGGTACTCAAAGTATGTGACATGGTGAAGGCCGCATGATCACTGGTCGTATTCCGCTGGAGATAGCGCTCAGGGATAAATTTCCAGGTGTGACTGTATCGCTGGCGTTGTCCACGACTCAACCTGTAAAGCAGATTCATTTTGATGCCAGGGATCCCGATAAAGGTCAGCTTGCCCAGGCCGGATTGGGAATTCCGGAATCCGAAAGGCAGGTAGCTCCCCTCGTTGTCGATCTCACCTGAAAGCACAAAACGCAGCCAATCCACCATCAGGGGACCACTGAGTACCCCGTTGATGCGATCTTCGTCCAGGTCATCGTAGCGATCAATACCGATACGACTGGATCGGTACTCAAGCCGACCTTCATACTCCTCTGCACCCTCCCGGGTCACAATATTCACAATCCCACTCAGACTGTTGCCGTACTCCGCGTTGAAGGTACCGCTGAGAAGACTCATCTCCCTGATCGCGTCGTTTCCAATGTCGGTCGCGAGCCCGCCCAAGAGAGGATCCTTGACATACATGCCATCGATCAGGTAGGCTACTTCATTCGATCTTCCGCCTCGAACATTGATGGATGACCCTTCGCCTGTCACACCGGCCTGCAAGGTCAAGGCTTCGGTGAAATCCGAGAAAGGCAGGCTTTCCAGGTCCTGCTGGGTTACGACAGCCAGGGAACTGGTGATATCTCTCCGGATCATCTGCTGCTCCGCGGTTACAGTTACTTCCTGCCCTTCGATTACCGTGGGCTGCAAGGATGCGCTGATATCCGTGGTCAGGTCAACAACGACCTCAACATCCGTATACACCGCTCCTTCATAACCCATGAATGAGAAACGGACGCTATATACATCAGGCGGTATGTTGAGGATAACAAAACTTCCCGTGAGATCGGTGGCAGCACCGAAATCGGTGTTGATGACCAGAACATTGGCGCCCACTAGAGGTTCACCGCTGGCCGCATCAGTGACCCGGCCGGTCAATTTGCCGGTGATCCCGGCATAGATGGACAGCGGCAGTGAACAAAGCACAGCTATAATAAGGACCTTCTTCATCGAATCCTCCACGATGGGGCAGTCTTAAGGAATAGTTTCTACCAAGCCTTTATGTATTGACTCCACATCAGTCAGTCGTTTTTCGGATCTTGACCGATCGCTGTGCGCACACTCGGTTGTGATAGCGTTAATGAGCACCGAGATGGCGGCACACGAGTTGGTAAACAGCACGTTTTCGCTTTTAGCTACCAGATTGAGAGTAGAGTAGAAGGTGATCGGTGACGCTGGTGAATTGGTGATCGCAATTACTCGAAGATTTTTCTCGGAAGTGATTTTCGCGGTCTCAATTGTTTCCTTCGAATACGGTGGATATGACATAGCGATCAGCAGATCATTCGGTTTAAAGAAAAGTAATTGCTCGAGAAAGGAAGCTGAGCCCTGATGCAGCGCCTTGGCATCTATGCCGACCTGGCTCAATTGGTAGGCCAGGATCTGTGCCAGTAAGTAGGAAACACCCAATCCAGCTGTATATACGGCGTGGGCATCCAGGATATAGTCCACTGCACGTGTAAAATCCTCTTTACTAAGATGCTTGAAAGTATCTTCAATGTCCTTAAGGTCCTGTTTGGCAACAGATGCCACCACATCATCGGTTAAGCTGGTGATAGACGGAAATACACTCTTGGTCCAGCTCTCTTGAAGCACGAGAGAAATTGCGTCACGCAGCTCGCTGTAACCGGAAAATCCTATCCGCTGTGAAAAGCGAACGATGGTAGCTGTACTGGTGCCGCTGTCTTCAGATACTTCCTGGACACTCAGGAAAGGTACCTTAACAAAGTTCTCAATTATGTATTCAGCCAGCTTCTTCTGATTTTTCGAAAGCTCCTGATAATGAAGCCGGATTGTATCCTTGATCTCGATATCGTGCATGTCCTGACTCGGGGGTTGTTATATCCGGGGCTGGTTGATAGTAACCAGCCCCGGATACTTTTAATCCATCTATTTCAACAAGACCATTTTACGTGTCGTGGAGAACTTGCCCACCTTGAGTGTGTAGAAATACACGCCCGTGGACAGATTTTCACCACTGAATTCCACCCTGTGCGGTCCAGCCAGAAGCCGGTCATCAACCAGCGTCGTGACCAGTCTGCCACTGAGATCGTAGACACTCAGGAATACACTTTCTGTGGCCGACAAGGAGAACTCGATCGTCGTACTGGGATTGAAGGGATTAGGATAGTTCTGCGAAAGTTGGTACCCTACCGGGATTTCACTCCGTGGGGCATCAATTGCCAGCAAACCCGCGTAGGCAGTTTCCGCCAGCGCCATGTTAGCTACCATGGTGGTCGAGTCAGTGCCAATGGATACCGCCACGTAGACCTCCACGGAGTCGCCCGGGAGGATGGATGTTTCGGCGAAGGACATGATCATCACCGGCTCCAGTTCGGTATCATCATACAGAACATCAATCTGATCATAAGTCATGTGTTCGTACAGCGCAGAGTCCTCATGGTAATCCCCGTACCAGCCGAACATATCCAGCGACACTAGGTCTGGGGAGAGCACCTTCATCCCCGCGTATGCTGTGTCATGTTCGAACATTGACATCAACCCGGTCGTCTCATCATAAGTGGCCAACTCACCGCCCCAGGAATCCTCGATCTTTGGAATTATGTCAAGACCAACCCGGCCAATTTGCGTCGTATCGTCGGGATTGATCAGCGTATACTTGAAGATGCTGTATCCACCAGTGGCCCACATATATAGATTATACCGGACTTCGACGTTCGGTGGATCCAGGGTGTAACCATTGTTGAATAATCCCGTAATCTCATAATCGCTGTTCGCCGGAGACGTGACTTCCTCTGGATAAACTACCGCATCCTGATCGACGTAATAATCAAAGACGGCTGAGTCACGTGTAGCAAACAGGACCGTTGCCCGGTCAATCTGCATCAATGTATCTACTCCCGCGATCGGCATATACACTCGTACTCGCCCGTAATCGCTGCAATACACCTCAATCTCACCGTTTGAGATTGTTTGCGCTGCCACTTCGCTGGGAGTCATCAATCCGATCCCCAGCGCCAGGGCCATGACTGTTAGCATTTTTCGCATGTTGGTTCCTTTCCTGTTGTGTTTTTCCTCAATTCGCATTCGACCGAGGATCACGCCGATAATAAAGGCCTGAAACCGATCGTCATCAATAATTAATGCAATATACGCCTTGATTTAAGATCGTAGCGCTGACCAGCTTGTAAGATATGCAGCGCCACCCCACTAGCCGACAGGTTTCCATTGCCATCGGCAGCAATATTCTTTGCACGACTCGGGTCAAACACCATAACCGTATACTCACCCAATACCTCGAACGTATCATCAGGGTAGACCACGATCGCGGTGGACTCGTCAATACCCACCCCGACCAGGTGAGGATTCTCCAGTATCAGAGTGATAAGCCGATTCAATCGCTTGCGCCGTACGAAATGCTGGTCAATGATGGCCTTGGTGACGAGACCGAATCCTTCCAGAGCCTCGATATTCCCTTCCTGAACGAAGCCGAAGGGGTGGATGGAATCCTGACTCACCAGTTCGTTCCCTGTAATCATGAGCTCGCTCATGACTGCCGCACCGGCACTGGTGCCGCTGATCAATCCGCCGTTGTCGTAAATTGAATGTATCCGCCTCAGAAATTCGGTCCCATTCAAAACTGCCTGGAGACGACTCTGATCCCCTCCGGAAAAGAAGATTCCTGTGATTCCATCGAGATTCGCCAGACTCGTGTCATCGTCCACTGTCTCAGACGTCAGGTTCACGTAATCAACGCTGGACACACCGTAACTTTCTAGCTGTTCTTTCTGATATTCCGCTGTCCCGATTGGATCTGAACTGGCATTAGGAACGATCAGAAAGCGTGCCTCCGCGCCGCCAGCTAAATCAACGATTCTCTGCATCATGTAGTCCGCACGTTCCCCACCTCCTATGATAACCAGGTGACCTCGTTGCGATGTCGCTTTTGGAGATGAGCAGGCGAGGCCGGAAAAGCAGAACAATGCCAGTATAACTACAAGTTGAATTCGTGCTGATCGTGATTTCATAACTGGTTCCAGATTTCTCTCATGTATTATCCCGTACCTATACTTTTTGAACAAGTTGCAGGGCCAACTCGGCCCCCTTGATGAGATCCTCGATAAGGATAAATTCTTCGTTGGAGTGGGGATTTTGGGCACCGATGCCCAAATTCGTGGCGCGAATTCCTTTCAGATGCAGGGAGTTGGCATCACTACCCCCAGGTGAGACGATGGGTATCGGAGCGAGCCCTACCTGCTCCATGGCACCCACCAGTCGCTGGTAAACCTGTTCCGTGGACTGAATGGAGTAGGATTCAAAGTCCCAGACCGCATCAAAGTCAACTGATGCCTCCAGCGGCCTTGCCGCTTCAAGGAAGCTGTTGGAGATATGCTCAACGGTTGCGAGTACATCACTCCTCTCGCGTCCTCTAACTTCTCCCTCCATGTGGACTTCCGCGGGCACTACATTTATACCCGTGCCTCCGTTTATGGTCCCAATGTTCGCCAGAACCCCCCCATTCAGACGCCCCAGAGTCAAATTACTGATCGCTCGACCGGCTGCCAGGATAGCGTTGACGCCCTTCTCGGGTTCGAGACCGGAATGGGCCGCTTTCCCATTCACATGAACCTCGAATCGTTGTGCACCGTAGGTTTCCTGGATGAAACTTCCCGGTCGCAGGGAGGAATCGAATACGTACCCCATCTCAATTTGCTTCCCGAGCGTGAGATACCTGGACCCTGAGAGGGTCGTTTCCTCACACACGGTAAAAACAGCAGTAAAATTCTGGCACGGATGGGTCTGTTCTAAAGCTTGCTGGAGTGTGTAGAGCAGGATCGCCACCCCTGCTCGATTATCGGCCCCGAGGATCGTACTTTGATCCGATGTAATGCGGTCGGAACCGACTTGGGGATGCACATTTTCGGTCGGACGAGCCGTATCCATATGCGCTAATAGAACTGTATTACCGCCGCCGCCAATTCGACAGATCACATTGCCGGCATTTCCACCGTCAATGATATGGGCGTCATCTTCCTGAACGTCCACTTCATACTTCGATAAAAACTCCCGAATGAATTCCACAACCGGCTTTTCAGCTCCGCTCACGGCGTTGATACGTACCAGTTGAAGAAAAAGGTCGATCAACGATTGCTGCATTACGGGACTCATACTGGACTTGTGTGTATCCTCACAAGGTGTAATCTTTGTTTCATTTTCTTCTTTCGGCGAAAGGACTATTTCAAGATAAAGTTGCCTTAACACGCAGTCAAGCATTATCTTGACATTCGGATCATTTTATCGAATTCATTATTCAACATCCTGATCCATCTCTAAAGTTCTCCTCTAACTCGTGAGGTTTGTATGACGTCTAAGCTTTCAGCCATTCTTCTGCGAACTGCCTTGTTGCCGTGCCTGGTAATCGCACTTCAGGGAGCGGAACTCCAGACATCCGCCGAACTCAGCGGCTTTCAGGAACTGACAAGGCATAAGGATATGATGGATTATCTTCGTCAGCTGTCTGATGCATCCAAGACAGTGGAGATGTCTATAATTGGCCAGTCGGTGGAGGGCCGTGAATTACCCGCCCTGTTCTTTTCCCGGGACCGGAGTTTCGGTTCCAGAAGGGGCACCAAACCGATGGTGATGATCTTTTGCCAACAGCATGGAAATGAGCCTTCCGGCAAGGAAGCGGCGCTTATCCTGGCGCGTCAGCTTGTTGGTGAACAGACACACCTGCTAAGAACGATGGATATCATCCTCATCCCGCAGGTTAATCCTGATGGTGGGGAAAAGGACGAGCGGCAAAATGCCAATGATGAGGACTTGAACCGAAATCACGTGATATTAAGTGAGCCGGAGACTGCTGCCCTGCACAGGATTTTCAGGCAATGGATGCCCGAGGCCACCCTGGATGTTCACGAATATAATGCTATCACTGAAACCTGGGTTGCCGAAGGATATGTAAAGGATGCCGATGAACAGCTGGGGGGAGTAACCAATGTGAATATCTCTCCGGAGATCATATCCTTCACCCGCGACCGGATAATCCCTGGGGTAGGTTCGAAAATTGAGGCAGCCGGGTATTCGTTCCATCGATACATTGTCGGTTCCCCCTTCGAAGATGGTCGCTTGCGCTACAGTACCACCGCGATCAACGATGGCCGCCAGAGTCTGGGGATCTATAACACCTTCTCTTTCATCCTTGAGGGCAAGCGCTACGGGGACGTGACCAATATGCTTCAACGACGAACGCAAGCACAGCTCGCAGCGCTGATTGCATTCCTGGAAGCAGTTGATGAACATCAGGAGGAGATTCTGGCAATTACGAGCCGAACCAGGCAGTCCCTGATGAATCCGGTAGAGGCAGGATCGAGCCCAGAAGTGTTTATTCATATGGACTATTTTCCCGATTCCACTCGCAAGGTAGTCCCCTTCCCGATATTCGACCTCTATACCTGGAAACCTGAAACGAGGGATCTGGCTCCATTTGAGCCCCTGGTGAAGCCGAAGCGAAGTATCAGCAAACCAGCCGGCTACATCTTTTCCGGTGATGAGAAGCGGCTTATCGATCTGCTTTCAAAGCATGGCATTACAGTGTCCAGTTTAAAACAATCTGTTGAGATCGAAGTGCTGGGTTACTTGTTGAGGCACATCACAACCAGATACGAAGAGGAAACAGAGGTCGTTAACGTGGACGCCCAATCCTTCACGAATACGATGACGTTCAAACAAGGGGACATTGTCATTCTCACCAATCAACCTGCGGGTAACTTGATCCCGCTGATGTTGGAGCCTCATTCCTCGTTCAGCATTGTTACTGAGAACAGCGGTCGACACGATCGATTTCTGGAGTACCTGGTTGAGGGTGAGACCTACCCTGTTTTTCGCATGGCGGAAATGGTAGATACCGGCCTGCTGGAATAAATGCTAATAACGATTCTGTCCGCTAACTCGCCCGAAATTCCGCGGTCCGAACCGTGACACTGGACAGTCGTTCTTCCAGGACATTAACACCGATTCCCGGCTTGTTTGGCACAGTCATCTTTCCATCGGCTGAAACGACAAATTCAGGGTCCACAATATCTTGGGTGAAATAGCGCTTACTCGCTGAGATATCTCCTGGCAGGGTGAAATTTGGCAGTGATGCCAGTGCCAGATTTCCGGCTCGACCTATCCCCGACTCCAACATGCCCCCGTGCCATACAGGCACATTTTGATCGGCGCACAGGTCATGAATTTTGATGGATTCGCTGAATCCACCCACGCGGCCGGGCTTGATATTGATGATCCGGCAACTTTTCAGCGCAAGTGCTGCGTGGGCATCGCCTGCAGAGTGAATACTTTCATCAAGGCATATGGAGGTAGCCAGGTCTTGCTGAAGGAGGGCATGTTCGTAGATATCGTCATAACCCAATGGTTGCTCAATCAGCAGGAGGTGATAATTATCCATGGCTTTAAAAATATCTGCATCTGCCAATGTGTATGCTGAATTCGCATCCACTTGAAGGGCAATCTTGGGATATTCACGGCGAATGGCTTCGATAAATTTCAGATCTTTGCCGGGTGCTATTTTGATTTTAATTCTACTATAATCCTTCTGCAGAAAAGTAGAAACTTCCTCAAGCATGCTTTCGGTGGATGCCTGCATTCCGATACTCACACCCACGTCAACAGCGGTTCGATTTCCGCCCAGTAATGTTGATAGAGAAACTTGTTTTTGCTTTGCTAGAACATCCCAGAGGGCTGACTCCAGGCCAGCCTTGGCCATGCGGTGACCCCGCACCCAGGACCAGGAGCCCAACGCATCAGAGACAGAAGAAAATTGCTTACCGACCACACCGGGAATGATGGCATCAGTGAGGACATGCCAGGCTGTAGCTACTGTTTCCGGCGAATAGGCTGGCAAAGGTTCGACGACACACTCTCCCCATCCTGTGATTCCTTCACTATCAACTCTGACAATGATGTGCTCTTCATGAGTTTCTACGCCCAGGGATGTTTCAAATGGACTAACTAGTTCGAGTCGGACATGTCGTAGTTCGATGCGTTCAATTAGCAAGGGGTGTTCCTCCTTTGATGGCGATTATATGACTGATTGAAATTTGCTAATTATCTTTGAGTGTATTGAAAGCGTGCTCCCATCAGGCTGCAAAATTAAAATTAGCTGGAATTGCCCCAATTCTATACGGATTGCTCCTTTGGGCCAAACTTAATATTGAACAACACCAGACAGGTTCTGGATGTTCCTTTAGGGTCTGACATAGATAAATGTGTATTTTAATTCAATTCATAACGGGGAAATGATTTTGAAACAATTCATGTTTATTGCTCTCGTTCTATCGTTGCTTATCAGCAGTTTCTCCTGTATACCAAAACCTATGCAGGTCAAAGCTGAGTTGGTTTTCAAGAATGGTCAGATGTATACCGTGGACCCTGATCGACGGAAGGTTCAAGCCATGGCCATCACCAAGGGGAAGATTGTGGGCTTGGGTTCAGATTCACAGCTGAATGCATTCATAGATGAAACCACGGAAGTGATTGACTTGGAGGATAGATTGGTTTTGCCTGGATTTATTGATAGTCATGCCCATGCTATCAGTGCCACAAAACAGCTCTATGAAGTGAATCTATATAATCTTACAACCCCCGCTGAGATGCAGGCAGCATTAATAGACTTCCGCGAATCGCATCCGGACGCTGCGTTTATCAAGGGACGTGGTTGGAGTAATGCTGATTTTACCAAAGTCGGACCAGACAAGAAGATTATCGATGCAGTGATCAGCGATATCCCCGTATCCTTGTCCGATGAAGGGGGGCATGCAATATGGGTCAACTCAAAAGCATTGGAACTAGCGAACCTGAACCGCACTACACCCGATCCGGAAGGAGGAGTAATAGAACGATATGAGGGCTCGAGTGAACCCTCCGGAACTTTGAGAGAGAGCGCATCCGACCTGGTTTTTGATCTGTTTCCCTACTACAAACTTGAGGAGCTGCGAAACGGGTTGTTGGCCTATCAGGACATGGCAGTGAGTTTTGGGTTGACTTCAACCCATGATGCTTATCTGGATGCAGGTACTGATGAGATTTCTGCCTATCGGAGTCTGGAGACTGAAAATCGATTGAAAATGCGTTTTCGGGCAGGACTTTATGTAGATCCGGATCAGGATATTGAGCAAATCCGAGCGCTGATCAAAGAACGGGCTGCAGATGAAGGCCAGCTATTTCGAATCAATTCTGCAAAAATATTTATCGACGGTGTGGTTGAAGGCAGTACGGCCTATTTAAATGAACCATATCTGCATATGCCGGATTCAAAAGGCAAACTGCTATGGAATATTGATCGCTTGAACAGGGTGAGTGCAGAGCTGGATAGACACGGATTCCAAATTCACGTGCATGCCATTGGCGATGGTGCATCCCGGGTGATGCTGGATGCACTGGAGGTGGTCCAGGGCCAGAATGGAGTACGGGATTCCCGACATGCAATCACCCATCTTCAGTTGGTCAATCCGGAGGATATCCAACGCTTTTATGATCTGGGCGCGGTGGCATTGCCCCAACCGTACTGGTTCCAAAAAGACAGCTATTATTATAATATCCAGGTCCCCTATCTGGGACAAAAGCGAGCCGATGAAGAATATCCCATGAACAGCTTTTTCAAAGCCGGGGTCAAGGTTGCCTCTTCCAGTGACTATCCCGTTACCATTCCATGCAATCCTTTAGTTGCTATTGAAACCGGCACGACGCGCAGGGAGATAGGATCTTCAGCGTCCGACGATGTGCTATGGCCTGAAGAGCGTGTGAGCCTGAAAGAGATGATTGAAAGCTTTACCATCAATGGGGCTTTTGTGAACTTTATTGAAGAGGAAACGGGTTCCCTGGAGGTGGGCAAATCCGCAGATTTTATCGTTCTGGATCGGAATCTGTTTCAGATTCCCCATAATGAGATCCATAAAACTCAAGTGATAGCAACATATTTTCAAGGGGAGAAAGTTTTTTCTTATAAAGAAGAACTGCCGTAGAAACTAGGTGCTTGGCTCGTGCGGGCGAACTTATCCTTTCATGTCTTCCTCCGCAGGAAGACAAAAGTCTTCGTTGTGGCCTGCCTGCACGATCCAGGGGCTTGGACACAAGAACACTCAGCAAATTGCCTCTCTTAATCTCGCCGTAGAACTTTTCTCCCCTAATAACCGATGGAATATTCGTATTTGTATATAGGACGGGAAATCTCTCTTAGTCCATAATACCGGAGCATCCCGGCAGTTCAAATAACCTCCGTTTGATTGACACTCCAGAGATAATCGTATACATAGCGGCAGGAGAGTGGGTATTGCATTTCACCAACTCACCTCGATCATCAGCGGTTGTGGGTGAATGTCATTAACTAGAGATGGATTGCTATAAAGGTTGATTGCTCTCTTCGGAATCCACCCTGCCCCACCCAACCACCCTATTGATTAGGTACAGGCGTAGTCTAGAGAAGAGAACATAGGACTAGCTCCCTAAAAACTCCATTAATCAAAAAGGTCCCTGGTGGGACCCTTTGATTTATCGTAGCGGGGGTAGGATTCGAACCTACGACCTTCGGGTTATGAGCCCGACGACGGGTCAATAAAAACAACAGCTTATGAGGCCAACGTGACTATTTCGTGACCGTACTGCTTTTTATAAGACAGGAAGCCCCATGGATCTGGTGGTCTGTGGGGCTTTTGCTCGAGGGACACTGCTAACACCGGATTTTGAGTTATATGGATATCCGTCGACAAAATTAATTGCGTATCCAGTACGTATCCGGAGAAGTGCATCTATAGATCCCAGATCATATCATCGGGCTGAGTATAATACTTCCTCTAATCTCGCCACTTCCCTGCCAGTATGTCCGGATACTTTGGGTTCTCGATCATTCAATATACTCTCGGTAAAGTCCTCGATCAGTGGTAAATGAAGATTATGGTGAGGCGGGTGGGATTCATTGGTGATATGGCCAGATATCGACAGGGTTAGGTCACCTTGGTTGAGCACGGCAATATGAATTGAGCCCTTACTTCCAAAGATATCAAGGGTGTCTTGAGGCTCAAAGGCACCATGTGAAACAGAGATTGTACCTAGCGTCCCACGTTCGAATTGGTAGCAGGTGACCGTAGTATCTTCCATGTTCCGGTCAAAAAGTACGTTGCCATGCAGACCTTTTAATGTCCGTATGGGTCCTAGTATATGTAGCAGGACTTCCAATCGATGACACCCGAAATCGAACATGGGACCACCCCCGGCCTGCTCCTTAACCATCCGCCAATAGCTTGGATCGCCTTCCTTCAAATTGAACCACTCAAACGCGTTTATCTGAGCCAACATCACCTCTCCAATCATTCCACTATCAACCAGCTCTTTGGCGCGCAGGACAACTGGATAGAAATGTCGGTAGTAGGCAATACCCAGTTTAACCCCCGCCGAATTGCCTGTAGCGATCATCCAGTCGCATTCGGCCACATTCATTGCCATGGGCTTTTCACAGAGCACATGTTTACCTGCCTCTGCCGCAGCAATGGTTTGTTCAGCATGCAGGTTAACGGGTGTGGCTATATAAACAGCATCGATCTCTGGATCCGCAATCAGTTGCTCATAGTGACGGTACCATTTGGCGGCTCCAAAGCCTTGGGCGAACGACTCAGCTCGATCATAGTCCGCTCTGTTTACAGCGATCAGCTCGCAACTGTTCAACTCCAGGAATGCGGGAGCGACACGCTTTTCAGCAATATCACCGCATCCGATGAGCCCCCAGCAGATTTTCTGACTTGTATGGACGTTATGCGACATCATTTCCATTGTTCTCCGTTGGTTTCTGAACCACCTAATGTACTATTCTCCCATTATGACACTGAGATGAATTCACGGCGATCATTTTCTCAGCGATTGCTGCATATTTACGCCAAATTTTCAAACTACCAAGGGTATTCATTAAGTTTGGTAAGATTCATGATTTGAGAAATGCGGTTGATATCCCATGATATTCATATTTAAAAACGAAGAATTATCCAGCCCATGCTGATCTGTCGATCTCAATCAACCCTTTTTGTTCTGATAGCGTTGGCGGTTCTGCCGGTTACAGCAAAGTCAGCAGAGACCGACAGAGCAATAATGCCTCCTGCGGATCGCATACTCGACATGAACGAACTGATGTCCTATCTTGATTCTGAATGGAGTCGTGCGCACGATCTTCCAACAATTGACTCGAACATGGACAGTACTCAGGTGCTTCAAGTTCTAGCAAGAGCGTTGCAAGATGCCTGCAATGAATACTTCTATTTTCAATGGAAAAATTTCGAGACCCGGTTTGACAATTATGTCAGGGTATATCCAGATGCCATAAACCGCCATCGAGACTTAGCAGCGTTGCATCAATCGCTCTATCCACCCGAGACGCAATGGAAACTACCATTCCGGAATCTGAGGGGGAACGAAGTCACCGCTTATGAGTTACGCCACCTTGCACGACAACAGAAGTCATTGGATATGACCCTCATGTATTTCCTCGACGAGGAACAGGACGGTAACCTTGACTATTTCGTGCGACAGGTGGCTGATCTGAATCAGGCTTTTATTGATGGAGAATATGATGATGAAGGCAATGGAATATATGAATTCTACAGGGCTGGTCGCCGCATCCACAACTGGCTGTTTAACCATCATGCATACCTCTCTTCTCCGGGATACGGCTGGTCTGAGCAGCTGTTACTGGTGCGGACCTTCCTGCACCATGGTGCTCAATTAGCCGAACGAACCAAGCGATACAGACCAGGGAATCACCATACCAAAGGATTGGTAGCCCTTTTTGAAATCGCGGCAAGTTTTCCCATGTTCGCTGTCTCGGAAACGTGGAAACAACAAGCAGTTAAGGGTCTGCTGGAGCATATGGATAAGGAAGTAAATCCAGACGGATTTCAGTTTGAACGATCCGTTCACTATCATGTCGGAGACCTGGAGAACTATATACGGGTATACCAGCTCGCACGGTTGAATCATATACCTCTCCCGCAAGTGTACACGGAAACCCTGCAGTCTATGTTTGATGCCCTCTACAAGATGGTCACACCGGAGATGACACTGCCTGTTCAGCAGGATGATACCGATACTCCCTACGAGGAGGACAACGATGGTCAATCCGTGTTCACAGTGGCCACGGCATTGTTCGGATTGCCGGAGTACGCCTATTTTTCCAAAGGATACATCCCTCGCCCCTACTACTGGCTTTTTCGCGCGGATCAGCTGCGGAATCTAATTTCGATAGATCCAATAGCCCCGACTATCGGTTCCCTCTCGCTTCCGGAAACAGGCTATTATGTTATGAGGAATGGTTGGGATCCAGGTAGCTGCTACCTGATCGTATCCGCCGGTCTGTCGGAAGCCAAGCCGGACCATCAACATGGCGATATGCTGGGTATTTATGCCTTTGCCGGAGGTCATACCATTCTGCCCAATTACCAGGTGAGCTACAACACACCCGACTACCCGACCTGGAAGAATTCCTGGGTGAAAAATGTCGCCATTGTGGATAGTATACCACAGGCACGGGGCTGGAAATCCAACCGTGGTGGATCGGGCTTCGGCAAGTGGCAATACCTCCCGGACCCGAAAGTAGAGGCATTCCTGACAGAATCGAGTTACGACTATCTGTGGGGCGGCCATAACGGTTACGATTCATTGGGCGTGAAGTATGACCGGGAAATTCTCTTCTTGAAAGATGGATTCTGGATTGTACGGGATCATTTTCGGTCCAATGCACCGCATACTTACCAGCAGATCTGGCAAGGGGATTTCAAAGTGGTGGACGACCAATACTTCATTCGCGACTTTAGCGATCCCGATATGACGTTGCACATCCTGCAGCTTGTTCCCACAGAATACCAGGTATCAATGGGGGCTCATCGCCAGAAACAGAACTTGCTGGTCAGTCACACCGGAGATTCCAGTTTCAGTTTCACTACACTTATTGCAGTCACCCCTTCAGCGGTCAAGTTGAATCGGGATCGTAAAGGCATTCGCATCCTGGGGATGGAAGAGTGGCAGTTAACATACTCTCCCGGTACCCATTTCCGGTTTGGTGATCGGTACGTCGCGGAGGGTGACCTCCTGATAGAACATGAAGGGGAGGAGTTCTGGATCCTGGGAGCGACATCGATCAATGGGAAGACGCAACGTATTGCAGATGACGGCTCATCTGCCGTATATATCAACAGCAGAGGTAGAACAACTCGCCTTCACTGACCGGACTACATCTGCCTGGGTGTACCCGAAAATCCATTTCATAACGTGCAGCTTATCATTCCTGTTTTATGCTGCTAACCGAATCTCGCATCCAGATTGAACCTTTTTAGCTTGCATCAAATTGGCAAAAGGGATACCTTTATCCTGTAAGAAGTCTGACATCTTACTATTCTAACATATTCTACTTCGGGTGCCGCATTGGATAACACATTCCGACAGATCGGAAACAATACCACTCTCAGCCAACAGATCGTCCAGCAGATAGAAGACTCCATACGAAGCAAGGTTCTCTTGCCGGGACAGAAGTTGCCGACGGAACAGGAGATGAGCTCCATTTTTGGTGTGGGCCGCCCGGCGCTTCGCGAAGCACTACAAATACTTAGTACCAAAGGTCTGATCACCATCCGGAAGGGCAAGGGTGCCTACGTAAATGATTATCATCCAACCCTGGCATCCAATCCCATGCATCTATATTTGGAATTAAACCTGAACAAAGACCTAATCCTCCATCTGGTGACGATCCGGAAACTGTTGGAACCGAATATCGCCAGACTCGCAGCCCGGAACCGCACTGAGGAGGATGTTCAAGAATTGCAGAACATCCTCAAGGAGTTCGAGACTACCAGTGAAGACAAACATCAACGGCAGGGGGAATTGGATCGAGATTTTCATTTAAGGTTAGCCTATAGCACCCAGAATCCGATCATTCCACTGATTGTCGATCCGGTGTTTCAAATGATGCCGAAGATCAAAGCCATAATTCTGACCCATGTAGAACAAGCTCATGGATCAGCGGTTGAGCATCATCGAATGATCCTGGATAAGATCGTTGCGCAGGATGCTGACGGAGCGTATCAGGAGATGGTAGAGCACATGGCCATTGCCGAAGAACATGCTAATATTACCGCTCAATCCATGGAATCGAATTGAGGATGTATTACCTATCTGAATTAGATGCACAATGTCTAGACACCATAATAAAAGCCAGGTGGAGTAGCTAATGGAGATTTCTCTCGAAGGAAAAGTCGCAATTATCACTGGTAGTATCCAGGGTATCGGGCTGCGGACCGCCCAACTGCTGGCTGAGGCTGGAGCCGGAGTGGTGATCAACAACCATACCGAAGGGGAAGCGCTGGAGAAGGAAGCCCAGGGGATCAGGGATGCAGGTGGAAAAGCCAAGGCAGTCGTGGCTGATGTCACCGATAGAGATCAGGCGGCAAAGCTGGTTCAGGCGGCGAAGGATTTGGGTGCGGGGCCAGATATCTTGGTGAACAATGCAGGCGGATTAATCGCCCGGGTACCAACGGCAGAATTTGACGAAAGCCATTTTGATACCGTAATGAAGGTGAATTTGAAGTCCGCCATGTTGATGTCGAGCCTAGTCTTGCCGTATATGAAGAAGAAAGGAGCGGGCAAGATCATCAACTTCTCATCCCAAGCTGCCCATGATGGCGGAGGACCTGGAGCGGGTCCATATTCGGCGGCCAAGGCAGGGATCTGGACCTTTACCAAGTCTCTGGCCAAGGAGGTCGGCCCTGAGGGCATTACGTGCAATTGCGTATCGCCAGGATTTGTTGCCCGTACGGCGTTCCATAATACATTCACCTCACCGGAGGTTCATGAAAAAGTCACCGGTATGGTTCCTTTGAGACGCCTAGGTACCGTGGATGATGTTGCCAAGGTCGTCCTGTTCCTTGCGTCTCTACTTTCCGACTATATAACAGGACAGATTATTGAGGTCAATGGTGGCTTGTACATGCTTTAGATGGATCATCAGAATTTGGTGGAACAAGGTGTCTTCATGAGCCGGCTGTTGGTCGCTCCGATAGCGATGCTCCTACTGCTGGCCGGCTGCGCCGATCAGGGGAATCAGGATGTTGCCTCGGGCGTGCACCCCTGCCTGATGATCAGTCAGAGCGAGGCGTCTGATATTCGGAAGAGTCTGGGCAGATACCAACTCCTTGATCAGACATTGAACGAGGTAAAAGATGCGGTAGAGACTACCTTGGCAAATCCGATAGATGTTCCAATGCCCGGTGAAGCGGGGGGATACGAGCACGAGCGGCACAAGCAGAACTACCGCGATATGCGCGATGCAGGTCTGTTATATCAGATCACAGGTGATGAGCGTTATGCCAACTTTATCCGGGACATGCTCCTGCTCTATGCGGAGATGTATCCCACGCTTGGTCCCCATCCACTGGCACACAACCAGAAGCCCGGCCGGTTGTTCCATCAGATGCTGAACGAGACAGTCTGGCTGACGAACACCAGTATCGCATACGATTGCATCTATAACTGGTTGAGCGCAGAGGACCGCGAACATCTCGAGAAGACCATATTCCGTCCCATCGTGGAGTGGTTTACCGAAACCAACGCCCACGAGTTTGATCGGATTCATAATCATGGTATGTGGTCGGCCGTATCGGTGGGGATGATCGGTTATGTTGCGGGGAACCGGGATTGGATTGATATGGCCCTATACGGGACAAAAAAGGATGGCAATGGGGGATTTCTAAAGCAGGTAGAGCTGCTTTATTCACCTGACGGGTATTATATGGAAGGTCCGTATTATGCCCGCTACGCCATGCGCCCACTATTCAAGTTCGCCGAAGCGATCGAGCGCAATCAACCGGAGCTTGAAATCTACAAATTTCGTGACGGGATCATGAAAAAAGCGTTGTATTCGGCCTTGAATACGGCCTTCCCCAACGGTGTTTTCGCACCGCTCAACGACGCATCACGGACCATGGATATCCGGGCTCCAGGTGTCGTTCTGGGGACTGATGCAACCATCCTCCGGATGGGTGCGGACGCGAATCTGCTGGCAACCTGTGCGATCCAGAACCGGGTGGTCCTCAACGGTGCCGGACTGGCAGCTGCCAAGGCGTATTCCAAACTGGATGAACCGCCCAAGATAAAATGGACCAGTGTCGAATATACCGATGGCAGCAGCGGAGATGAAGGCGGTCTCGGTATTCTGCGCCACGGCGAGGGGGACGACCAGACCATGGTCTTGATGAAATACGGTGTGCATGGGCTGGGACATGGTCATTTTGACAAACTGCATTTTATTCTCTATAACCAGGATCGGGAGGTTATTCCAGATTATGGCTTCTGCCGCTGGATCAACATCGAGCCCAAGTATGGTGGCCGGTACCTGCCGGAAAACGACAGCTACGCCAAGCAGACCATTGCCCACAATACGGTGGTCGTTGACGGCGTAACCCAGAATCGTGGGAATCGCAAAGCTGCTGATGAGGTTCACGGAGAACGCCATTTCTTTGATGCCAGCCGTACGGACGTCCAAGTGATGAGTGCAAAAGCGAACGATCATGTTGAAGGCGTGAAGATGCAACGGACGCTATTCATGATATCAAATCCGCAGGTTGAATATCCGGTCCTGGTGGATGTCTTCCGACTTACCAGTGATAAGAAGCATCGGTACGATTACCCCATCCATTATAACGGTCAACTGATCAACATCAACTTTTCTTACGAGCCCCTTGCGGATCAATGGAAATCCCTGGGTAACGACCATGGGTATCAGCACATCTGGGAAACCGGTTCTGCGACATTGGACTCCAGCGCACGTATTACATGGGTGGATGGGCACCGTTACTACACCCTCACCCTTTCGGATCAGGCCAGGACGCAGATCATATTTGGCAGAACGGGCGCTAATGATCCTAACTATAATCTACTTTCCGAACCGCTGATAATTGCACGAACCCATGGGGAGGATATGGTATTCTGTTCCGTCATCGAACCCCATGGATACTTCAATGAAGCCACGGAGTCATCCCGAGTAGCAAGAGGAGTTATCAAGTCGGTCAAGGTTCTGGGACATACCGATGAGGGCGCGGTAGTCAAGATTACAGGAAAGAACGGCCTCAGCTGGACGCTGGCGGTGACGAACCAGAAAGCCTCGGCAACTCGTGCTCATTCGATCACAGTCAATGGTACACCGTATGAGTGGACGGGGAATTTTCATGCAAGTCTTGAGGGGGAATGAAATCAGTCACGACAAGAACATGGAGCATGAATGAAAACAATTAAGGGATTGCGTTGGTGGATTGTCGGGCTGGTAGCCCTGGCGACCGTGATCAACTATATCGACCGGAGTTCTCTATCTATCATGTGGCCCGATATGAAGCACGATATCGGGTTGACTGATGCAGATTATGCCATGATCTCGATCATGTTTACCATCGCCTATGCGATCAGTCAGAGCCTGTCGGGCAAGCTGTATGACTGGGTCGGTACCAGGATCGGATTTGTCATTTCCATCGTAGTCTGGTCCATTTCCGCGGGTTTTCACTCCATAGCCCGTTCCATCCTCAGCTTCAGCCTTTTCCGGTTTATGCTCGGTTTAGGTGAGGCCGGCAACTGGCCGGGCGCGACCAAATCAAATGCGGAATGGTTCCCCATCAAGGAACGGGCTCTCGCCCAAGGTATTTTCAATTCGGGTGCGAGCTTAGGATCCGTGATTTCCGTACCGCTGATCGCCTTCCTCTATTTATGGATAGGCTGGAAGCTCACCTTCATTGTATTGGGAGTCTTTGGATTGTTATGGATCATTCCCTGGTTGGTATTGAATAAAAAATTACCGCAGGAGCATCCGTGGATCAGCACCGAGGAGAAAGAATATATATTAACCGGTCAGAAGTCGAGCACAACCGGGGACCCGCAGGATGAATGGGTGCCTGGCTGGGGGGAATTGTTCAAGTACAAGCAATCCTGGGCGGTGATCCTGTCGCGGTTGTTCCTTGATCCTATCTGGTGGCTGTTTGTTTTCTGGTTGCCGATTTATCTCAACGAACAATTCGGCTTTAATATCAGGCAGATTGGCCTGTCGGGTTGGGTTCCCTACGTAGGAGCAGCGGCGGGCGCACTGTTTGGCGGCTGGCTCAGCGGATACCTGATCAATAGGGGCTGGACCGCCAACAAGGCCCGCAAATGGGCCATCGCACTGGGTGGTATTCTTATGCTGCCAGCGTTGATCTTTACTGCCTTTGCCTCGGATCCGGTCATCGCGATTGTCCTGATTGCGATTATCCTGTTCGGATTTCAGATTTCCATGAACAACATTCAAACTCTACCCAGTGATTTCTACAGTGGAAGGGCGGTTGGATCACTAGCGGGCTTGGGTGGCACCAGTGCTGCCATCGGTGTGATTATGGTAACCTACATGGTGCCATCTCTAAAAGAAATCAGCTATGTGCCGGTTTTCATTCTTGGCGCATGCCTGGTCCCCGTCTCCTTGTTTACGGTCTATCTATTATCCGGCACCATCGGGCGTGTCACACCTAAGAAAGGACAATGATCGAGATGAAAACGCATATCCGGAAAAGCGATATTGAGATTGAAGAAATCAAACCCGGATTGAAACGACAGATCATGGGTCATGACAGTAATCTGATGCTGGTACGGGTATTTTTCGATACCGGTGTCGTGGCAGAGCAGCATAAGCATCACCATCAACAAGTTTCGTATGTAGAACGAGGTAAGTTCGAGGTCGAGATCGATGGTAAAAAAGAGACTCTCATGACCGGTGACTGCTTTGTCATTCCCAGTGATAGTATGCATGGCGCCAAATGCTTAGAGGAGGGATCACTGATCGACACGTTTTCACCCATGCGGGAGGATTTCCTCGAATCCGGATCAAGTGGCGGATATTGATTCCGGGAAAAAGGACAACTTGAACCGATGACCAAACAGATATCCAGAGCAACATTCCTCATACCTGTCTTAATCCTGGCATCGCTGTCATTGTTGAGTGCTGGTGAAACAGGGAAGATTGCGGGGCGTGTGGTAGACAGTTCCACCCAGGAGCCTCTGGCGGGGACGAACATCATTGTCAACGCTGTTTGGTCGGGTGACCAGGAAATTGAATTGGAGTACACACCCGGGGCAGCAACGGACCTGAACGGTGAATACTTCATCCTGAATCTCCAGCCAGGCGAATACACGGTACGAGCGAATTATATCGGATATACCACAGAAATACGCACACGGGTGGTTGTTACGGTGGACAAGACGACCCGTCTCGATTTTGAAATGTCTTCGCAAGCGCTGGTGGGTCAGGAGGTGGTGATCACCGCCTATCGACCGGACCGGGTGGAGAAGGATCTGACTGCCACCAAGCAGGTTTATGCGATCTCGGAAGTACAATCGATAGCTGGAGTGGCGGATATCTCGGATATCCTTGATCTCCAAGCCGACGTGGTTGACGACCATTTCCGTGGTGGCCGCACCGGGGAGTCCCAGTATCTCCTGGGCGGTGGAACGATTGTCAATCCACTGAACAATCAGCGGGCGTTTCTCCCCATCGTGACCGGTCTTGAGCAGGTTGAAGTCTATACCAGTGGCTTCAGCGCCGAATACGGAAATGCCCAATCGGGTGTGGTCAACATGGTTACGAAGGAGGGACGGGACAAATGGGAATCCAGGGCGGAGGTTGCCGTAGTTCTGCCTTACTACAAGACCTGGGATGGCACTATCTATAATCCAGCTATCAGTATCCTTGATACCGCCGTCGACGACAGTCTCAACTTATATTTCTACAGCCTGCTGAGTGATTTGGAGGAATGGCTCGAGGAGAATCCCACCCAACCGGGGAGGCCATTGTATGACGCAGGTTACGGTTTTGGCAGTGTCTACACACCTGAACCTGACCTTACTCAGTGGCCACCATATTTTCCTACCTATGAGGACACGCTTCGAATCGTAGAATTGGGCCGGATTCTCTGGCTCCAATCCGTGCGGGACATGGGCATGGAATACAACAATACGTTCGACCACCGCCTGGATTTCTCCATGGGTGGGCCGATCGCTAATAACATGAAGCTCTTTTTCGCCGGGCGCCAAAATGTCACTTACCCCATTATCCCGACGCCCAATCCCGACATTGAGCGTCAGATCATGAGCAGCCTCGTCTTCCAGCCGAATCTCAACAACAAGTTCAAATTCAGCATGGTCCAGGACCTCCAGTTGGAGAACAACCTGGGCAGCCAGTGGCAGCGCTGGATGTTCGACCGCACCTTGAGTGTGGCCCAACTCAAGCAGATCAGCCAGCAGTATGGCATTGAGTGGGAGCATGTCTTGAGTCATGCCACGTTCATGGATATTCGAGTCAGGGTACTGGACTTGTATATCCAGGATCGCCTGGAATTGCTAAATCCGGGAGAATACCTCGCCGATTACTCCAATAATCTGAACTGGGTTGATTATACGGGTCCATCCAATCACCGGGTGGGCCGACCGCAGGATGACTGGGGGGATCAACAGACGATGACATACAGCCTCCAGACGAACATTACCAGCCAGGTTAATCACAACAACCTGTTAAAGACTGGACTACAGTTCTTCTACTACGATGTAGATGTCGATCGGGAAATGAACATTTCAACGGAGGGTAACTACCGGGACGTGAGCTTCAGGGTAAATCCGTACGAGGGGGCTTTCTTCCTGCAAGATAAAATGGAATTTGAAGGTCTGATCGCCAACCTCGGACTGCGGCTTGATTTTTACAATCTGAATGCCGAGTATTACGCAGACGAGTACAGCCCACTCAGGAATCCTTATTACGATCCATCCCTGCCCTATCTGGAACGCGGACTGTATTATGATCCGGAACTTGCCCTGACAGAGAAGACGAAGCTCTACCTGCGTCTGCAACCGAGAATCGGCGTATCTTTCCCCGTTTCCGAGACCGCGGTATTTCATCTGAATTATGGCACCTTTACCCAACGTCCCAACTTCAACCAGATTTTCTACAACCAGTTAACCCTGTTCAACGAGATAGAGGTAATCGGTAACCCACGGTTGAAGCCGGAGAACACAAATGCCTACGATGTCGGTCTAGTGATGGGAATACCGCTGGGGATGCGGCTTGACGTGAGTGCGTATTACAAGGATGTGAAGGATCTGGTTGAAACGGCCTATTACTACGATGAGCAACAGGTAGTCTATCGCACCTATACGAACCGGGACTATGCCGACATTAAGGGATTCCACGTCAATGTGGAGAAGATCAGCGGGACTCTGCGTGGTTTCCTGCGCTATAATTATGAATCTGCCAAGGGCAAAAGCAGCAACGACCTGGACGCACCGATCACCTATTTCGAGAACCCGGCGCCTGGTCAGGAAGCCATCGAGTTGCCGGATCCTGAGGACATATACCTGGACTATGACCGGACCCACAAGGCAGTATTTAACGTTCGCTATCTTTCGTCCTCGCAGGCTGGTCCTAAGATTCTATCCTATCGACCGCTGGCCAATATCAGTCTGAGCACAACACTGAGAATTCATTCCGGGCGGCCTTATACATGGGATGAGACCGGGAAGGGCTTGAAGTTCAATAAACGGACACCTACGGAAAGAGAAATGAGAATTCGTCTTGAAAAGGGATTCCGTGAGGTTAGGTATCCCTTCTCCCTTTATGCAGAAATGTTCAATGTACTGAACGAAGAATTCTACCACTATTCCAGAACCTTTGATCACGAGTGGAACACTCCCAAGTGGGAGACCGAGCGTGATAATATTCTGGTCTATAATGAATACAATCCTTATCTGAGTGACCAGTCGGTGTATCTGCTGCGGAATCAACCCCGGCACATACGAGTTGGGCTCATTGTGAAGTTTTAGAAAAGGCCGGATGCCATTGTCAAGATACGTGAGAAGTGAGAAAATGATCAAGCGTAACCATAGGTTATTCTATCTGAGCTGCGCGGCATTTTTCGTCCACGTCCTTGCACAGGCGCAAATCCGGGAATTCAAGATCCATGACCGGGGTATGCTGCATGAAACGATCTTCAACACTGGCGAGATTGGCCGGGCATGGATGACGGGTGAGGCGGGCAATAAGACCAGTGTTCCGGTATTCGAGTGGCCATCCCGTTCCTTTACCATCGTGGAGGGGATCGAATACAGCGGGCAACACAACATCCTGGGGGCAGGGGTCTACATCGGGGCAAACCTGGCATCTCAACCAGGTGAAGAAAACCGCCTTTTTGCCATGTGTGGCGGCGTGGGTGCCAGTTCGCCTGAAGTTGCATTTGGGCGTTGGTCCTTCCCGCTATCTATGGAAGAAGTGGAGAACTTTCCGGTGCTGGAAGATGGCACTCTGAATCCCGATTATGATCCCGATGAAGCGGAGGAGATCATCACCACGACGTGGGCATCGAGTACAGGGATTACCGTAACCCGCGTTTCCCGAGCCTGGAGCTATCCCGATTACGACGATATGATTATCTATGAATATACATTCGAATATACCGGTGATACGGACGGTAATCCGGCCAGCCAGGAAATGTCGGAAGAGCTCCACGATGTCATGATCGCTTTCAATTACGGATTCGCACCCTCGATGTACGGTTATCAACGGAACTACCAGACCTATAAGTATGAAGGAGGGATTTACCGGGGCGACCAGAACAATTTCTGGGATGCAGATTACTGGCTGTCCTACAATATGAATTTGCGGACCAACATCTCGGATGTGAACCTAGGCGGTAAACCGGAGCCGAATAAGGCGCTCTTCCGGGAATTTTCAGAAACGGGAAAGAATGGCGGCGGACTGTGCAGTCCCCAGGCGCCCGGTTACTGTATTCTGTACTACGATACCACCCACCTGGCCACCATTATTCCCGAGATCAGTCCAACGGAGAAGCATCGAATTGCCTTCGGCTCCGGGATGGATAATATGGTGCTTGTCAATCCGGATGATGTCCCCACTCTGGGGGAAAACGAGTCGGAAGTCACCTCCGTGTACAACCTGCTGACCAGAACTATCTACTTGGCCTCAGGCGACACGGTGATCTGGTACTATGAGCTGGATGAGAAGAACCGCGTCAAGCAGCCCTGGGTGAACAAGGTCAGCACCGGGAACACCAACAGCATCAAGATGATGTATGAGAAGGACGCCTTCAATCCCAACACGCGCTGGAGTGGGGTATATAAGCCTGGCAGCACCACCGGTTGGCCGGATCCGCCACCTTATGGAATCGGCCCTGAAGATACCCTATGGTGGGGCCGGGCGGCATACCCATACCGGCAGAGCGCCGATGCCGGAATGAAATTTCACACCTTCGGACCGTACACTTTAAACATCGGCGATAAGCTGCATTTCGCCCTGGCTGAGGTTGTAGGCTACGGTGCCGAACCGGGCAAGATGGTGGAGGGTGGTCAGGTTGCTACCCAGTGGGCAGCTACACCGACCTGGGACCGGAAAATCGTGATCGATGGTGAGGTGATGACCGAGCATTACCTGACCGACTACGGCTATCCCGATTATGTCAATTCGGATTCGGTGATCAATGTTACCCAGGTGGCGCATAATGCTTTTCGGGCTTTCCTGGGCGAGGAACCCCAGATACCTGTCTGGCCGGAGAACCATCCCCGGACGGGTTCTTACCAGATCCCGGTGCCAGTGCCAGCACCTGCAATCACCCTCGAAAATACACCGGATGGGAATGTGCAAGTCACGTGGATCCGGGCTGTGGAAGAATTCGAACATCCCCGCCTGATGGGGACATTGAGTACCTTCAACATATGGCGCAGCAACTCCGGGATGGGGCCCTGGAGTCTGCTGGGTACATTAAATGTGGGGGAGGTGAACACGGACGATATCTACGAGTTTATTGACAATGACACCACGTCACGAATTGGTGAGACGAAGTACTACGCGGTGACATCCGTTGACGATCAGGGCAATGAGAGCGGGAAGACGAACGTCACTTCCTTCAAGAAGAATATCGGATCCGTTCCAAAGCTGGACAAGGTTTATGTCGTTCCCAATCCGTTTATCGAACAATCAGGTTTCACCGGTATAGGTGAGGAAGGCCAGATCGGTTTTTACGGTCTCCCGGCAAAATGCACCATCCGGGTTTTCTCATACGCCGGGCAACTGGTTACCACCATCGAGCATGACGATCCGGTCTATTCAACCGCCTGGCTGCAAGTAACCCGGAGCGGTCAGACGATAGCATCCGGGATATACTTTTACGTGGTAACAACTCCCGATGGCGACCAGGCCAGCGGCAAATTCATTGTGATCAAGTAGGAATGCAACAGGTTGTGCATAGAATAGAACACTTCACCAGAAATGCCGTCCTGAAAGGATTGCTCGGAGTTATGCTGTTGACTCTCTCACCCCTGCTAGCTATTGAGAAAGTGGGCATTACCTCCTTCCAGTTTCTGAAGGTGATGACCGATGCCCGATCTACGGGCATGGGAGAGGCCTACTCTGCAGTGGCCAGTTCGTCCGCGGCGGTATTCTGGAATCCGGCCGCTTTGACCAGAATCAAACGGGCTGATCTTGCTTTCTCACATGCCAACTGGTTCCTGGATACACAGCATTTCTCTTTCGCGGCGGCCTACGAGCTACCCGGTCGCGGTACGGTGGGTTTCCAGGCATTAACCGTCGATTACGGGAGTATCGAGGAGACAAGGGTTGATCATCTCATGTTTATCGACAACGTATACAATCCCGGTCTCACGGGCAGAACTCTCCAGCCGGGAGCCAACGTTTTCGGCCTCTCTTTTGCGCGCAGGCTCACTGACAGGTTTGCCTTCGGATTGACCATGAAATACGCCAGCGAGGATCTGGTCCTCGAAAGCGCGTCCAGCATGATGTTCGATCTGGGCATCCTGTACCGCACTGGTTACCGCTCACTGCAGTTGGCAGCGACGATTCGCCATTTTGGTCCAGAGATCAAGTATATCGATGAGAGTTTCCCCTTGCCGCAGACGTTCAATATCGGGATCTCCGCAAATCTTATCTCACCCCAGGATAATTTCCTGCTCTCTTCCGAGGATCATTCGCTCCTGTTCGCCTTCGATCTGATCCAGCCACGGGACTATGACCAGCAGTATAACATGGGTTTTGAATATGCGTGGACCAGCCTGATCTTTCTTCGGAGCGGATATAAGATTAACTACGATACCGCGGGACTGAGTCTGGGAGCAGGGGTGAAGGTTAGAAATATCCGTATAGACTATTCTTTCAATGATCACGGACAGTACCTAGGTACCGTACACCGATTTACTCTGGGGGCCTCAATTGACTAAGATGATCACCAAAGGCGAAGAGTGAGCATGCTAGCCACTGTGAATCACAGACATTCAAGAACAGCGCTGGTTCTAGCGTTGGTGCTACTGACTGTTGTACACCTGCCAGCCCAACACCGGGGGGATAACCTTGCTTTCCAGGGATTGTCATTACTGAGTACCGGGGGAGCCAAATCAGAGGCCATGGGCGGCGCTTTTACCAGTATATCGGGTGATCTGAACGCGATCTTCTGGAATCCTGCAGGACTGGCGTCCGTGGATAGGATGCAACTGGCAGTCTCAATGCATAGCAGCACCAGATTATGGCAAGAGAATCAGGTCTATCGTCCTAACCGCTTTTTCGTGACGCTCCCCTTCTATCTGGAGGGATTATATATCCCTGATCCGGCGAACAATGGCCAGTGGGACTACGAGATCGCCCAAGACACAAACTATGTAGTTGCAGCTCCCGAACTTGGTCTGGAATCCTTTAGCGAGGCGGCTGCCGATTGGCAAATTGAGGAGACGGGTACCGGTATCAGCAGTATAGTTGCAGCGCTTCCACTAAATCTGTTCAATCGTCCGGTGGTGATAGCCCTTGCATACCAGCAGCGATCCCAGCTGCTGGATTATGACCGTAATGACACCTATCTGAGTCCGCATCTGGGATCCCTGGAATATGAGAGCCTGCCACGCGTTGATGGTTCCGATACAACGGCGGTGGACTGGTACCGTTTCGAACGTGAGCGATCCGGCAGTCTGCAGATCGTCCGCGGCGCCTTGGCGATAGCCTTGAGCGATCAGGTGGAAATCGGCTTGCGAGTGGGTATGCTGTCCGGCGAAACGGATGATATGCAAGTGCTGAACAAGGTGGGATATTTCAACCTGTACCGGGAGAACCGTTTCAGCTTCTCCTATGATACACTCGATACTGAAACCACTGGGCTCTCAACATTCAGCGCACTCGATTTGAGTCTGGGCGGATTGCTGAAGCTGACCAACTTCAATGTTGGATTCAGCTTCACTATGCCCTATACGATAAGCCGGGAATGGGATTACGAAACAGTTGTTTCGGATACGGGTCAAGCAAATGCTTCCCGGGAAACGGGGACGGATAAGTTAAAATTACCTGCTTCCTATATGCTGGGCTTGAGCTTTTCTCCTTCGGAAGCTTTTACACTATCGCTTGATCTTGAGAAGATACCTTACAGCCAGACCACGTTTGATCTGGCCAACGGCGATACGACCCATAAATCCTGGGTTGACAGCAACATTCTCAGGTTTGGTGTCGAGTTCAGGCCGATTGAATTTCTATCGTTACAGGGTGGGTATCAGTACATCGGGCAGGAGTTCGCACCCGATGGAGCTGCTTTCAGGGCCCAAGGTCCCGCTGCCAGCCGGTACACGATGGGGGCCAGCCTACGCCTAGGACGACTTGGCCGAGTCGATATTGCTTACCATCTGCAGCAATTGAAGTACTATGACTCGTATTACAGTAACACGAATTACGTGCTGGAGCTGTTCAACCGAATGACAATGGAATATGTTTACAGCTTCTAGGATACACCGGGGGAGTGGGCAGCCGCGTCTGCCGTCCCAGCCTGTAGCCAGTGCCCTTGGGCGCATAACATAGAGGAGACAACCATGAAATCTGTTAAAAGACTAATAGTACTGGGGCTGAGTGTTTCCTGTTTGACAGGAGTGGCCTCTGGCAGCAGTACGCCTATTTCATCTGATTACGACTTCAAGATGGCGCTGGATTATGCCTTTGGACCGGCCAATATCGACACCTTGATTTTATCCACAAGCGGCGGTGTTTATACGACGACGGATACTTCCTACTTGGCGATCCTGAAGCCCCTGACAATTATCGCCGCACCGGGGCTGGCGGAAAAGCCCATCTTCACTCACAGTGATCCCGATTCCAATGTGCTGGAAATCTTCCGGATTTTCGATGACTTCACCGTCGATGGGGTTATTTTCGACGGTGGCCATGCACAGAGCCATGGTATGAAATATGCCATGCGTTTCGGCCACGAAGATGAACTACCCCCCCTTAATACCCCACAAAAGGCCAAGATCGGTACCAATATCACCATAAAGAACTGCGATTTCAGGGATTTTTATGAGGATAAGGATTTGGCAAAAGATGGTCACGCACTCTATTTTTTAAGGCCACAAGCCGAATACTTCCCAGGTACTGACCTCATTAAAGCGGGCGATGTATTAATTGAAAACTGTACATTTACAAACTTCGGGTACGAGCCAATCCGCATTTCTGAGACCGAGAAGTATCCTGACCCACCGGCTGCTCCAATTGAGAGTTGTCTTGAGTCGCTGACTGTCCGCAATTGCACGTTCACTAATATTGATGCTGAGTGCGTCCGCTACTACTCCGACCTTGATGCTACCACACCTGACGCACCGGTGCTGGTAGAGCATCTAACGATCAACAATTCGGCGACCCGGGTGATGTTCCTGAAAAACAGCGGTGGTGCAATTGTCAGGGATATTCTTATCACCAATAGCAGGTCCAGCGGTCCCCACGGCCGCGATGAGGATCTTCTTGACGCCCAGGGCAATACGGACGTTCCTAGCTTCGTAAGCCATATCGATACGTTTAACATCTATCTACCACCTGGGCTAGAGGATGGGGTACCGATTGAATCAGCCGATGGTGAGGTTGATGAGACCACTATTTTCGGCTTCGATCCCCAGTACGCGGCTCCGCTCAGCTTCGATTATACCTTGTCCACCGCCTCCCATGCCTTCTGGTCCGGGCATGATGGTGAGACAATGGGTGATCTCAGGTGGGCCACAAATACTCCCACAACACTTCCATTCTATTTAACTGTCGATGGCCCCGGGAGTGTAACCCTGGATCCACCTATAGAAGGCCGTTGCTATGATCCCGGCACTGCGGTAACACTCACAGCGGTGCCGGATTCAGCCATGATATTCACAGGCTGGAGTGGTGACTTATCAGGAGAAAATGCCACCGAAACGGTAACGGTCAACGCGGCCACTGCGATCACGGCTACCTTCGACGATCCGCTAGCGGTTGAAGAAACCGGGGGATTTCCAACGGTTTACCGGCTGGCGCAGAACTATCCCAATCCGTTCAATCCGTTAACACGGATTGCGTTTGACCTGCCGCAGAGCGGGTGGGCGACCTTGAGTATTTATAATCTTCTGGGTCAGCAGATCGCTACGCTGCTTGATGAACCATATGAGGCAGGCAGGCATGTGCTGGATTTCGATGCCTCAAAGCTCTCATCCGGGATATACTTTTATCAGTTGAGATCAAACGATTTCATTTCCATCAAGAAAATGGTTTTCTTGAAATAGATAGTATGTTTAACAACCAAACGCTAGGGGGATTCTATGGGTAAAGTGATACGACATATCACAACAGCATGTGTCCTGTGCATGTTGTGCATTTATCCGGTTGCCGCGCAAACAGTGCACCAGGTGGCCGCCGGTACAGATGTATTAAATCCGACAATCACTGGAGCTGCCACCGGTGATATCATCGAATTGACCACGGATGGCGGTATATATTTATCCGCCGATCAGATTGTCATAGATAAGGATATCACAATCCGTGGCAGTGCAGCGTTACTAGATAAACCGGTCTTGAAATACATCGGTACCTCAACCAGTGCCTATATGTTCAAAGGTGAGGGATCACCACGGATCGCACTGGAGAATTTAGAGTTCGATGGTGATGGTACTGGCGAGGGTGGAGCTGCTCTAGCAAAGTATGTTGTTCGCCTGGATAATGGTGATACCCTGGGTACCATGAGCCTGTTCATGGACAACTGCGTAGCCCACGACTTCAATGACAAGTTCATCAAACCATACGCGAATTGTGGTATAGATTCTCTGGTAGTAACCAACAGTATCTTCTACAATGGCGCTTCGGAAGGGATTGTCCTCTATTCAGGCACTTCATCCGATCCGGCTGTGATTCTGGGTGATGCGGTGATCGAGAACTGCACGTTCTATAACCTGGAGCGGGAAGCGATCAAGGGTCAGACCTATCCGGATGCGATAGTGCGCGTGAACCGCTGCACATTCTATAACCTGGGTGAAGTAGATAAGAAAGCCATGATCTACTTCCGCAATATGACTGACGTCATCGTCAAGAACAGTATCTTCTCCACGAATCCCAACACGGATCTGGAGAAGTTTGCTGATTTTGCTTCTGATGCGAGCATCTTCTCGAACAATGTGGTATGGGGCGTAACCAATTGGGATGTTGGTGCCGCTACGGTTACCGATACTCTGCAGGTCGATCCGGGATTCGCCGATGCTGCCAATGCTGATTTCAGCATCTCGAAGGATTCACCGCTGATGACCTATGCTGATGACGGTGGTGCGGTTGGCGATTCGCGCTGGGTGCCCGATATCCAGAAAATCTGGGAAATCGCGGCGGGTACCGACGTCATCGCTGCTGCCATAGCCGATGCCGACACCGGTGATATCATCGAATTGACCACCAGTGGCGGTTTGTATCTGAACAATGATCAGATGGCAATCGGCAAGGATATTACCATCCGTGGTCGTGCGACCCTGCCGGAAAAGCCTATTCTCAAGTACATCGGCACTGAAACCAGTGCCTATATGTTTAAGGGTGTCAACTCACCCCGGATCGCATTGGAGAACCTGGAGCTCGACGGCGATGGTACCGGTGAGGGCGGAGCGGCCTTGGCCAAGTATGTAGTGCGCCTGGATAATGGTGATACCCTGGGTACTATGAGCCTGTTCATGGACAACTGCGTTGCCCATGACTTCAATGATAAGTTCATCAAACCCTATCCTAATTGTGGTATGGACTCCCTGGTAGTCACCAACAGTATCTTCTACAACGGTGCTTCAGAAGGAATCGTACTCTATTCCGGCACTTCCTCCGATCCGGCTGTGATCCTTGGGGATGCGGTCATAGAGAACTGCACTTTCTATAACCTGGAGCGGGAAGCGATCAAGGGTCAAACCTATCCGGATGCGATAGTGCGGGTGAATCGTTGCACTTTCTATAACCTGGGCGAAGTGGATAAGAAAGCAATGATCTACTTCCGCAATATGACCGATGTTATAGTCAAGAACAGTATCTTCGCCACGAATCCCAATACAGACCTGGAGAAGTTTGCCGATTTTGCGTCCGATGCGAGCATCTTCTCGAACAACGTGGTCTGGGATGTAACCAATTGGGATGTAGGTGCCGCTACGGTTACCGATACTCTGCAGGTCGATCCGGGATTCGCCGATGCTGCCAATGCTGATTTCTCCCTTCCTGTTGGATCAGCGCTGTTAACCTACGCCGACGATGGCGGCCCCATCGGTGATTCCAGATGGGCACCCCTTGATGGCCAATACATACTTAGTGTGTATGTACTTGGTGAAGGTGAGGTCACATTGGATCCTCCCGGTCCAATCTACGATGAAGGTGCGGTCGTGACATTAACCGCCGTTCCTGATCCGGGGTGGGGACTGGAGAGCTGGACCGGCAATGTTTCACCGAGTTTCCCTCCGGATGCAAATCCGGTAACGGTTACAATAAACGCCAATGAGACGGTAACAGCTACATTCGTCAGCTTGACTCCCAAGTACCAGGTGAGCGTCACCAGTATTGGCATCGGTCATGTGGATGCATCGCCGGAACCCATGGAGGAAAACCTCTATGAAGAGGGTACCGAAGTGACCCTGACGGCGGTTTCCGATAGCGTCACCTGGGAATTTGTTTACTGGGTAGATGCGGCAGGAGATAGCCTGACGGATGTGAATCCGCAGGTGTTTACCGTGGCTGTTGATACGGCGTTTACTGCAATGTTCCAGTCCACTATTGCCCAGGTAGCCCTGAATCTGACGGTAGTGGGAATGGGCGATGTTGACGTGAATCCTCTCCCGGTACCTGGTTTCGAGACCTACGATGTGGGGACCGAAGTTTCCCTGGAGGCGGACGCCGACATCGGCTGGGAATTCGAAGGCTATACGGGTGATGTGATAGACACAGCAGATTCGATTGGTCTCGTGCTGGACACAGACAAGAATGTCACCGCCACCTTTGTCGAAATCTCACATCCCACTGGAGAGCTGGCCATCGGCAGTGACTGGGATCTGATAGATGCGGTGGACTACGCCAACAACAATTCTCAGGTCACTACCATCGTACTGACGGATGTAGGACCATATCAGCCGGATGAATCGAGTCGCGATCCTGATAATGGCCGGATGCCTGAAATTACTATTGAGAGTCCGGTGAGAATTGTGGCCGCAGATGCACTGAGTGGGAAACCGATCCTCAAAGGGTATACCTCGTCCACTGGTTCGGGAAGTTCCGAAGGCTTCTTCCGGTTCCGTTCAGGTGGCGGGATGCTGGTACTGGAGAACCTGATCATAGACGGTTACCTGGATGCGGATACGGATGCCTACCCGGCCAAGTATATCTTCCGGGCAGATGACGGCCTTGACACGGTCTTCTGTTCCCTAAAGGCATTCAATGTGGACATGATGAACTGCTTCGAAGCCTTCTGGAAGAACTATGGCTTGGCCATGGTCGATACGCTGTTGTTCGATAACTGCATCATCAGTGATATCGGCAAGGAAGGTCTGTTTCTCAACGCAGTCGGGCATGCAAACTTCGTCGGGATGAAGAACACAACCTGGACCAAGGTTGCCCGTGAGATCCTATACCTCAGGTTAATGCCGGATGCGGTCGTGGATATCGATCACGTAACCATTGCCGATTGTGGTTTTGGATATGGTTCGGATCCTGCTAAGCATGGTGCGGTCAGGATCGAGAACACGGTCGATGTGCAGATCCGTAACGTGATCATCTACAAGGTGCTCAACACCGAGTACGGCTATGCCTTGCGGATTGCCGGGGCCAACTCGGTGCTGGACAACGTACTGCTGTTCGAATCGGCGGAGGAAATCAGCTTGCAGGATGATGCCGCCATAGGTCCCGATGTATTCCGGTACGATCCCATGTTCCTGGGTCCGGACACCGGAAACTACACCCTGCATGATTCATCTATTGCTTATCATCTGGCCAGTGATGAATCGGCAGCGATTGGCGACCTCAGGTGGGCCACCAGTACGAATGTTGCTGTGTACCATACGTTCAGCTTGACGGTTGGAGACAGTGGTGCGGTAACTCTCGATCCAGAGCCGATGGCCAAGTTCTACGTTCCCGGCACAGTGGTAACGACCACTGCCGTGCCTGATGCCGGATGGGAGTTCAGCGCCTGGAGTGGTGATCTGACCGGCTCTACCAATCCCGCCACGGTAACAATGGATGCAGACAAGAGCATCACAGCTGCGTTCACGAAGATACCACACGGGATTGAGGCTGATCAATTGCCTACGGAATACAGTTTGAGCCAGAACTATCCGAATCCGTTCAACCCGACGACGAAGATCAAGTTCGCGCTCAAAGAACAGGGCATGACCACCCTCATGATCTATGATATCCTGGGTCGCGAAATAGCCAGGCTGGTAAACGAAGAACTACCGGCGGGCTATTATGAGGTTACGCTCACTGATCGGAGTTTGGCCTCGGGTATCTATATCTACCGGATCACGTCGGGTAATTTCACAGCCGTAAAGAAAATGCTGCTGGTGAAATAGATCCAAACTGGAATCGGCCGGGTGAGTACTATCGGTGTTCATCCGGCCGATTTCTCTTTCTAAACGTATAACACAATAGTAAATACTCGTATCCACGGACAAAAAAGCAGTGGTTAACAAGCAGCATACGGCCATGAGCAGGTTCAAATCCGGCATTTTCCTGGTGCTTACCTTTTACCTCGGAACTGCCGCAGGTGCCGAATATTTTGTATCCAACGCCGATCAAATCGACAGCATGCTGGCCTCGGTGGTGCCGGGCGATACCCTCACCATGGTCAACGGAAGCTGGATGAATGCGGAAATATTCTTCCACGCCGATGGCGTGGAAGGACAGCCAATCCTGCTTCGAGCCCAGACACCCGGCCAGGTGGTGCTGTCGGGGACATCGTACCTGCAGATCGCTGGAGAGTACCTGATCGTGGATGGTTTGTACTTCAAGGATGGATATACCACGCGCAAGGCGGTGATCGAATTCCGGGATGGGTCCGGGACTTATGCTCACCATTCCCGACTGACCAATACGGCAATCGTGAGTTATAATCCTGCATATGACACGGAATACAAATGGATTTCCATCTATGGCACACACAACCGGGTGGACCACTGCTATCTGCGCGGCAAAACCAACGAAGGCACCACCTTGGTCGTTTGGCTGGACTACAACGGCGGCCAACCCAACTATCACCTTATCGATCATAATTATTTCGCGTACCGCCCACCTCTGGGTGTTAATGGCGGCGAGACGATCCGGGTGGGAACCAGCACATATTCGCTCACGGATTCCTATACCAAGGTGGAATACAATTACTTTGAACGCTGCAATGGCGAGACGGAGATTATTTCCAGCAAGTCGTGCTTTAATGTCTATCGCCACAATACCTTCTATGAATGTGAGGGTACGCTGACCCTGCGCCACGGGAATGACTGCACCGTAGAGGGGAATTTCTTTATCGGGAATAACAAGTCCATGACAGGGGGTGTGCGGATTATCGGTGAACGGCACAAGGTATACAACAACTATTTCCAGGACCTGGCGGGAACGGGTTTCAGGTCTGCTGTGTCTTTGATGAATGGGGTTGTCGATTCACCCCTTAATCAGTATTTTCAGGTCAAAGATGCACAGGTGCTCTTCAATACACTGGTGAACTGCCGCCAGAGTATCACGCTGGGATTGGGGGCAGACAGTGAACGCTCGCTACCACCGCTCCGCCCGGTGATGGCGAATAACGTTGTTTATTCCGATTTAGGCTATTATCTCATCACGGTTGAGGATGCACCGCAGGAGCCACTCTGGGAGGGCAATGTGATGTCAGGAGTATTGGGGATCAGCCCGATACCAGGTGTCAAGCTGGCCGATCCCCAATTGGCGATGTCAGAGGATGGCCTCTGGCGGCCGGCCGAGGCCAGTGTGGTCATTGATTCGGCGGTGGGAGACTATCCCATCGTTACAGTGGATATGGATGGGCAATCCCGCGAAACGGCCAAGGATATCGGGGCTGACGAGTCCTCGGATCAGCCCATCACCAACCGGCCGCTCACACCCGAAGATGTAGGGCCGTACTGGTGGCCGCTGCCGGTGGAACCTCCGCAAGTGCTCACCGTGGGCGCCGGTATCGATTCCTTGAAATGGGCTATTGAACAGGCGGAACCGGGAGCCACCATTGAGCTCGTTACCAACGGTGGCGTGTATGCCAATACTACCGACCTACTGATAACTGTCCCGCTCACCATCCGGGCCGGTAATGGGCTGGATGAGCAGCCCATCATCCGGCAGACAGATCCTGCCGCTTCCACACGATCATTGTTCGTGATCAAGGATGGGGGGAGTCTGACTCTGCGGGGCCTAGCTCTGGACGGTATGGCAGGGACCGCTACGCCGGCCAAGTATCTGATTCGTACCGAAGACAATCCGATGACGGAAACGTACACGTTAAAAGTCAGGGATTGCAATCTTCACGACGTGATGTTGGGAGATGACGGTAATTTCTTCCGGGCATATGCGGGTACCTACGCCGACACGATACTGTTCCGCGATTGTATGTTCACTAACAGCGGCAAGGAGGGAATCCGCTTGAAAGACGAGGCCGGCGGTAGCGGCAATTTCAACGCCGGTTATCTCGAAGTGACTAACTCAACCTTCTGGCTCACCCGGAAAGAAGCGATCAGTATTTACGGCGGGGACGACGTACCCTATACACCCGGGCCTACAATCCGGATCAACCACTGCACCTTTGATTCGTGTGCTTACGAGGGTTCGATGGTTATCGCTCCGGACCAAGTGGATGATACAATGATCCGTAATTGTATCTTCAGTAACACGGCTATGGATTATCCCGCGGCCACTCTGTACGGGCTGCTGGCCTCTATAGATTATAGTAACCTGTTCCTAACCGGTGCGGTGGTGACCGAACGCGATGCTTCGGTGGGAGCACATATGATAGCGCAGGATCCGCTGTATGCTAACCGGCGGGCGGGCGACTTCACCTTGGCCGATCTGTCACCAGTAAGGGGGCAGGCGGATGATGGCAAGGCCATGGGTGATCTGAGGTGGTCGGGAGAGACACTGGAGATCCCCGTTACTCAAATCAGTGAACTGCCGCAAGCATTCAGACTATTACAGAATTATCCCAATCCGTTCAATCCGGCAACCCGGATCACCTTCGATCTACCCCATAACGGATGGACAACAGTGAGCATTTACAATCTTCTCGGTCAACAGGTTGCACTGTTGGTGGATATGCCTTACGAAGCTGGCCGACATGTGTTGGAATTCGATGCCTCGACGTTATCATCCGGTGTCTATTTCTATCAATTGCGGTCTGGGAATCTCGTTGCCATTAAGAAAATGGTTCTATTGAAATAGCACAAGGATTTGACGAACTAAATCGAAGGGGATACCATCGGTAACGTAATCCGATACCTGGCTGCAGTAGTTCTGATGACAATGCTGTGCGCATATCCGGCAGCAGCGAACGATGGCCAACGCGCAGTGAGTGTTACGGATACGACGCTAATAAACACTTCGTTTGAGGAGAGTGAGTCTCCTGCCTACTCACTAGGAACGATAAATGACCAGGAATGGTGGTCGGTCATTTCGGGGTCAGCTACTATTGTGGATGACACAGCCTATGCACATCATGGATCGCGCGGTCTGAACGTCTCTACCAGCTCAACTACACTCCGAGTTCAACATACACCGTTTAGTGGAACCGAACAGGGTGTTACTGGGATCACCTACTTTGATATGTACGTTATGATCAACACTTCGTCGGGCAAGGAATTTACGATAAACGGCTATGATCTTTTCGGAACGAGTCTCAAGAGAACTTTTGTAATTGACTTCACCATACCAGCCAGCGACACTGGTTCAATCCGAATCTATGATGGATGGCATAAAGTCCGGATCGCTCCATATCAGACAAATGAGTGGTATCGTATCAGCGGGAAAGTCGACTATGAGCTAGAGGTATACCAGGTCATAGTGAATGGGAACATGCCTCAGACTGTTTCCTTCCGTGAGAGTTATACACCAACGGCAAGTGGCAACCGTCCCGTCGGTATCAAGGAATATCACCAGCTGCTTTTCAACTTGGGGGCCATGGACAATACGGGATCAGTAGATGCAACGGTGGATGATCTTTATGTAGGAACGTATCCACCTGAAGGAGTGACTTTCCCCGATCCGTATATTACACATACCGTGATAATAAACCAGCCGGAGGTAGGCTCTATATCCCTGGAGCCGGAAGGACCGGACTTCGAGGATAGCACGACAGTGACGGCTACCTTAAATCTACCGACCGGATACATGAATTATGGCTGGACGGGAGATCTCTCTGGCACGGAGTTGGAAAAAGTGCTTATGATCGTTACCGACATGACGATTGGAGCGGATGTAGGTATTGATTCGCTAAATCCACCGCCGCTTTACAACATTGCAGTTATCCAGCCTGCTTATGGTTCAATTTCACTTGAGCCGGACGACAGCCTGTTTTATGAACAAACATTGATCACTGCAGCCCTGCAATTGCCTTCCGGATATATCAACCTGGGTTGGACAGGTGATCTTTCCGGAACGGAACTTGAGAAAACATTTCGAATATTGCAGGACATGACTGTGGGAGCGGAGGTGGTCCCCGACACCACCGAACCGCAAACGTATATCGTCTCCTCATCAAATGATTTTAGGAATGCAGTAGAGAATGCTATTTCAGGTGACATAATCGTAGTACAGGATGGAGTATATGATGTCAGTATTAATATGGTCGCTGGTGGTAATTCCGATCAGCCGGTGGTCATCATGGCTCAGAATGTAGGGCAGGCTTTACTATCGGGAGACTCGAAGATATATCTGCGTAAATGCGAGTACGTCGTCATAAAGGGTTTTGTTTTTACAACTTCAGCGTATTCAGCCATCAAGTTGGAAGCCTGCAATAATATTCGTATTACACGCAATACATTTCGCCTGACAGAAGATGGCTCATCGAAATGGGTATACATTGGCGGGGTTTGGGATGATCCCTATCGGCCCAGTCATCATAATCGGATCGATCACAACCTTTTTGAAAACAAAAGCCATCCGGGTAATTGCATCACGTTAGATGGAAGCGCTGATCCGGTCTATCAGGCTTCGCAGTATGATACCATTGACTATAATCATTTTCGCAATATTGGTCCACGCTCGGATGAAATGGAAACGATCCGTGTCGGCTGGAGCCAGATGTCCATGTCGAGTGCTTTCTGCGTCATCGAATACAACCTTTTTGAATCTTGTGATGGTGATCCAGAAATCATATCGGTAAAAACGTGTGATAACATCATTCGATACAACACCTTTCGCAGATGTCAAGGCACCCTTTCACTCCGTCATGGCCATCGTGATATTATTGAGGGCAACTTCTTTTTAGGAGATGGCAAAGCCGGGACTGGTGGTATCCGCCTTTACGGTGATGATCACAAAATATATAACAACTATTTTGAAGGCCTAACCGGCTACAACTGGGATGCCGCGTTGACGCTGACCAATGGAGATGCTGAAACCGGTGATGCACTATCGGAGCATTGGCGCATTAATCGAGCGATCATCGCTTTCAATACCCTGGTCAATAATGAGCACAATATTGAGATCGGGTTTACGAATAATGGCAGCTATAGTAAGCCACCGCGCGATGTCGTTATGGCGAATAATCTTGTGGTCGGGTCCCAAAACAACCTGGTGAGCCTCTTTACGGATCCTGTGAATATCGCCTGGTCGGGGAATATCATGTATCCCATGGAGAGCGCTACGTTGGGGATCGTTGTCTCTCCTTCGGAGATATTAGTAGCAGATCCTCTTCTGGTCGTTTCAGAGGGATTATGGATTCTGAGCAGCGCAAGCCCGGCTATCAATGCATCCGTCGGAGATTATACGTATGTCGAAGCAGATGTGGATGGACAGATCCGCGATATGCAAAGCGATGTTGGTGCCGATGAATATTCGCATGATCCAATTGTCCGTCATCCACTCTCAGAGCATGAAGTAGGTCCCTACGCAAGCGATGGTCCTGCAGCTATTGCCCGGAATAATCACGACAAGCCAGAAGATTTCAGATTGTCTCAGAATTATCCCAATCCATTCAATCCCTCCACAGTGATCCCATTTCACCTGGATCAGGCGGGGTACGTCAGCTTGGATGTGTTCAATCTGAAGGGAGAACTGGTGACAATTCTGCTGGATCAGCACCTGGCGGCGGGGGAGTATGTCTGCAGATGGCACCCCCAGGATTTAAGTTCGGGTATCTACTTGGGGCGCCTATTTATTGACGGGCAGCAGGCAGTAATTCGTATGCTCTACCTGAAATAATACCATCTGGAGTGATCACCAGTGCGACATAAGGCGCGTTATATTATCAGTCACCTTGCACTGCGTGGCTATCTAATACTCGGTGCCCTCGGCAGTCTTGTTGCCCAGGATGCCTGGGAATCGTCGATCGTGTACTACGATGAGCATGATTCGTTGGTATATGTCGCGGATGAAGTGGGCAATCGGATTCCCGACTTCAGCTACGCTGGCTATAGAAATGGCAATGAGCCCATTCCCAATATCCCGGTGGTAAAAACCATCCAACCGATTGAGGGGGATAACACTCAGCATATCAATAACGCGTTATTTGAAATCGTGTTGAATTACCAGGAAGGAGAAGATGGTTTCCGGGGGGCGCTTCTGCTTGAGCCTGGCACCTATGAGATACGCGGCACGATGAATCTGGGCTACGACGGGGTAGTACTGCGCGGCAGTGGGGACGGGGATGATCCCGTGACGAATACAATCCTATGGGCAACAGCTACTACTCCCGGGTCTACCGTGTTGATTGCTGGAGGAGGTGGAACGTCCAAGTGGAGCGACGCGGTGCCAAACAGCACCACTGATATCATCAGCGACAGCGTGCTGGTGGGCTCAAGAAGCTTTGAGGTTGCGGACGTCAGCGCCTATGCGGTGGGAGATAATATCATCATCTATCACCCCGGCACCGCAGCCTGGCTTGAAGCCATCGACTATGGGGGTACCCATTCCGGAGAACCTGATGCAGAGCCGGGTGTGGATGTACCGTGGACAGTGGGATCGCAACCCATCGTGTTCAACCGCTATATCCAGGCGATCGAAGGGAAAACTATCACCATCGATGCGCCGGTGTTCAACCACCTTATCCGCAGCTTATCTCAGTCCTATATCTACAAGTATGCCCGTGGCAACCTGCGTAAGCAAATTGGAATCGAGGATTTGCGCATCGAGATTGAAGCGGCCGGGCCTACCGATGAGAACCATCCCTGGAACGCCATCGACCTGTACCAGATCGAAGATGCCTGGGTTCGGCGCTGTACCATGTCAGGATTCGTATTGTCGGGGATACGAACCAACACCGCCACCCGTGTAACGGTGGAAGATTGCCGTGCGATTGATCCCATCTCGATCATCGAAGGCGGGAAGCGTTACAATTTCAACGTGTATACCGCCTCCCAACTGATCCTATTCAAGGATTGTCACGCCACGAACGGACGCCACCACTATGTCTCCAACGGTACCAGTTGGACTTCCGGCTGTGTGTTCGTTGATTGTACGTCGCAAGGAGCCTATACTTCCAGTGAAGGCCACCGGCGTTGGAGTATGGGTCTGTTATTTGATAATCACGTGGAACTTGACGGTCCCAGGCCGGGTCTCAATCCCCGTCTGTTGGGTCTATATAACCGCGGCCATTATGGGACCAGTCATGGCTGGGCGGCAGCTCATTCGGTGGCCTGGGCATGTGATATGAACAATGGTGACCTCATCGTTCAGAAGCCACCCACCGCACAGAACTATGTCATCGGCTGCCTGTCCAATGGTGGGCAGATCACCGGTACCAAGCCGCCCGCCTCTTTCGATGAGCCCGAGGGATATATCGAAGGCAGCAACAATCCGGGATTGCATCCCCGTTCGCTGTACTATGCCCAGCTGATTGAACGGACAGGAGCTATCACCAGCATCAGGCATGGAGACCCAATCCCGCAGGAGATCACCCTACATCAGAACTATCCGAATCCTTTCAACGCGCTAACGCACATTCGATTCGAGTTAGCTGTGATGTCCCGAGTACGGTTAGTCATCTATGACCTGCAGGGAAGGGAAATAGCTCGACTGGCTGATCACCGGATGGATGCGGGAACACAGGTGGTCAGCTGGGATGGAAGAACGTCTCAGGGAATGGATGCACCATCCGGAGTGTACCTGGTTCACTTGAATAGTGAGAATGCGGTCCGGAACATGAAGATGGTCCTCCTCAAATAAACGTCATGCCGTCACATAACATATACTCAGGATGGTTATGTTGGCTGGAGCAGTGAATCGGTATGTGATCCAGGCACTCCGAGCCACTACCTTCATTCTGGCACTACTGGTTACGGGCATGTCCTGCGGTTCAACCGCTGAAGGTGATGATCAGAAGCTGCGAGTTTTTATCCATGATGCCGACTCACTTCTGAGTCTTAGGCAGCAGGTACGGACGGGAGATAGAGATCTCTCTCTGTTGGTCGACCAGCTACGCTCTGACGCCGATCAGGCATTGAGGGCTGGTCCATTCTCGGTGACAAACAAACTATTCACTCCCCCCAGCGGGGATAAGCATGATTATATGAGCCTGTCGCCTTACTGGTGGCCAGATCCCAGTACTCCTGATGGGTTGCCGTACGTGAGAAGGGATGGTGTGGTCAATCCGGAAAGGAATGAATATGATCGCATACCCCTGGGATTACTTGCTGATAATGTGATCACGCTCGCGGCGACATATTTTTACACCGGGCATGAGCCCTATGCAATCCGGGCAGCCGAATTGATCAGAATATGGTTCATTGAACCGGATACCCGGATGAATCCCCACCTGGAGTATGGCCAAGCCATTCCCGGGAGATCTGAAGGGCGCAATTTCGGCATCATAGAGGCACGGTCTCTTTCACGGATTGCGGAAGTAGTCGGTTTACTCCATGGCTCAGAAAGTTGGACCGTGGAAGATCAGAGGCTCCTGCAAGGTTGGTATAATACATTTCTCGATTGGCTCCTTGATAGTGATAAGGGCCAGGCTGAGGCAGCAGCGCCGAATAACCACGGAACCTGGTATGATGTCACTGCAGCACACCTGGCCATGTTCACTGAGCATGAAGACGTCGCACGTGACATTCTGGCTGCGGTTCCCGAACGTCGCATTGAAAAGCAGATAAAGCCAGATGGCAGTCAGCCCTTGGAACTACACCGTACCCGTTCCTATTCCTATAGTGTTATGAATCTGAAGGGACTCTACCTGACGGCCCTTCTGGGAGAACGGGTTGGGCTTGATATATGGAGCCTTGATTCCGAAGCTGGCCGCAAACTTAAAGCAGCGTTGGATTATCTGCTTCCACATTCCTTGGAGGGCCAAGCCTGGCCATACGAACAAATTCGGGGATGGGAACCTAAGAATATGGTGAACCTTGATTTTCTTATGAGGCTTGCAGCGGAGAAGTTCAAGGAGCCAGCCTACAGTGATCGCTTGCTGGATATCCCGGAAATCGATCTGCCCATGTGGAATGTAAAATTGATATACCCTTTGTGAAGAATCGCCTCAACGGACAGATTGTCCCAGCGGAGTGAATTCGTTTTGCGGATGTGCTTCCCATGAACCGAAAGAGTTGGAGGTATAGCATTTACGGGTCAACTAATCGAGTGCGCATAATTCAAGTCCATTCTTTTTTAGTATGGATTTGTATCCTGATCATGGGTGCTGGCTGTCAGAAGTCGCAGCCCAACATTAAAATAAATATCGCCGATATTGATCGTGAGCGGATAGTACAGGCGGCCGATAGGTACTTGGAGGAAAAGCCCCTGACCATAACCGCGTTCCCTGCCTCCCGATCCGCAGGTGGAATGCATGACTTCTACTCTGAGGGCGATTACTGGTGGCCTAATCCCGAGGATCCTGAAGGACCCTATATCCGGAGGGATGGGATGTCCAATCCTGACAATTTCGATGCACACCGACGGGTGATGGTGAGGCTTAGCCAGATCGTACCGACGTTTACAGCGGCGTTCATGGTAACCAACGATGAGACCTATGCTACACATGCCATGGAACATCTGAGTGCCTGGTTCATCGATGATGAGACGAGGATGAATCCTCATTTGTTATATGCCCAAGCAATCAAAGGTCGTGTGACAGGTCGAGGAGTGGGGATCATCGATACCATCCATTTGATTGAGGTAGCCCGGTCTATTAAGGTGCTGGCAGAAGCAGGTATGATACCGCAGAAGGACGTGGAAAGTTTGAAAGCCTGGTTCACCGATTACCTCTACTGGATGACAACCCACGAGTACGGTATTGATGAGCGGGAACGGGTCAATAATCACGGCTCATGCTGGGTTCTGCAGGTAAGTGCCTTTGCGCAATTGGTGGGTGATGAGCAGGCCTTGGACTATTGCCGGGAGCGGTTCGAGACCGTCCTGGTACAGAACCAGATCGCGTCAGACGGGAGCTTTCCACTAGAACTGGCACGGACGAAGCCTTACAGTTACTCCCTGTTCAACCTGGATATCCTGACAGCTATTTGCCAAGTGCTAACAACCGCAGAAGATAATCTGTGGGAATTCAGCACACCCGGGGGAGCTGGGATGCACCAAGCGATGGAGTTCATGGTTCCCTACATTGTCGATAAGGCAAGCTGGCCGTATCCGCAGGACGTCATGTATTTCGACAAGTTCCCCATCCGGCAGATCAGCCTGCTATTTGCCGGGCTTGCATATCGGAATAGTGATTACATTGAACTCTGGAGTACGCTGAATCCCGATCCGAGTGATAGGGAAGTGATCAGGAATTATCCACTCAGGCAGCCTATCCTGTGGCTGGATAGCTGACTCCCGTAAGGCTCTGTGAAAAGAAGTGATCGGATTAAGGATTATGAAGTTATTTAAGATACTTCTTATGGGGGTGCTGGTTCTCGCGCTAGCATATGGGGATGAACTACCCCGAGAAAAAATCGAGGCCATCAAGGCCCAGCTGCTCCGGAAGCATGAGATCTTTCAGGGGCGCTTTCCGGAATTCACGCAAGATGGTGTTTGGACATTCCGAAACAAAGTGAACTGGTTGACGGGGTTCATTGGCGGTGAGTTGTGGCATATGTATGAGATTACGGAGGACCAGGAATTGATGGACCGAGCCCTGGCCCATGCGGACGCCTTGCTCCCCCATGCAACCATTAACTACACCCATGATATGGGATTCATCTTTCTGCCCACGATCGTACGGGCATATCAGCATACCGGAGATGAAAAGTATCGTACCGCCGGAATCCAGGCTGCTGACATGTTGGCCAAGAGATATAATAAGAAGGGCAAGTTCCTGCGAGCATGGGGAGAGTTGGGCTCGGATGATCGGGCTGGATGGATGATCATCGATACCATGATGAATCTAGAACTGCTGTTCTGGGCTTCTGAGGCTACGGGCAACCGTGATTATTATGATATCGCCTATCGGCACGCGATCACGACCATGAACGAAAGTGTGCGAGCGAACGGCTCCTCCTATCATGTGGTGGAATTTGATCCTGCCACCGGGGCCGTTGAGAAGAAGCGGACCCACCAGGGATATGCGGATGAATCAACCTGGGCACGGGGGCAGGCCTGGGGCATCTACGGCTTTGCCAACGTCTATCGCAGGACGGGTGACCGCCGGTTTCTGGTCGTGGCAAGACGGATGGCTGATTATCTGCTTAATCACCTGCCGGAGGATCAAGTACCCTACTGGGACCTGGACCTGTCAGGAGAAAGCGTGCTGCGGGATGCTTCGGCGGGGGCGATCGCGGCTTCCGGTTTGCTACTGCTAGCGGAAGTTGAGACTACCAAGGAGAACAGCGAGAAATATGGCTCGTCCGGGGGCAAGATCGTCCGGTCGCTGGTGGACAACTACCTGTTCACGGAGAGCGTACGGTCAGCAGAGGAAGGTATCCTGCTTCACACCATTTATCATTATCACAATCAGTGGGGGGTCGATGAGTCTTTCCCTGCTGGTGATTATTTCCTGATAGATACTATCTGGCGCATCTGGAAGCTGAACAAATGGCTGAATCCGATAAAGATGGAAGGGGGACGTCAACTCCACCGGTTTAATGATCAGTGGTACTACCTGGAGGAGAACATCGCCAGTGTGAATCAGCTGCATCTGGCGACGAAACCATGGATCAAAGTCGAGCTGCCGCACACGTGGAATGCCTTCGATGCGGTGGACCAGGAGCCGGGGTACCGGCGCGATGCCAGTTGGTACGAAAGGCGACTGTTCGTCCCGGAGTTGCAAGATCAGCAGCGGATCAGGCTGGTTTTTGAGGGTGCAAATATCTCGGCCGAAGTCTTCGTGAATAGCAAGTATGCAGGTGGACACGTAGGAGGATACCTTGGCTTCGAGGTGGATATCACCGAGCAACTGGAAGTCGGAACAATGAATACAATCCATGTCAGGGTGGATAACTCCTATAATCCCGACGTTATTCCCTCCCAGAAATCGGACTTCTTCATCTATGGGGGCATCAACCGTGATGTATGGCTGCAGGTTCTGCCGGCGATCTACATCGATAAACTGGAGGTTACCACACCACAAGTAACTAACGAGGTAGCTCAAACTGATATCAAGATCTATGTAGAGAATAAAACCGGGAAAAGGAGCAAGGAATCTCTAACTGCAATGGTCCAAAATCGAGAAGAAGGAGGATTAGTTGGGGATTCGACTACCCGTACATTGCGGCCGGGAACCAACGTCATCACGCTCAGCATGCCCGAATTAAAACACCCGTCTCTGTGGTCGCCTGATTCGCCCATTCTCTACACCGTTGATGTTGCACTGGGGGGAGGTCATGACGCAAAAGATTTCATTCGGGAGAAAATCGGCTATCGGTGGTTCGAATTCAGGGAGCACGGTGCGTTCTACCTGAACGACGAGCGTCTCCTGCTGCGCGGTACACACCGGCATGAGGACTATGCTGGATTGGGAAATGCCCTTTCGGACAGCCTTCATAGAAAAGACATCAGGATGATCAAGGAAATGGGCGCCAATTTCGTCCGGCTGGCTCATTACCCCCAGGATCCTGAGATCTATCGTGCATGCGATGAATTGGGTCTGCTGGTATGGGATGAGCTCCCCTGGTGCCGGGGCGGAAAAGGAGATGCGGAATGGGAAGGGAATACCAAACGCATGCTCAAGGAAATGATTGATCAGAACATGAACCACCCGAGTATTATCATGTGGTCGTTGGGGAATGAGATCTATTGGCTGCCCGATTTCCCTGGTGGCGGTGATATAGACGATCTCAGGGGATTCCTTTCGGAATTGAACGATATCGCTCATGAACTCGATCCATATCGTCCTACCGCAGTACGCAAGTTCTATGAAGGTGCGGATATTGTGGATGTCTTTTCGCCCTCCATTTGGGCGGGATGGTATTCAGGTGTGTATACGAATTATGAAAAGGCTATAACCCAGGCGAAGGATGACTATTCCCACTTCTTTCATGCGGAGTATGGAGGCGCCAGCCATACGGCACGGCACGTGGAGAATCCAATCAGCGGTGAAGGTGTCATTGATCCCGATGGTTGGGAAGAGGCCGAAAACCAGGTGCAAGTTAAAAATATTGCCAGGTACGGGGACTGGAGCGAGAACTATATCGTGGATCTGTTCGACTGGCATCTCCATATCGCGGAGCAGGCTGAGTGGTTAACAGGCAACGCCCAATGGGCATTCAAGGACTTCGGCACACCGCTACGACCGGAAAATCCCATTCCGTACATTAATCAGAAAGGCCTCGTGGACCGAGCCGGGAATCCCAAGGATGCCTATTATGTCTTCAAGAGCTACTGGACTGAATCACCGCAATTCTGCTACATCGAGTCGCACACATGGACAGAGCGGGAAGGACCATCGGGTAAACCGCGGCAAATATCTGTTTACAGCAACTGTGAAGAGGTGGAGCTCTTACTGAACGACCAGAGTCTGGGAAGACGACAGCGTGATGTGAATGACTTCCCCGCCATGGGATTGCATTGGGATGTGACTTTCAGGGAGGACCTAAATGAATTGAAAGCCGTGGGCTATTCGTCGGGGAACCAGACTGCGGCGGATTCTGTGAGTATCAATTATCGCTTCCAGAGAGCTGCCAAGCCCGCAGAGATTGTATTATCGGCCAGTGAGTTAGCGAATGGTAATCTCCTCATAGAGGCTCTAATGTTAGATAAGGCAGGTTTGCGGTGTCTAGATTATAACGGTCGGATTTACTTCTCCCACTCAGGGGATGGTTCGTTAATCGTTGGGTACGGCACGCCCACGAACAGTGACGTGATTGAGATGGCGAATGGCAGGGCGGCCATAGAATTTAGACCAGAACCCGATGGGAAGGCGGTGATTGAGGTCCGGAATCAGGAATTCAAGGGGACGTACACTGTTCTTAAGGAATGATTTGGGAATTATTGCCAACCCAGCAACTATTTCTGTGTTGCCTCTGCTAATGGATTAACCAATGATACGCCTAAGGTTATCTTGATAGTTGGCTTATAAGGGCAGGGATATGCCCACCATATATCAGAGATAATCTCCTGGATCTCACTTGGTATTCATCAGGATCCTAGTGAGTCAATTTTGTTTGCTGGTGAGTTTTGGTGGATAGTTTCC